>CAZLEO010000077.1:8954-33907 GCA_964558555.1 uncultured Rickettsiales bacterium | reverse complement strand
GCGCCATCCGGGCATGGGCGAGCTGTGCGACGGCCTCGACAACGACTGCAACGGCTCGATCCCCAACCGGGAGCAGGACCGCGACGGGGACGGGCAGCGGGTCTGCGAGGGGGACTGCAACGACAACGCCGCCGAGGTGGGCCTGGGCTTCCCCGAGCTCTGCAACGGCCTCGACGACGACTGCGACCACCTGCCCGCGCCGGACGAGCTCGATCTGGACGGCGACGGCTTCTTGCTGTGTGGCAGGGACTGCGACGACGACGACTGGACCATCCACCCGGACGCCGAGGAGGTCTGCGACGGCATCGACAACGACTGCGATCCGACCACGGACGAGCTCGACGACCTCGACGCGGACGGCTTCACGATGTGCGACGGCGACTGCGACGACGGCGACCCGGGCCGGAATCCGGGTCAACCCGAGATCTGTGACGCCGTGGACAACGACTGTGACGGCGCGGTGCCCCTGGACGAGGTGGACGACGACGGCGACGGCCAGATGATCTGCGGGGGCGATTGCCACGACGGCGATCCCTCCATCGGGACCGGGTTCGCCGAGGTGTGCAACGGCATGGACGAGAACTGCGACGGGCTACCGGGCGCGGACGAGGTCGACGCCGACGCGGACGGGTTCATGATCTGCGAGGGAGACTGCGACGACGACCACGACGAGGCCTTCCCCGGCGGGGTCGAGGTCTGCGACGGGCTGGACAACGACTGCGATCCCTCGACCTCGGACCACGGCGACCTCGATGGCGACGGGGCGTCCCTGTGCGACGACGACTGCGACGACGACGATCCGGATCTCCACCCCTTCGACCACGACGGCGACGGAGACACGCCCTGTGAGAGCGACTGCGACGACAACGACCCCTATCAGGACGGTCTGGACCACGACGGCGACGACTGGACCACCTGTGACGGCGACTGCGACGACTGGGACGACGCGGCCCACCCCGGAGCCTTCGAGGGCTGCGACGACGGCGTGGACAACAACTGCGACGGCGTCGTCGATGGGGGGGACGGCTACGTCCTGCTCGACGCGGGACGGCAGCACAACTGCGCGCTGGACTGCGACGGCGAGGTCGTGTGCTGGGGCGACAACGGCAACGGGCAGTCCAACGCCCCGGCCGGCACCTTCGTGACCCTCGACGCCGGCAAGTACGGTGGCTGCGCCGTGCGCGCGGACGGATCGGCCGACTGCTGGGGGTACAACAGCAACGGGCAGACCAGCCCACCGGGGGAGACCTTCACGGCCATCGGCGTCGGCTACACCTTCAACTGCGGCCTGCTGCTGGACGGCACGGCCGAGTGCTGGGGCAGCAACGCCTACAACCAGCTCGCCGAGCCCGCCACCCCCTTCGTGTCCTTCGATCTGGGCTACTACCACGGCTGCGGCATCGCATTCGACGGCTCCCTCGACTGCTGGGGCTACTCCTCGGGCGGCGGCTCCGGCTTCCCCGCTGGCACCTACCTCCAGGTCTCGTCCGGTGACAACTTCACCTGCGCACTGGCCACCGATGGCTCCGTGGACTGCTGGGGCAACGAACCCTACGGCGCCATGAACCCCCCGAACTACACCTTCGTGGCCATCGACGCCGGCGCCCACCACGCCTGCGGCATCACCGACGTGGGCGACGCGATCTGCTGGGGGAGCTGCGGTTCCGGCGAGTGTAATACGCCCAACACCGAGTTCGTCTCACTCGCCGCGGGCTCGGCGCACACCTGTGGCCTGACGGGCGACGGCGAGGTGGACTGCTGGGGATCGAATGCGCTGGGGCAGTGCAGCGTGCCGTGAACGGCCGGGGATTCTCTAGATCTCCTGGATCAACGCCGGGATACGCTCGGCCATGTAGAACCCGTACTCGGCGCCCGGGTCCTCCGGGGTCAGCCACAGCTCCCAGGCCATCTCCCCGGCCTCGGTGACCTCGAAGATGCGCACGGAGTCGCCATCCTCATCGGGGCTGCCGGCGGTGATCAGGGTGTTGCCGTTGGCCTGGCGGTCGGCGTCGCCCCACTTGCCCTGGTGCCATACGTCGTCGGCGAGGTCGCCGGGGTACTCCCACACGACCTCGGCGGTCATGGCGTCCTCGTCCAGGGCGTACTCGATGACGCGGGAGTAGCCGCGGTCGTCGATGCCGTTGTCGAACAGCAGCATGGTGCCGTCGTCGGTGAACTCGGGGGCGTGCTGGTGCTGGAACCAGGCCTCGGGGTGCCCGGAGATCTCCTGGAAGTCGAGCTTGTCGCCGAGGGTCCACCGCACGTTGCCCGAGGCGCGGTCGATGAAGCTGACGGAGCTGCTACCGCGGGCGCTGTACAGGACGCCCCCGCGGCCGAGGTAGGCCTCGGCGAGGTTGCCGTGGGTGTAGTTCTCGCCCAGCTCCTCGGGGTGTTCGCCGCTGTTCCAGTGCCACACGGTGTTCAGATCGGCGTCGAACTCCTCGATGACGTCGGCCATCCCGCCGGAGTAGTCGTAGCGCAGGGCCATGTAGTTGCCGTTGGCCAGCTTGCCGAAGGAGTGGTGCATGTACCCGGCCGGAGCGAGGCCCTCGGGCTGCTCGTGGCCCTCCCAGCGTACGGTGCCGTCCAGGGCGATCTCGGCGGGGCCGCGGCCGGCGGCGACGGCGCCGCCGACGAGGATGTTGCCGGCGTCGGTCTGGGTGACCACCACGTCGGCGCGGCCGAGCTCGTGACCCAGGTAGCGGTACCAGACGGGGTAGCCCTCCTCGTCGAAGATGACGGCGAGCACCTCGGTGTTGCCCTCGGAGAACGCCAGGTTGGTCAGCGTCCAGCCGGGCTCGACGAGGTCCTCGCGCAGCTCGGTGAGCTCGAACAGGGCGTCGGTGAACGGCACGTTGCGCGTCTGGTACGTGGTGGTGGCCGAGATCCCCCGCTCCCCTTCGGCCGTGCGGGACGTCACCCGGAGCTTGTACTCGGTGCCGGGCCGCAGGCCGTACACCGCGACCTCGTGGTCCTGCACGAGGCCCGTGTCCTCGATGAAGTGGGTGTACGTGTCGACGCCGAACTCCACGTAGGACGTGGCAGGCTCGTCGGTCTGCCAGGTGAGCCAGCAGGCGAGGAAGCTGGTGTCGCTGTTGTCCACCTCGAGGCCGTAGGCGGTGGCCGGCAGGCGGCCCTCCTCGGTGGGACACCCAGAGCTCAACGTCAGCGTCGCGATCAGCGCGGTGGGGAGAGCGAGGTGGAGGGCGTGACGGGTCACTCGGGGGGCTCTATCACGATGAGCCTGGAAGTTTCCAGTCGACGATCGCTCCAGCGACCCCCGCAGATGTCCACCCAGCGCCGGAAGCGACGGGCGTCGGGCACGTCGCGATCGGGGTCCGTGTTGGTCACGACGAGGTGAGCGGTTCGGCCCTCCTCGATCCAGCGTTCCACCGCTTCGTGCAGGGCCGTCTCGTCGTCGTCGTCGCGCAACGGGACGCGGTTGAAGAAGTAGACCGTGCCACCGCGGAAGTGGAAGCCGAAGCCCGTGTTGACGCTCTCCGGATCCCAGCCGCCCACCTGCAGCGGCGGGAATGCCGCGAACTGGGGATCGTAGCGGTGGGGCTGATCGTTGATGTAGGCCGCGTCCCACAGGACCATGACGACGTCGCCCGGGCGGAACGACTCGTCGAGGTAGTCCGCGAGGGCCGCGGCGTCGTCCGGCGCAGGGGTCCAGCGCACGTCGTCGCCGGTCCACTCGCCCACCGTGGCCTCGGCCTGGGAGCGCGGCAAGATGGCGCGGCTCACCGCCGGGGGCAGCCACAGCAGCAGCGCCAGGCCGAAGGCCGGGAAGAAGTACCAGCGCGCGCTGGCAAACCCCAGGGCCATCAGCGCCATGGCGCACCACGACGGCAGCACCCAGTACGGGGTCTGGAAGATCCGCGCGGCGCCGGTGACGAAGCCCACGTAGTTCACCACCGTCAGCGCCGCGATGGTCCCCAGCAGCAGCACGGCGGGCCCGCGGGTGGCGGGGCGGGCCAGGGCCATCACCGCGCCCGCCGCCGCAGCCACCAGCGCCGCGGCCAGGCTCCAGCCGCTGCCGAACCGCCCCACCCACGCGGCCAGGCTCTCGTCCACCAGGATCCAGCCCGCCGGCACCTCGCCGGTGTAGCTGCCCGTCTGCGAGGGCAGCACGGCGGCGGTGATCAGCACCGGCAGGGCCGGCACGAGGCCGATCCCCATCGCCGCGAGCACCGTCCAGCGCTTGCGCGCGGCCGTGGCCACGGCGAACACCACCAGCAACGGCACGAGGAAGAAGTGGGCGTGCAGGGCCGCACAGACCGTCACCCCCAGGGCCACGAGGTTGCGGCGCCGCGGGTCGTTCCACGAGGCCCAGATCACCACCAGCAGCACCGAGCCCGCGAGCAGGAACAGGGGGTAGTTGTTCAGCTCCATGCCGTAGTGGGCCTGGTACGGGCTGAGGGACGCCAGGGCGGCGAACAGCAACCCGGGCCACGACGACGTCAGCCGCCGCACCCACAGCGCCCCCACGGCCACGGCCGCGATCGAGGCGACCAGCGGCAGGGCGAACAGCAGGCCCACGGGCAGGCCCATCCGCAGCAGGATCGCCATGCCCAGCGCGTACTGACCGGGGTGCATGCCCACCAGCTTCAGCCACGGGAACCCGCCGCCGAGGGCCTCGTAGTGGGGGTACACGTAGGAGACGTAGTCGATGGCCCAGTAGTCCCACACCACGGGCAACCGACCCAGTCGCACTGCCGCGCCCACGACCAGGATCGTCGCCAGCGCCGGGTAGAACCCGCGCCAGTCCGGCCCCTTGCGGGGCGCCAGCGCGTCCTCGATGCGCTGCAGCAGCGTCACCGCCCACCTCCGGCCAGCCGGTACACGTGGATGATGCCGCCGCTGTCGATGGGGAAGGTCTCCACCCGCGTCGCCCGGCGCCCCATGCGGTCCACCGCCTGAAGCAGCTCCGGGTTGCCCTCCCAGGAGTAGAACTCCTCGTGCGTGCGCACGATCTCGGTCTCCCCCGGCCACAGGCTGTCCTCGTCGCGGCTGGCGTACACGAACCAGTCGGTGGCGGGCTCGAACTCGGTGACGGCCTGCGGGAAGATCAGCACCCCCTCCACCGCCCAGGTGTCCAGGTGCAGGCGGGTCATGGACACCAGGTACGACTCGTAGAACGCGGTACCGTCGGCGAACACCGCCACCCGGTCCCGCTCCGACTCGAAGCCGCCGGCGCGGATGGTGTCGATCACGTCGTCGAAGTGCAGCCCGTGGTCGACCCAGGGCACGGCCATCTCGAACCGCTGGCCCATCCACTCCTCGGGCACGGGGCTGCGGCCGGCCACGTACGCCAGCGCGCCGCTGCTCGGCAACAGGGGACGGTCGAAGGACAGCGCCGACCACTGGTGTACGCCCAGCCCCGCCAGGACCACCGCGATCCCCACGGCAACGGCCCGCGGACGCAGCGCCGCGATCTCCCGCGCCGTGACCAGCGCCAGGGCCGGCAGCAGGGGCAGGGTGTAGTAGGGCTGCTTCTTGCCCAGCACGGTGAACAGCGCCATGCCGCCCAGCAGCCACACCAGCACCAGCCAGCCCCGCCGCCCTTGGGGGCGCCGCAGCTTCACCAGCGCCGCGATCACCGCCACGAGGCCGGCCAGGCCCAGCGCGGTGCCGGTCTGTCCGTCGAACCACGCCAGCCCGTAGTAGGCCCAGTACGCCGGCGACAGCACCGAGCGGTTCTCCGTGTGCACGCCGTACGCGTCGATCTCCCCCTCCACCTGCGAGCTGATCTCGGCCAGGTGAATGGCGACGAAGTGGCCGTGGTAGTACGCGGTCAGCACGACGACCACGCCCGCGGCCAGCCCGCAGCCGATCAGGATGCGGCGTCGGTCCCCTGCCCCGGCCCGCCGCCACCCGACCACCGCCGCCGCCACCGCAGGCGCGGCCATCAGCGGCGCCATGGCCAGCCGGTCCACGAGCAACCCGCCAGCCACGGCCAGGCCGAACAGGGCGCTGGGCACGGCGCGCGAGAACCCCTTGGCAGCCCACAGGGCCCAGATCGCCGCGGCCGAGCAGGCCGTCAGCGCCACGCACGGCTCCAGGTGCCGCATCGTGCCGTAGATGGACGGGTAGAGCGTCACCAGCGCCGCAGCCAGCGCCCCGGTCCATGGACCGGCCAGCCGGTTGCCCAGGGCGAAAACGGCCGCCAGCAGCAACACCAACCACACCAGGTTGGCCGCGGCCAGCGAGTCCTCGTGGTTGGGCGCCACGGCCAGGAACAGGTCCGCGACGAGGGGGAACAGGGGCGGGTAGTAGTCCTCGAACAGCAGCGAGTGGGCGCCCGTGCCGCCCATGTCGCGGATGCGGAAGAACAGCTCCACGGCGCGCCACAGGTGCATGAACTCGTTGTGCAACCCGTCGGGCAACGAGTTGCGCGACAGCCACGCCACGGTACCCCAGGCGTGGAAACAGAAGACGCCGGCCAGGAGGATCAGGGGGCCGGTGATGCGTCGCATGTCGAGGATGTTCTCACACTCCCGGACCGAGCAGGAGCGTCGAGGTGTGCACGGATGCAAGCTGGGGCGACGAGGCGATGTCCTCCATCGCCGAGGAGAGCCGGCGCCGCAGACGGGTGCAGATCGGCGTTCCTGCGACGGGAGTGGGGTGGGAGATCATCCTCTTTACTTTAGCCGAAAGTAAGGGGGCGGTAATTCACGGCGGACGGGACGTACACCACCATGGGTAGCGGGCACGGTCGAAAGGGGAAGCACTTTGACAAGTCCGCGCATGCTCCGTATCCACTCCCTGCTCGCCGTCCTGGCGATCCTGGTCCTGCAGTCCGGGTGCTACCGCGCCGTGGGATCCCGCTGCGCCGACGTCTCCGCCGCCGGCATCGAGTCGGTCCACGTGGATCTGGCCAACGCCTCCATCGAGCTGGTGGGCGACGGTGAGACCGACGTCCTGTGGGTGGAGGCCCACTTCGAGATGCTGGGCGTGAGCCGCGACGCCGCCGAGAAGGCCTTCGAGGACGTGACGCTCGAGATCGTCACCACCGGCAACAAGGCCACCGTCGTGATGGACACCCCCTGCGACGTCTACGCCACCGACATGGTCCTGTACGTGCCCGACCACCTGCGCAGCGCCGTGGACACCACCAACGGTGAGATCCTGGTCAAGGACATGCGCGGCGACGTGGACCTCGACACCACCAACGGCGGCATCGAGATCACCGGCAGCACCGGCGTGGTCAACGCCCACACCACCAACGGCCGCGTGCTCGTCGAGGACCACCTCGGCAGCGTCGACGCGTCCACCACCAACGGCTCGGTGACCCTCGAGCTGGTCGTGCCCGGCGGCGGCCACGCCTACGGCGACACCACCAACGGCGACGTGGTCCTGCGCATCCCCGACGACACCATGGCCACCTTCGACGCGGCCACCACCCACGGCAACATCCACATCGACGGCCTGCTCTTCGAGGGCAGCTGGCACGACACCGAGGCCCACGGCCTGCTCAACGGCGGCGGCACCACCGAGGTCCGCCTCGACACCACCAACGGCACCATCGACGTCGACGGCTTCCGCTCCCCCTCCGACAGCACCGGCTGAGCACAAAAACTGCTATCTTGTGGGCCACGGGGGGTCTCCCTCCGTGCGATGCCCATGAAAGATCTGCGCTACATCGCTCCCAACCTGGTGACCGCGGCCGCGCTGGCCTGCGGGCTGGTCGCGTCGGTGCTGGCCCTGAGCGGCAAGCCCCTCGAGGCGACGTGGTGGGTGCTGTACGCCACGCTGCTGGACCGCATGGACGGCGCGGTGGCGCGGGCGCTGAACGCGTCGTCCGCCCTGGGCGGCCAGCTCGACTCGTTCTCGGACTTCACGGCCTTCGCGCTGGCGCCGGCGCTGGTGTTCTACGGTGCCGTGGCCGGCGACTCCTTCCAGCCCCTGCTGCTGTTGCCGGTGATGGTGTACGTGGTGGGCGGGGCGCTGCGCCTGTCGCGGTACAACCTGGCCGAGAGCTCCATGATGTACAGCGGGGCCCCCACGACCATGGTCGGAGGGGTGTTCGTTTCGGGGGTGAACGTGGCGCTGCACCACGGCTTCACGCCCATCGAGCACCCGCTGGTGTTCGGGCTGACCCTGGGCGTGTTCGGGCTGCTGATGAACTGCCCGTGGCTGCACTACCCGCGCGCCGGCGGACAGGCCAACCGCATCCTGCAGGTGATCGTGCTGGGGCTGGTGGGCATCTGCGCGGTGTGCATCCTCACGCGGCGCCTGCCCGAGGCCGTGTTCGCCATCTCCAGCACGGCCCTGATCTTCGGGCCCCTGCTGGCCAATGACGGCCGCCGCGCCGAAGCCCGTTCCCGCTCCGCGACCTGATCCCCCGAGCCCTGGTATCCTCCGGCCATGACGACCCTCCTCCACGTGGATCCCGACTCGTTCCTCGTCGACTGCTTCCGCCTGGGCCGCAAGGTGTACGAGAGCGGCTTCCGGCCACGCCACGCCATCTCCATCTGGCGGGGCGGCACGCCGGTGGGCCTGGGCGTGGGGGCGTACTTCCGCTCCAAGGGCATCTTCCTCAACCACACGACCATCGCAACGGGCTCGTACACCGGCATCGGCCAGCAGGGCGGCGTGACCGTCAAGAACCTCGAGCACCTGATCCAGGTGGTGTGCCCCGAGGACGGCCTGCTGCTCATCGACGACGTGTACGAGACCGGCAACACGGTCAAGAAGGTGGTGGAGGTGTTGCGCCAGAAGGCGCGCGCCAACACCCCGCGCGAGATCGTGGTGGCCGCGGTGCACCGCAAGCCCGAGCGCAGCGAGTACGACGAGCTGCCGGTGATCGCGGTCAAGGACATCGCGCCGGACGTGTGGATCGACTACCCCCACGAGATCGTGGACCTCGTGGATCCCGACGATCCCGAGGACTCCCGCATGCGCGAGATGGGCGAGGACAGCTGGCGGGCAGGGGGGGACGACCCCGGCGGCCGGGAGGTCGTCGACACCCCCGACGACTTCCTGTACGTGAAACCCCGCGAGTACCTGCTCGACTGCATCCGGCTCGGCGTGAGGATGGCGCGGGATGAAGAGTGGCAGCCCGACTTCCTCATCGCCCTGTGGCCGGGGGGGGTGGTGGCGGGGCTGCCGGTGCACGAGGTGTACAAGTACTACCTCAAGCGGGCGGGCGTCGACCGGCCCCTGGACCACATCAGCCTCAACACGTCGCCTACGCGGACCACCTACGAGAACCAGATCATCGGCATCCAGTACCTCGAGGACCACATCAACGCGCACCACAACGTGCTGATCATCGACACGACCTTCCGCGCCGGCCGGCTGGTCAACGACGTGGTCATCCGGCTCAAGGAGGTGCTGCGGCGCAACCTCGACCACAAGCGAATCCGCGTCGCGTCGGTCTACTACAACCCCGAGGACCGCTCCACGTGGACGGTGCGGCCGGACATCCGCTGGCCGCACTACTACCTCAAGCAGGTGTCCTCGGAGGTGGTCTACCCCGCCAGCGTGCACCGTCTGCCCGACCCACACCGCGACCTGCGCCGCCTCAACCCGGAGCTGTGGCAGGTGCTCTACGGGGGCTCGGTCGCGGACGGCGCAGGCTGAGTCGACCATGGGGGCGAGCTGGCGCGGCCCGGACGGGGACCGGCGCGCCCGCGCCGTCCTGGGGTGGCTGATCCTGGCCGCGATCACCGCTGCGGCCCTGTACCTGCGCCTGAGGGACATCGGCGGGACCTTCCTGTACATGGACAACGTGCACCCGCCCCTGCGGGCCGTGGCGGTGGTGCGCGGAGAGCTGCTGCCGTGGCGAGGCGAGGCCGTGGGGTTCCACTTCGGCATGTTGCAGACGTGGATCCTCGTGCCCCTGGCCGCGGTGGCGGGCAGCCTGTCCCAGCTGTGGGTGGGCAGCGCGGTGATCCACGGGCTGGGCGCCGTCCCGGCCGGGCTGGCCGGCCGCAAGCTCGGCGGCTGGCCGGCGGGGCTGGTGGCGGCGCTGCTGTACGCCACCTGGCCCATGCTGGTGCAGCACCCGCAGGTGGGGGCCTGGACGTACCACGCGCCGGTGTTCACGGCGATCGCCGCGTGGGCGGCGGCCCACGCCCTGGCCGGGCCCTCGCGCGTGGCGCTGCTGGGGCTGGCCGCGGCGCTGGCCGTGGCCGTCCACATGCACCCCTTCGCCCTGGCCCCGGCCCTCGGCGTCGGGGTCCTGACGCCGCGGCTGCTGCGCGTACACGGCCGTTCCGCGGTGATCCAGGCGGTGGTGCTGGCGGCGTTGATCCTGGCGCCGATGATCGTGGACAACGCGCAGTCCGTGTTCGGGGAGTCGGGCGAGGAGTCCGTGGACGTGATCCTCCAGGACGCGGCCGTGAGTCACGCCCGGCTGCTCCAGGAGTCCGTGCTGGCGGCGGGATCGGGCTGGCCCGCGTGGCTGTCCAGGATGGTCCTGCTCGGCCTGCTGCTGGTCCCGGTGGTGGTGCTGCTGCAGCCCGCGCGGGACCGCCGCGACGATCCCGGCCCCGGCATGGCGCTGTGGACGGCCTCCAGCTACGTCGCCGTGGCGGCCATCGCCTTGATCCTCAACTACATGCGCCCCTCCCACGCCGCCCCCATCTTTCCCCTGCACGGGGTGGCGCTGGCGTGGGCCCTGCTCGCCGTGCCTGCGGCGCTGGCCCGCCGGATCACCCTCACGGGTGGCGCCACCGCCCTGCGCTGGGTCCTGGCCGGCGGCCTCGCCCTGGCCATCAGCCTCCCCTGGCTCGACGCCCCGTCGGAGGCGCGCCGCGACCAGCTGTCGCACCTGGCCGTCATGGATCAGGTCAACGCGACCATCGCCGCCCGCGCCGGAGACGCGCCGCTCGTCCTGGGCCTGATCGCCGACGCCGCGGTCGCCTCCAACGGGGAGCCCTCGGCCTACCACGCCGATCTGTGGTTGCGGGGCGCCGCGTGCCCGCGCACGCACCGGGAGGTCCTCAACACCTCGCCGCCGCCCACGGCCTATGTCGCGGCCACGCTGACCCCTGCGGCGTGGGCCGCCTGGCAGGGTACGCCGCAGCCCATCCTCGAGGCCCCCTCCGGCGCTGGAGCGCAGCTTCGCGTCCTGCCCTTCGACGACATCGACGCCGCCACATCCTGGATGGTCGCCGGGTGCCCCCTCCTCGACACCTGGCCGGGCATCGGCTTCGGCGACGCCGAGCGCACCCTGGGTGGACTGCGGACGGACCGTGAAGAGGGGGACAAGGTGACCGGGGAGTTCCAGGCCCTCTGTGCGGCTAGGGCCGGCGCAGCAGCCCCCCCAGCTCCGGCGACGGACCGGTCGAGCCCCCCGCCCGGACCAGCAGGTGAAGCCCCGCGGCGATGAGCGCGGCGGCGACGACGACCATCCCCAGCACCAGCGGCCAGGGGCTGAACCAGTGGCCCTGGCCCAGCAGGCCCGGGATGGCGCCGGCGACCAGGGCCAGGCAGGGGATACCGAAGGCCAGACCGGGCCGGCCCGGCATGAGGTGGTGGGTGGCCTTGAGGGTCACGGCCATGGTCATCTGGAACAGCAACATGCCGACGATGGCGCCGGCGGGGTGACCCACGAGGACGCTGACGAGGGGGGCCGAGGCGAGCAGGGCGACCACGCTGACCGTGGCCCAGCCGAGTCGGTCGGCGACGAAGCCGCCGACGACCTTGCCGACGCAGGCGGCCAGGGCCAGGCCGATCATCACCTCGGTGGACACGCCGCGCCAGGTCCCTGCCACGGTGCCGCCGACGATGGACCGCACGGTCACCGACACCACCAGGAAGAGCGCGCAGGCGATCAGGGCCACCATCACGGCGTTTCGGGCGCGCGGGAGCTGCCCCTGGGTGACCCTCGGCATGGTGGAGCGGGCGATCAGCGGCAGCAACGGCAGGAACGCCAGCAGCATCGCGACGATGACGTACCGGCAGGCCACGTCGTGCCCGCCGAGCCAGATGCCCGCGGCCAGGCCCACCGACCCGGGCCCCACGAAGACCCCGGACTCGGCGGCCCGGTCCCCCGACGACCGCAACACGTCCGCGCCCGCCCCCACGTGGAACAGGGCGTTGCCGACGCCCACGACCACGATCGCGGGGATCAGCGAGAACGGCCCCATCATCAGGGCCACCGCCGCGAGCAGGGCTCCGGCCACGGCCATGCCGCGGTAGTTGCCGAAGCGGTCCGCGGCGAGGCCGGCGAGCGACTGCCCACCAAACGCCAGCACGTTGTACAGCACGACCATGGTCACGACGCCGTGGCGGTCCAGGGCGCTGGGGCCCAGATCGCGGAAGATCACGAAGCCGCTGGCACAGTCCACGAACGCGTGCACGACCCCCAAGGCGGCGGCGCCGCTGGTCACCCGGGTCCAGATCGGAAGTGCGGTCATCTCACCCTCCGGTCTGGGTAGGGACCAAACGTCGCGCCAGGGGATCGGGTCACCTGGGACCCGATCCGGGATCGACCGCGAGCTTCAGCACCGCGGCCTCGTACCCGTCGTCCAGGGTGATGGAGCCGGCGACCTCCCAGTCGTACAGCCAGCTCAGCTTGGCCGCGCGCATGTGCACGTCGCGGGAGGTCCACATGACGTTGTCCACGTCGTACAGCCACAGCACGCAGCCGTCGTGGTCGTCGAGGATCTCGGGACGGTCGAGGGGGTCGGCCATGTTGACGTGGGAGCCGCACGGGGTCCGCTCCCACAGGGGGGGCCACTCGGTGATCAGGTAGCAGTCCTGCTGCATGAACTCGGTCAGGTCCAGCTGCCGATCCCACGCGGCAGCGTCCACGGCGCCGTACAGCATGCTCGGATCGCCGTAGTAACGCGTGCGGAGCTGGGTCAGGGTCAGGCACGACGGCACGACGCAGCCCAGGACCATGGCCGCGGCCGCCACGCGCAGCGCTCCCCCGCGGTCCCAGGCCACGGCCGCGCCCGCCCCGGCGACGGCCGCGAAGAGCACGACGCTGAGCAGGGTGTGGCGCGTGGTGTAGTCGTAGTAGACCGTGTAGGGCAGGTGGAAGGTGAACACCAGGGCGAACAGCCCGGCCGTCACGCGCCAGCGGCCGGCCCGGATCAGGGTCACGGCGCCCACGGCGAGGGCCGCCCAGGTCAAGGGCGAGTCGTAGGGGTGCCACAGGTCGGGCCAGGCGATGTGCTGGCGGAAGGGCCCCCTTTAGTTGACCCTCGGCTGGCCCGCGGCCGTCGCGGCCCGGGGGGGGCCCGGCCGGCGTGGGGGGGGGGCCCCGGGGGGGGCCGCGGCCGCGGCGCCGGCGGCCACCGCGCGCCACTGGCGCAGGGCGCGGCGCCCCTGCAACAGGATCATCAGGGCCAGGCCCGGCCCCAGGAACGCGTACTCGATGCGCGTGGCCACGGCCAGGGTCCACACCACGCCCGCGAGGACGTACAGCCGCCACGAGCCGCGTTGCTGGGCCAGCAGCAGCGCCAGCACGGCGCACAGCGCCAGCGTGAACGGCAGGATCACCTGGTAGGCGGAGCTGCTCCACACCGCCTGGTGGGGGTGTAGCGCGACCAGCGCGCCGGTCACCAGGCCCGCGGTCGCGCTGCCCGTGACCACTCGCCCCAGGTGCGCGGCGATCCACACGGCGGCCGCGCCGACGATCAGGCTGACCACCACCATCGACGTCGGCGACATGCCCGGCACCAGGGCCAGGGCGCCGTAGACGAGCCTCAGCAGGGGTGAGGTGAGCAGGGCCGAGGTGTGCATCTCGTCGTTGTCCCGCCCCAGGAACAGGTCGAAGTAGTACGCCTCGTGGCCCTCCCAGCCGTGGCGGGCGAAGGTGGGGATGACCAGCGCGGCCACCACCAGGCCCACCAGCGCCGCGACACCCGCGCCCACGTGGAAGGACCGCGGCGTGCGGCGCCACTCGTCGCGCAGGTCGTCGCGGGCGATCACCAGCGCGGCGGCGAGCACCGCCAGGTGCACGATGGTCACCCCGAAGGGGTGCGCCTGCACGAATCCACCGATGGCCTGGATGGGGTTCATGGGTCGTCGCTCCGGGGCAACAGGGGGAGGCTCAGGCCTCCTGGAAGACCGCCAGGACCTCCAGCCCGTCGGCCACACGCGATCGGCGGCAGCCGGCCACATCGCACAGCGCGGCGATCTCGCCGTGGCCCTTGGGCACCAGATCCACCGAATGGAGCTCGCCCATCCGGCAGTCGCACCGGCCGATGCTGGGCAGCTCCACGTCGCAGATGGGGCAACACAGGGTGTACCGCGTGCCGTCGGCCACGTCCTCCGCGCCGGCCTTGCGGTCGTCGCCGTGCATGGGGCTGAGGGTGATCACCTCCTCGACCCCCTCGCAGCGGATGCGGATCGAAATGCCGGGGAAGCCGTCGAACAGGGGGCCCGGGTAGGCGACCAGGTCGTGCCCGGCGGGGCAGAAGGCCTGGGCGACGATGATGTAGGCGTCATCCCGCAGCTCGGCGCCGCTCTCGTGGGAGAGGGCGGGCGCGCCCTTGGGGAAGACCAGGCTGTCCGAGTCCACGTACTTGGAGCCCATGTTCACCTCTCGTTCCCTCTCCCACGAGCGTATCACCCGTGGGCGCGGGCCCGTCAAAGGGTTTCTACGCCGGTGCTGCTACACTGCTGGCGTGCGCGAACGACTGACCCAGGAAATAGGCGCCGAGGTGGCCGAAGGGGTCCCCCTGAGCGGGCTCACCAGCATGCGCGTCGGCGGACCGGCGCGCTATCTTTGCGAGGCCCGCGACGCTGCCACCCTCGCTGGCGCCCTGGCCGCGGCCGACACCCTGAGGCTGCCGGTGCTGTTGCTGGGCGGCGGGTCCAACCTGCTGGTGGCGGACGAGGGGTTCGACGGCCTGGTGGTCCACAACCGCGTGTGCAGCGTGGATCTGCACGGCGAGACCGCGGTGGTGGCGTCGGGGGAGTCGTTCCACGGCCTCATCGAGCAGCTGGCCGACGCCGGGCTGGCGGGCCTGGGCTTCGCCGCCGGCGTCCCGGGCAGCGTCGGAGGCGCGGTGTTCGGCAACGCCGGCTGTTACGGCAAGGCCATCGGCGACTGCATCGTCGAGGTGGTCCTCGTGGGCCCCGACGGCAGCGGCCGGCGCGCCGTGAGCCCGGATCGCCTCGCCTTCGAGTACCGCAACACCGCCCTGCAGACCAGCGGTGAGGTGGTGGAGTCCATCACGCTACGGCTCGATCCGGGCGATCCCGACGTCCTCCGCAAGGAGATCGAGGACAACCTGGACGTGCGCCGCACCAAGCACCCGGTGGATCTTCCGAGCGCGGGTTCCTACTTCAAGAACCTACCCCCCGAACGACCCGGCGGAAGGCGGGTCGCCGCGGGGCTGCTACTTGACCGCTGTGGGTGCAAGGGGTTACGGGTTGGAGATGCGGCCGTGTTCGAGCGGCACGCCAACATCATCGTCAATCTCGGTTCGGCCACGGCAGCGGACGTGCTCACCCTGGCCGACGAGATGAAGCGCAGGGTCCGGGACCAGTTCGAGGTGGAGCTGACCGAGGAGGTCAGGTACGTGGGCCGCAGGCCCTGACCCACCGACCGGATCCGCGCGACAGAGGGAAAGGAGACATCGTGGCTTCCCTATCCGACATCCTCACCGCCGACGACGTACGGCGACGGGTCGTGGACGACGCTGCCCAGCTCGTCGAGGACGAGGTCCGGTCCAAGCGGGGCATCTCGGGGCTGGCCATCAAGGCGGGCTTCAAGGCGTTCAAGAAGGTCAAGCCCGGCGCGCTGCACATGGCCGTGAACAACCTGCTGGACGCCTTCGCCGACGCGGTGGACCCGTTCTACCAGCAGCACGTGGAGTCCGGTAAGGGTGGCTCGGTGGCCCAGACGTTCGTGCCGCGCCGGCGGGAGGTCGCCGAGGCGCTGCTGACCATCACCGACGCCCGCGCCAAGCGGTTCGAGTCGGGCCTGATCAAGAAGACCTACTACAAGCTGCGCCCCGTCGGGGTGAGGAACACCGAGGACGCCGTCCCCGGTATCTGCCGCCTGATCGATCGCTACATCTAGCCTGCCAGTCCCACGCGATGACCCGGTTGTCGAGGCACATCCCCCTGGCGCTGGCGCTGACGTACTTCCTCGTCGTCGCCACCGTGTTCCTCGCCCGGCCGGGGTTCTCCAGCGAGGAGGCCGTCACGGCGTTGACCGTGGAGGACTACCTGCTGGGGCTGGCGGGCAGGGCGCCGCCGGGCGTCGAACGCACGTGGCTGCCGCCCAACCTCAACTCCCTGGAGGGCTCCACCCTGCCGGCCGTGCTGTCGGTGGCCATGGGGATCTTCGGCGGCTCGGTGTTCGTGTTCCGCTTCGTGCACGTGCTGTTCTCGCTGGGCACGCTGCTGTGCGTCCACGCCGTGGTGCGTCGCTGGTTCGACAGCACCGCGGCCGCGGTGACCGTGGGGCTGCTCGCGGTGAGCTCGAGCTTCCTCCGCGCCACGCGGTTCGGCGACCAGCGCGACGAGGTGCTGCAGATCTTCTTGTTCTGGCTGGGGCTGTGGTTCTTCACGAAGTTCGCCGACCGCAAGCTCGTGCGCTACCTGCTGCTGGGCGCGCTCACGTGGGGCGTGGCCTTCAACGCCAAGATCATGGCCGCGGGCTACTTCGCCGGGGTGCTGGTCGCGGCGCCGCTGATCGCGGGGCCGGCGTGGCGGCTGCTGCGCGAGGTCGGGCTGCTGCGCACGGTGATCCCGGCGGTGCTGGCCTTCCTCGTGGGCGCCGCGCCATACCTCACGGCCCGCCTGCTGGACTTCGGTGAGACCGCAGAGTTGACCCGGTTCACCCTCACCGGCAGCACCGACTCGTGGGACAACACGTCGCTGCTGTCCAACCTCGGCCACTCCGCCGGGGCCGTGCTGGACCTGCTGCAGGGCCAGCTCACCGCCGACCTGCTGGTCACGCGCTTCAACCCGTACTTCCCCTTCCTGGCGGCCGCCGCGCTGCTCGGCCTGGCGCTGATCTACGCCACCACCCGCCCGCGCCGCGGGCTGCGCGCCGTGCTGTTCCTGGGGGTGACCTACGCCGTGCTGCTGGTCACCACGAACCTGCACCCGGCCAAGCACGCCGATCCGTTCTACGTGCTGATGCTGCACCCCCTCGCCGAGGTCCTGGTAGGGGTGTTCGCGTCCTTCCTCATCGTGCTGATCCCCCGCCGCGTCGTGGGCTGGATCCTGGCCGCGGCGTTGGTGGTCCCGACGCTGGTCGCCGAGGTGGTGGTGAGCGCGGACTACCTGCACCAGATCCGCGCCGGCCGGATCGTCGGCGAGTACGATCCGCTGATCTACGACGTGCACGAGGCGCTGGAGGCGGACGAGACCGTCGAGGTCTACTCGCTGACCCAGTTCATGGTCTACAACCTGTACTACCTCTCCGACCGGGAGATGGCGCTGCCCATCGCCGGCGGCTGGCCCAAGAGCACCAAGGACGACAAGTGGACGGCCCACCACTGGACAGGTGACGAGGGGGTCCACACGCAGGCCGCCGTGTTCGCGCTCCACTTCGACCAGACCGACGCCGAACGCCGCGACCGCACCCGAGTGGTGGTCCAGCGGTCCCACATCCCCGGCGACGAGCAGATCTGGCTCGACGAGTACCTCGCGCTCGGCGAGGAGATGCGCGCACGGGACCACCGTCTGAGGTTGCGCCACGAGTTCGCCGACGACACCGATCCCATCTGGTACGCGACGTACGAGATCGTCCCGATCGGCTCAGCCGCGCCGGTGGACGGGGGAGAGGTCGTGGAGCCGGTCGCGCACGAGTGAGCCCACGGCGCGCAACGGCTCGCGGCGGCGCCGGGCCAGGTCGTAGAAGCAGTCGTAGAAGCAGGTACAAGGGCTGGGGATCGTGGTGCGGACCTCGCGCACCATCTCGTCGTAGTCACCGAACTCGAGCGCGCTGACCGCCGACGGAGGCGCGTCGTGGCACGCCATGATCGATCCGTCCGCGTCGATCTCGAACACACCGTCCGCGGCCGGGCAGTCGATCTGGTACTCCCCCGCGGCGAACGGCACCATGTCGCGCAGGAACGCCTCGGACTCCCCCACCAGCACGCCGCGGCGGCGCATGCGGATCAGCTCGTCGGTGGTGCGGCGCAGCTGGTCCAGCTGCTCGGGGGTGCGGAACATCAGCTCCGGGTGGTCGCCGCGGAACGAGTACGGGCCCTGCCCCGAGTGGATCACCGACAGCAGGGACACGAACCCCGCCTCGGACGACCGGCGGATCACGTCGGGTACGTGGTCCACGTTGACCGCGGTGATGGTGGTGATGGTCTGGATCTCCACGCCGTGGCGCCGCGAGTACTCCCCCAGCAACTCGAACAGGTCCACCGAGCACTTGCGGCTGACCTCGTCGGGCTCTGACCCGTCCACCGACACGGTCAGGAAGTCCAGCTCGCGCAGCCCGTCGAGGCGGCCCTCGTCCAGCAGGGTGCCGTTGCTGATCAGCGACACCAGGTTGTGCCGCGCGGCGTGGCCGATGATCACCTCCACGCCGTCGTACATCAGCGGCTCGCCGCCGGTGATGACGAAGTGCCGGTGCCGGTGCGCGGACATGCGATCGATGATCTGCATCCACTGCTGGGGTGTGAGCTCGGCCTCGGACGGGCGCTGGATCACCTGGCAGTACTTGCAGTCGAGGTTGCAGCGCCGCGTGAGGATCAGGCCCACCCCGGTGAGGTGGTGGGTGAAGATCTTCGACCCGAAGCGCAGGAGGCGGCGCAGCTTCACGGGCGGGCCTCCCCGGGTCGGCGCGCGAAGGTGACGTGCTTGGCGCCCGTGGGGACCCGCCTCAGGCGATCCTCCAGCGGGGCCAGGACCGACAGGCTCGCGGGGAACCACAGCAGGTAGCGCGAGTCCAGCACGTCCAGCCCCGACTCGCGCATCAGCGACGCCACCATCGACGTCATCAGCGGCCGCGAGCCGTGATCGTCGGGGCCGAACAGCACCAGCCCCAGCGCGGCCGGGTTGAACGGGTTGTACTCGAGCATGGCCACCAGCCCGCCGGGGCGCACGGCGCGTCGCACCTCTTCCAGCGTCGCCAGCCCCTCGGGCCGGCTCATGTGGTGCAGCAGCGAAAACGCCACGGCCACGTCGAACGCGCCGTCCTCGCACGGCAGCGGCCGCGGCTCGGGCAGGTGCACGAACTCGACGTCGGGCAGGTCGTGACGTTGCCGCGCGGTGCGGATCCTGGCCTCGTCGATGTCCATGGCCGTGACCCGGCCGAAGTGGTCCGCCAGGAACGGCTCGGCGTCGCCATCGGAGCACCCCAGGTCCAGCACACTGCATTCCGACGGCGAGCCGATCCAGCGACGGGTGGCCTCGACCACCGCGTCCACCTGGCGCCGCATCAGATAGAGCATGTCCATGACCGTCGCGTGCTCCGTGAGTTCGTAGGGGTGCCGAACAGAATAGCGTCAGATCGGTCGGAAAGTTAGCCCCGCGCGGTCTCGTCCCGCCAACGCCGCACGTCGCGCATCTTCACCCCCGCGCCGATGACCACGGTCGCCCCGATGGTGCCAGTGAGCAGCAGCAGCACGGCGTGGGCCACCAGCGCCAGGGCCACGGCGGTCTCCTCGTCCACCGGGTACAGGGCGGGCAGCGCCAGCATCACCGCCACCTCGAACACGCCGATGCCGGCAGGCGCCAGCGGCAGCACGTAGGACGCGGCGAACAGGCAGGTGATGAGCAGGGCGGCGGCAAAGGGCAGGTCCACCCCGAGGGCCTGGATCACCATCAAGATGGCTGCGACGTTGGCCACCCACTCGAGGATGGACAGCCCGAGGCCGCCGGCCATCAGGCCGGGCCGGCGCAGGGCGTCGCCGCCACGGACGAAGTCCCGGATCAGCCCGCCGACGCGACCGCGCAGGTTCTCCAGCTTGCTCGACACGAGCTGCAGGCACGCCAGCACCACCGCCGCGGTCACGACGACGACGCCGAGGGACCTCGACGCCAGCGTCAGCCAGTCCGGGACCGGCACCACGAACGCCAGCATGGACAGCGCCGCGAGCAGCGCCACCAGATCCACGAGCCGCTCCGGGGCCATGGAGCCCAGCACCTTTGGGCCGGGCAGGCCGGTGAACCGCGTGGCCACGTAGGCGCGGACGAACTCGTCGAGACGGAACGGCACCACCATGGAGACGGCGCCGGCGGCGTAGTACGCCCCCTGCAGCCGCAACACGCTCGCGCGCCCCACCGGGCTGAGCATCAGCCGCCACTTCAGCGCCTTGCACAGCAGGCACGCCACGTCGGCCACCAGCGCCAGCGCCAGCCAGCCGAAGGACACCTTGCCCACGATCCCGGCCAGCCGGTGCAGATCCATGCGCCACAGGGTGGCCGCCATCAGCGTCACCCCGACGCCGACCCAGAGGATCACGACGACGATGCGTCGGAGCTTCATCGAGGAGGGATCACTGCCGGCTCTTCCCGGCAAAGAACTCCACCGCCGCGATGAACTGGTCGGTGGACCCGTGCTGGCCCGCGCCGGGGCCCGAGTAGGGCGCGTCTGCGGGCAGCCTGTAGCCGGCGGCCTCCATGCCCGAGACGATGGTGTTGGCGTCGGCGTAGTCGCCGCCCGGGCCGGAGTTGCCCCACGGCTCGAAGCCCAGCTCGGCGGCGGTGGCGCCGGGGGTGTCCGCGGCGTTGACGTCGTTGGCCCAGAACGCGGCGAAGTAGGACTGGCGCAGGTGGAACCCCAGCTGCAGCCCGGCGGTGGTCCCGGCGGACTCGCTGAGCAGCCAGGTGCGGTCGTTGTCGATGTTGTAACGGGCGCGCACGTCGTCGAGCACCGTGGCGCCGGCCTGGGCGTCGCCGTTGTACACGGCCCCGTCGATCACGGCGACGATGGTGTCGCCGATGCCGCAGTACGCCGCCAGCTGCAGCATGTTCTGCGTCATCACCGATCCGCCCTCGGTGCCCGAGTACACCAGCATGAAGGTGTTGGGCGCGGCCTCGTGGTACGAGCTGGGCACGATCAGGTTGTAGTTCACGCCCCCGGCGTTCTCGTTGCACCCCGACGGGCAGGTGCCGCCGCCGGAGCCGCCCGAGCTGGCGTTCAGCGGCGGGATCACGTCGACGGTCGCGTCGTCGTCATCCCCCATGTCGTCGTCGTCCCCCATGTCGTCGTCGTCCGCGACGTCGTCGTCGTCATCCGCGTCGTCGTCGTCGTCCGCCGCGGCGCTGTCGTCGTCGTCGTCCGACTCCTCGGGACATCCCCCCAGTACGAGACCCAGCATCAGGCCCAGCAGGGCCAGGTACTTGTACAGACTCATGCGCGCTCCCCCGGGTGATCCACGAGGAACGGCCCCAGCACCAGGTGATCCAGGTGCCCCTGCAGGAACGAACGCACCGCGTCATCGGGCGTCCGCACGATGGGTTCCTCGTGCATGTTGAACGACGTGTTGACCACCGAGGGCACGTCCGTGCGCTGGCGGTAGGCCTCGACGATGGCCCAGTAGTCGGGGTTCTCGTCGCGCACGACCAGCTGCGGCCGCGCGGTACCGTCGCAGTGCACCACCCCGGCGCCGTGCTCGGTCATCCAGTCGGTGCAGTCGAAGCAGACGGTCATGAACCGCGCCGGATCCCGCGCGCCGTCGAGGTTGTCGTAGCAGCGGTCCGCGTGCTCCCACTGGGTCACCGGCGCGAACGGCATGAACTCGGTGCGGCCCAGTCGGTCGTTGAGCCAGTCGTTGACCGACGCGTCGTCGGGCTTGAACAGGATCGTGCGGTTGCCCAGCGCCCGTGGTCCCCACTCCATGCGCCCGTCGAACCGGGCCACCACCTCGCCGGCCACCAGCAGGTCCGCCACGTCGCCGGCCAGGTCCCCGGGCTTGTCGAACTTCAGCTCGGCCCGCCGCAGCGCCGCCTCGCAGTCCGCCTCGGTGTACTCCGGCCCCAGGTACACGTCGTCGATGCGCCCCGGCCGCGGCCGGTCGCTGCCCAGCAGCGCCGCCCCCACCGCCAGGCCGCCGTCCCCCATGTTCGGGTACACGAAGATGGAGTCCACCTCGTCGAGCTCGTGGATCCGCTGGTTGAGCTTGACGTTGGCGAACAGCCCGCCCGCCAGCACCAGGTCCCGCAGGCCCGTGCGATCCGCCCAGTACTGCACGAAGTCGCACACCGCGTGCTCGAGGTTGCGCTGGCACGCCGACGCCACCTCCTCCTTGGAGTACGGCTTGAGGAAGCGGTGGAACGCGTCGTCCATGCGGTGGCGCCGCGCGTAGTTCTTGAGGTTGAAGCCCCGCCCCGCGAAGTGCAGGTCCTTGCGGAAGTGCTCCAGCAGCTCCGGCGGCGGCTCCGTGTACGCCGCCAGCCCCGTGACCTTGCCCTCGTGCCGCAGCGGCCGGAAGCCCAGGAACTCCGTGACGCGCGAGTAGTACGTGTTGATCGCCGACAGCCCCAGATGGGAGTACACCCGCTTGATCTTCCCGTCGCGACCCTCGTTCACCGTCACCGACAGGCCGTCGCCCATGGCGTCCACGGTCAGCGCCAGCACGTGGTCCTTGGACTGGGAGTAGTACGCGGAGGCCGCGTGGGACTGGTGGTGCTCGGTGGTGGTGACCTTGGCGCGGAACCCGTGGCCGTCCATGCGCCGCTGCAGCAGCCGCCGGCTCGCCAGGGTCTCCGCGACCCACGCCCGCGACTGCAGCAGCCCCACCTGGTAGCACACGTACAGGTTCAGCAGCGGGTTGAACTGGCCGCCGCTGGCCTTGGCCTTCTGGTGCTGGTCCGGGAACCGCCGCAGCGCCGCCGTGGGCGTGAAGTGCGATCCGAACACCACCTTGTCCACGTCGCCGCGCTGCAGGCCGCCGACCCTCAGCACCTCGTCGATGGCGTCCCAGGGGAACACCGACGAGTTCTTGACCCGGTCGAGCCGCTCCTGGCCCACCGCCGCGACGATCTCCCCGTCCACCGCCAGGGCCGCGGACGAGTCGTGGTTGTCGTTGATCCCGATGACGATCATGTTGCGCCCTACGAATCCTGGGGTCCGCTGTCGTCCCCTTCGGGGGGTGAGAACACCATCTGCGCCGCGGTCCGCACGGACCGACGCAGCTCGTCGAGGCTCTGCAGCCGCTTCAGCGCCCGCAGGATGTAGCTGGGACGGTAGTAGAAGCGCAGGTACGCCAGCCGCGTCATCTCCTGGATCTGCTGCTCGGTGAGATCGCAGCTCGGCCGCGGCAGGTGCGTGTCGTTGGCCTCGTCCAGCACGATCTCGCGCCACAGGTCCCGCCCGGTCTCCTTCACCAGCATGTCGTACAGCTCGGTGCCCGGCATGGGCGTGACCTTGGAGTACTGCGCGTAGTCCAGGTCGAGCTTCAGCGACAGCCGCATGGTCTGGCGCGCCGTGATCTCGTTCTCGCCCGGGCTGCCGAACATGAAGTACCCGAACGTCTCGATGCCGATCTCCCGCGTCATGGCCACGGTCTCGACCATCTGGTCCAGGTCCGCCGCCTTGCGCAGGGTCCGCAGGATCTCGCGGTTGCCGCTCTCCAGGCCGTAGTAGATCCGGTCGCACCCCGCCGCCTTCATCGCCCGCAGCATGGGCGCGTCCACCGAGTCCACCCGGCTGCGCGCCGCCCAGACCAACTTCAGGTCACGGCGCCCGATCTCCTCGCAGATCGCGTGCACGCGGGGTTTGTTGATGGTGAACGCCGAGTCGAAGAAGTCGAACTCGCGCACCCCGTGATCGCGCATCGCCTGCTCGATCTCGTCCACCACCACCCCGGGGCTGCGCGGCCGGAACCGCACCCCGCCCTGCTCGCAGAAGATGCAGCGGAACGGGCACCCGCGGCTCGTCATCAGCGGCGTGAAGTTCCTCAGCCGGCTGATGAACGAGTAGTAGATCGTGTTGTCGATCAGGTGTCGCGCCGGCAGGGGCACCGTGTCCACGTCCTGCACCAGCGGCGCCGGCGGCGTCACCACCACCTCGTCCCCGCGGCGGAACACGACCCCGGGCACGTGCGTCGGCTCCTCGCCGGCCATGAACGCCTCGAGCAGCCCCGGCAGCGAGACCTCGGCCTCCCCCGTCACCCCCAGGTCCAGGCAGTCGTGGCTGAACGACTCGTGCGGGAACAGCCCCAGGTGCACCCCACCCACCAGCGACGGCACCTGCAGCGCCTCACGGATGTCCCGGATCCACTCCAGGTTCTGGTGGAACAGGTACGTCGTCAGCGTGTACCCGACCATGTGCGGCCGGAACTGCTGCAGCTTGTCGAGGGTGGCGCGCTTGTCGTAGCAGTGCGCATTCGCGTCGATGAACTGGACCTGGACGTTGCACGCCTCCAGCACGCCCGCCACGTACAGCAGCGACAGCGACGGGAACACGCCGTAGTTCTCCTTCACGGCCCGGATCCCCGGCTCGTTGTACGTGACGCCGTAGGGGGGATAGACCAGGGAGACGCGCAGGCCCTTGAGATCCGGCCATGTCATGGCCTCTACGATAATGGGAGGGGGGGCGAGTGCCAAGCGGCGCCGGGAAAAGGGACTACTCGGCCGGCTTGAAGATCAGCGGGTAGGACACGATGACGATGCCGCCACCGGCCGGGGCGTCGAACGTCATGCGCATGAAGCGCGCGACGAGGCAGGCCTCGACCGTCTCGTTGTTCAGCGTCGTCTGCTTGATCGCGGCGCTGGACACGGTGCCGTCGGCGGCGATGGTGAACTTGATCACCACCTTGCCGGCGAGGTCGGGGTGTTTGGTGAGCTCGCGCTGGTAGCAGTAGCGGAGCTGGGCGAGGTGCTGCTTGATGACCCGGTCGATCACCGTCTTGTCGAGGGCGCCGAGGATGATGGGGCTGGCAGCGTTCACGTCGGGGGTGGCGGACGACTTGCGCCCCATGTACCCGCCGTTGGTGCCGTAGCCCGAAGCGCCGCGGCCCCGGCCCCGGGTGGCCCGGCCGCCCACCCCCACCCCCGAGCCCCCCCCCCCCCCGCCCGCGCCGCCCGCCCCCCGCCCCCCCCCGGGTCCGGGAGACACATTGGGA
>CAZLEO010000077.1:4852-8944 GCA_964558555.1 uncultured Rickettsiales bacterium | reverse complement strand
GTCCGCGCGGTGGGGGCGGTAGCCGTTCGGCCCGCGGCCGCGGCCGCGGGTGCCCAGGCCGCCCAGGCCCTCGCCGGTGCCGCCGCCGCCCAGGCCGGAGCCGCGGGCGCCCAGGCCACCGGCGCCGTAGGAGGAGTTGCCGGACACGCCGCCGACCACGCCGCCGATCACCCCGCCGGCCACGCCGCCTGTGACGGCCTTGGACGACTTGTGGCCCACCGCGGCGTCGGTGACCCCCTGGGGCAGGGGCAGGGGCTGGTTGACGGTCTCGATGTCGTCGCCGTCCGCGCGGACGACGCGGTCCACGGCCACGAAGGACGTGTACTGGGTCATCAGCGAGTAGTCGAGGCCGAGGCGGGTGATCTCCTCGACGGCCTCCTCGTCCTCGCCAAAGGAGTTGAGGTCGGAGAGGCGGCGGATGCGGTGGCGCGCCCAGAGGTGGCGCAGGGCCTCGTTGTCGTCGGAGATCAGGGCGTGTTCGAGGTCGAGGCAGATCTCCATGAGGCCGTCGGGGGTGTACCCGGACACGACGATCTCACCCTCGGCCGGGCCGTCGAACTTGCCGAAGATCACCACGGGGCGGCTGGCGAAGAGATCCGGGGCGGCCGGCGGCTCCACGTCGTAGGCGTCGAGCCCCTCGAAGTCCACCTCGATCCCCTGCAGCACGGGCGAGGAGATGTACTCGCGGAACTGCTCGGCCTTGTCCGCGGCCTCGCCGCCGTCGAGCACCACGAAGGGCTCGCCGAGGCCCGCGTGGGCCATGCCCTCGATGAGGTGGCGGTTGACCGAGCTGCCGATGCCGAACGGGAACATGTTGGCCTCTCCCAGGCGCTGGGAGATGACGTGGAAGGCCTTCTTCTCCACCGAGACGTAGCCGTCGGTGGCGACGACCACCACGCGCGACGTGCCCTCGGCGCGGGGCAGGTCCAGGGCGCGCTCGAGGGCGGGCAGCAGCTCGGTACCGCCGCCGCCGCGCAGCTGGTGGATGGACTTGATGGCCATGTCGATGTTGGCCCGGGTGGCGGGCAGCGACTCCTCGGAGAGCAGGCCCGACGAACCGGCGAACGTGAGGATGTTGAAGTGGTCGCTGGGCCGCAGGCTGCCCAGCAGCTCGTCCATGAGGTCCTTGGTGGTCTCCAGCGGGAAGCCGCTCATGGAGCCGGACACGTCGAGGATGAAGATGTACTCGCGCGGCACGATGCGGTCGGGCTCCACGCGGGCCGGGGGCTCGACCATGGTCAGGAAGAAGCTCTCCTCCTCCCCCTCGTAGATCAGCACGCCGGACTCGATCTCGTGGCCGGCCAGGGAGTACTGCAGCACCAGGTCGCGGTTGCCGGCGTCGGCGTCGTCGGGCAGGTGCAGGTGGACGCGGTCCTCGCCGAGGAAGTCGATGTCCAGGTCGTGGCTGGGGCTGGTGACGCGCGCGAGGGGGATGCCGCTCTGGATCCACAGATCGGCGCCAAAGGTGTGGAAGGCCTCCTCGCCCTCGTGCAGGTAGGGGTTCTCCACCCAGGACTCGGTGTCGGGCGCGCCGAAGGCGGGCTCGTTGGAGTAGCGGGGGCCGACCACGGTGGGGAACACGAACTCGTAGACGGTCTCCTCGGGGACGAGCAGCTCCACGTAGGACAGCTCCACCACGATCTCGTCGCCGGGCAGGATGTTGCCCACGCTCATCTGGAACACGTTGGGGCGGTGCTGCTCGAGCAGCGAGGCGGTCTGGCCGTTGTCCAGCGCCTCCTCGTACTCCTCTCGGGCCGCGTCGCGCTCGCGGATCTCGGCCTCGATGATCCGCTCGCCCACGGTCATGGTCATGCCGTTGACCGCCGCGCGCGTGGACATGGGGAAGATGTAGATCGCCTCGAGGGTGGTGTCGCCGTCGTTGGCGTAGACCTGGGTGACGTCCACCTGGGCGATGACGCCGGCCACGGAGACGTCGGCGCGGGTCTCCTTCAGGGGCAGCCGGTCGGTGTCGGGGTCGTCGCTGAGGACGAAGAAGTACGGCGAGAGGGTCCTCTCACCCGCCTCGGGGATGCTCGCGAGTGCAGCCTCGTACAGCAGCCGTTGGTCGACCACGTCGGCCCGCGCACTGCACAGCCCGACACAGGCGGCGATCAGGGCGACAAAGGCCAGGGCCTCCCTCTTGCTCACGACGTTCCATCGGTGCCTCATCTCCGTTCCTTGCTGGGCGCAATCATACTTGACTGTATGATCCTTTCCCGGGACGTTCATACGGTCAAGTATGCAGATGTCAAAAGATCATCAAGCGGTGTCTAATGGTCCGCTGATGGACCTGCACAACCAGAGCATCCCCGTCGGACCGCGGCTCACCGCCGTGCTGGAGGTGGCGTACCGCGCGCGACGCCCGGTCCTGCTCGAGGGGCCCACCGGGATCGGCAAGTCCGAGGTGGTGGCCCAGCTGGCGGACCGGCTGGGTGTGGATCACGTGGTGCTGGACCTGAGCCTGCTCGAGCCGCCCGATCTGGTGGGCCTGCCCGTGGTGGAGGAGGGCCGCACGAGCTACGCCGCGCCCGAGATCCTGCCCACGGGCGGCCAGGGCATCCTGATGCTCGAGGAGCTCAACCGCGCCGAGCGCTACATCCAGCAGCCCGCCCTGCAGCTGCTCACGGCCCGGCGGCTGCACCAGTACGCGCTGCCCGAGGGCTGGTCCACCATGGCCGCGATCAACCCCGAGGACGGCGAATACCAGGTCACCCCCCTGGACGCGGCCCTGCGGTCGCGCTTCATGAACCTGCGCGTGAGCGCCCACCGCGCGTCCTGGCTGAGCTGGGCCGAGGCCCACGACATCCACCCGGCCGTGGTCGACCTGGCGCGGCGCCACGACCGCGTCTTCGACGTCACCCCGCCGCGCACCTGGACCTACGTCTCCGACGCCCTGCACGCGCTGACGCCGGCCGAGGTCCAGGACCGCCACCTGCTGCGCGACGCCCTGGGCGGCTACCTGCCCGACGCGTGGCTGGACCTGCTGCTGCACCAGCGCGACGAGGGCGCCCTGTCGAACGGCCCCGACGCCCGCGCCTTGCTGCGCGATTACCACCGGGACGAGGCGCTGCGCGACGCGATCGACGCGATGACCCGCGAGGGCCGGCTGGACCAGCTCGAGCAGACCGCGCACCACCTCCGCTCCCTGGTCGGCGGCGCCGAGCTGGGCGCCATGCTGGGCCGCGACGGGTTCGCCATCGACGCCTTCGACACGCTGCTGGACGACCTCCCCGGCGACCTGCGCGAGGACCTCGCCCGCGCCTTCGGCGACAACCCCCTGGCCGTGGGTTCGCTGGACCTGGACCTCACCAGCCTGCTCTCCGGCTACGCCTCCAGCCCCGCCCACCGCCGCATGGGCCGCTGGCTTTGCGAGCGCCCCCACCGCGCCCGCGCCGTGATCACCGGCCTCGCCGCCCACATCGGCCGCATCCCCGACCTCAACGTGGTCCGCCGCAACAACGGCTTCCGCCTCAGCCTGGGCGTGCTGCTCGAGCAGGTGGGCGTGGAGGCGGGCGAGCCGCTGGCGGTCGAGCTGTACCGCCTGGGCGTGGAGCCCCTGTTCCCCGGCAAGCGATGAGCGGGTCCTTCCCCGGGTTCGCCCTGCTGCTTGACCGCTACCCCTACTACGCACACGTCCTCGCCCGGCTCACCCCCCTGCACGATCCCACGGTGGGCACGATGGGCGTCTCGGCCGAGGGCTCCCGCTTCTACCTCCACCTCGACCTCGACTACGTCGCCGCCCACGAGCGCTTCCTGCTGGGGCTGATGCTGCACGAGGTCCACCACATCGTGCTGGGCCACGTCACCCACCCCCGCTTCGCCGGCGCCGCCCACCCCGATCTCATGGAGCTGGCCATGGAGATCTCGGCCAACGAGTACGTGGCCGAACCACTGCCGGGCTCGCCCCTGCGCTGGGAGCAGTTCACCGAGATCGACATCCGCGACCGCCAGAGCACCCTGGATCGCTACCACCGACTGGTGGCCGCGCGCCTGGCCGACGCCCGGGGGGGGGGCCGGCCCCCGCGCCCCCCGGGGCCGCCCCCCCCCCCCCCCCCCCGCGCCCGCCCGCGCCGCCCGCCGCCCCCCCCCCCC
>CAZLEO010000077.1:0-4842 GCA_964558555.1 uncultured Rickettsiales bacterium | reverse complement strand
CCCGTGGATCACCACGACCCCAACGGCGTGGGCGACGGCGGGGACCACCCCCCCGGCGACGGCCGTCACGTCGGCCGCCTGGTCCATTGCGGCGTGTCCGACGCCCGCCGCGAGGGCTCCCCCACCGGACGCATCGCCGGCCGCGACCCCGGCGAGCTGATCGAGGAGCTGCTCGTACCGCCCGAGCCCGAAGCCCACCTGGACTGGCGCGCCGCCCTGCAGCGCTTCCTCGCCCGCGTGCGCGCCCCGATCCACAGCTACGCGCGACCCAACCGCCGCCTCCCCCACCTGCTCGGCGCGGTCCCCGGACGCATCTGGCACCCGTCCCACCCGGGCAAGCCCCACCTGATCGCCGCCATCGACACGTCCGCGTCCATGGGCGCCGACGAGCTCGGCGAGATCGCCGCGCAGCTGCGCATCCTCGGCGGCCTGGCCCGGATCACGATCGTCGAGTGCGACGCCGCCATCCAGCGCGTCTACCCCTTCCCCGGCCGCCTCGACTCGGTCGCCGGCGGCGGCGGCACCGACTACCGCCCCCTGTTCGACCCCGACCTGATCGCAGAGCACCGCCCCGACGGCGTCGTGGTGTTCTCCGACGGCTGGGGTCGCTGGCCCGACGACGATCCCCGCGTGCCCACCCTGTGGGTGCTCACCCGCCCCGACGTCTTCGACTGTCCCTGGGGTACCAAGGCTGCGCTAGACTGGTCCGCCTGAACGAACCGGAGATCCCATGCTCAACGCCCCCCTCGACGACCTCGCCGCCGCCTACCGCATCCTCAACCCCGGCCCCGTCCTGGTCATCAGCGTGGGCGACGGCGACCGCGACAACCTCTTCGCCGTCACCTGGAACATGGTCGTGCGCAAGGACCCGGCGATGATGGCCCTGCTGTCGGGCAAGGGTCACCACTCCTGGCCGCTGATCGAGTCCACCGGCCAGTTCGCCGCCAACGTCCTGCACGCCGACCAGGCCGACGCCATCCTCGGCTCCGGCTCCTACTCCGGCGCCCGCGTGGACGACAAGTGGTCCATCGTCGGACTCACCCGCCGACCCGCCTCGAAGATCGCCGCGCCGCTGGTCGCCGAGTCCGTCGCCAGCCTCGAATGCGAGGTCGAGCAGATCGTCGATCTGGACCGATCCGCCCTCGTCATCGCCCGCATCGTCGCCGCCCAGGTGGACACCGACCACTTCCAGGGCGGCCACTGGACGTTCGACAAGGGGCTGCGGATTCCGCATCACCTGAGCGGGAGCGGGTTCTGTGTGAGTGGGGAGGCGGTGAAGGCGGTGAAGCCGACGAGAGACTAGGAGCTACGGCTCCAGGATCGGTCCGTACACCGGCACATCGTCCTGGTACGCCACGGGCACCTCGATCACACACACGTCGTCGATGAGCGTGAAGAAGTCGAACGGCTCGACCATGGATCGCTGGACGAAGCGGACCTGGATCTCGGTGCCGGCGTCGAAGAAGAGGCTCAGATCGACGGCCTGGAACTGGAAGCGGCCGGGGTAACCCTCGTCGTAGCCGATCTCCGGGAACGCGGCGAGGCGGTCGTCGTCGTCCTCGAGGCCGGGGCGGTGGCCGCCGGTGACGGCGGGGATCTCGTACAGGGTGCGGCCGGCGTCGGTGAGGACCTCGACCTGCAGCACGATGCCGCGGGCGTCCACCTCGCTGAGCTGGGTGAACATCATGTGCGGGGCGGTGGGGACGAAGGGCTCGGTGGTGATCCAGGCCTCGCCGCCGGCCTCGCTGACCTGCAGGGCCAGGGCGTAGTCACCGTCGAGCTCGATGTCGGTGTCGGCGAGGCGGGTGGAGATCTCGTGGCCTTCGGCGATGATCCGGGCGACGCCGGTGTCGGTCTCGCCGACCACCCACGAATCGGGGGCGCCCCACTGGGCCAGGGTGCCGTCCTCGAACCCCTCGACCTGCTCGGCCATGCCCACGAGGTACTCGCCCACGTTGGCCTCGGGCCAGGGCAGTCCGGGGTTGGCGGCGGTGGTGTCGTTGTCCAGGGACTCGACGCCGCAGCCCATCACCAGGGCGCCCAAAAAGACGGTCCACAGGGCTCTTCGCATGGCCTCCCCTCCTCGAGAGGGCCGTGCTTCTACCACGCGCGAGATCGCGCGATCAATGGTTTTCGGCGGGGGTGGCGGACGCTTCGGGGGCCGTTTCGGACCGCCTGCGCTCCTGCCAGTTCATGATGGCCTCGGCACCAAAATACGAGGCCGTGCCCAGGGCCATGCCGATGAGCACGTCGATGATGTAGTGGTGGCACAGGTACACCGCCGACACGCCGATGAGCAGCACGAACGCCAGCACGAACCAGTGCAGGATGGGGAAGTGCTTGCGCATGTAGAACCACGCCATCATCGGGTAGATGGGGTGCATGGAGGGGATGGCGGCGAACACGTTGGAGTTGCGGTCGTACATGCCGCCGAAGTAGGTGAAGCCGATGGCCGCGTCCACGTCCACCAGCCGCGCGGGGTTGCCCGGCGTGTCGAGGATCGCCGGCCCGAAGCCGTGCTCGAGTACGTACCACGGCGGGGCCGCGGGGTAGATGTAGTAGACGACGAACGAGGCGCAGATGCACAGCAGGAACGCCCAGCCGAACCGCCGCATGTGCTCGCGGTCCTTGATGAGCAGGTAGATGGCCAGGACCATGTGCACGTACATGTACCCGGCGTACGCGAAGCCGGCGACCAGGTCCGCGGCGATGTGGTTGTGGGTCAGGAAGAACTCCGGCGGCGTGATCACCGTGCCGTCGGCCTGGGTGATGCCGAAGATGGCCTGCTCGATGACGTAGGGCCCCGCCACGTTGGGCGGGTTGATGCCGTGGAAGAACGGCGTGATGAACCGCAGCCCGTCGTAGAACAGCGCCTGCAGGAAGAACGGCATGATCAGCTTGGTGGCCCACTGGACGCGCGGGATGTAGCAGAGCGCCACCCACAGCGCGAGGATGAACCCGTGCTCCACGCGGAAGCCCCCCACCGCGATCATCCAGATCCCGTACACGATCACTGCCGGACCCATGAACAGGGTCCAGAAGCCGCGGCGCTCGAGCAGGGGCGTGGAGCTGTGCATCCCTGGGAAGAATTGTAGATCAGTTCGGATCGGACGGTCGCCCCGGCCCCAGGAACTCGGCCCGGATGGTGGTAGGCTGTCCGCACCTTGCAGAGCTGGCCCCGTCACCTGATCACGCACGCGCTGCTGGCGGCCACCGCGGTGGCCGCGGCGTGGTCCCTGTCCGGCCCGATCAACGCCTTCCCCTGCAGCCTGCTGCCCGACGACGGGTACTTCTACACGCAGATCGCCTACCACATCGGCACGACGGGCCGCTCCACCTTCGACGGGATCCACACCACCAGCGGGTATCACCTGGCGTGGTGCGGCCTGCTGGCGGCGGTCTCGGCGGCGATCGGGGCGATCACCGAGGCCCGGTCCGTCCACCTCGTGGCCCACCAGGCCGTCTGGCTGTACCTGGCCGCCGCCCTGTCCGTCGTCTTCGGCCGGACCTGGCTGCAGCGCGCGTGCCTGTTCGGGCTGTGCCTGTTCGGCACGATGATGATGGAGACCGCGCTGCTCGGGGCGTTGCTGCTGGCCATGGGGGCGTTCGTGTTGCGCGGGGACGAGGGCCCGCCGTCGCGGGAGTGGATGCTGGCGAACCTTGCCTTCGCCGTGGCCTTCGTGCGGGTGGACGCGGCGTTGATCGCCGTGGTGTTCGGCCTCGGTCTCGTGCTCGCCGGCGATCGCTGGCGCGGGGCGGCCGCGGCTTCAGGCGGCGTCAGCGGCGCCATCGCCCAGATGGCGGTGATGTGGGGGCTGTTCGGCCACCCCTTCTCGGTGTCTTCCATGCACAAGGTGGACATCGCAGGCGGCTCGCTGGACGTGGTGTGGCACAACATCGTGGGTCACGACGGGTTCCAGCTGGGGTTCCTGATGCGCGCCGGGGTCGCGGTCATCCTCGCGGCAGCTGCCGCCGCGCTCCTCGCGTCCAACCTGCGCAGCCCCACCAACCGGCGACTCCTGGCCCTGTGCGCCGGCGTCGCGATCTACACCGCCGGCCACTTCTGCGCCCACCTCATGCCCCTGTGGTGCTACCTGCCGGCCTATCTGGTGCTGTTCTTCGCGGTGATCCGCGCCGAGCTGCCCGACCGCGCCGTCTGGGCGCGGGCACGCACCGCCGTGGTCGTGGTGATCGCGGTGACCATGGCCCTGTTCCTGGCCCACAAGGGCCGACGCTACGTCCAGTACGCCGAGGTCATCGCCGCCACCGGGACCTTCGTGGAGGACCTGGCCCGCCACGTCCCCGCGGATCAGCGGATCTTCCAGTTCGACTCCACCGGCCACACGGCGTGGTTCTCCGGGGCCACCGTGGTCAACGGCGACGGGCTGGTCAACTCGTACGAGTACCTGCAGCGCTACCTCGACGACGATCTGGGCACCTACCTCGACGACGAGGACATCTGCTACGTGGTGACCACCCGCCACACCGAGGGCGAGGACGTGCTCGCCGCCAACGGGCTGGTGGTCCGGCGGGACGAGGTGGAGGAGGTCGCGCGGACGGCCACGTACGGCCGGTTCCCGTCGGTGGACCTGGTGCTGTGGGTGCGCAAAGTTTGCTCCACGGATCACCCCGGGATGCGCTAGAACGAATGCCGCACGAAATCGATGGAAGAACGGAGCTTGCATGACCCCGACCCGCGCGCTGCTGATCGTCCTCGCATCCACCCTCCTCACCCTCGGCTGCAACTGGGACTACCAGGACGACGACGACACCACGCCGGCCGACGACGACGACTCGGCTGCCGGCGACGACGACGACGCCACCCCAGCGGACGACGACGAC
>CAZLEO010000076.1:29506-34078 GCA_964558555.1 uncultured Rickettsiales bacterium | reverse complement strand
CGCCGTCGCAGTCGCCGTCCTCGGCCACGACCGTGGAGCCGGCGTCCGCGTCGTCGCAATCGTCGGCCGTGAGCACGCCGTCGCAGTCGCCGTCCTCGGCCACCGTCGTGGAGGAAGGGTCGCCATCGTCGCAGTCGTCCGCGGTGATCGTCCCGTCGCAGTCGCCGTCCGTCGCCACGGTGGTGGACGCGGGATCCGCGTCGTCGCAGTCATCGGCGGTCAGCACGCCGTCGCAGTCACCGTCCTCGGCCACGACCGTGGAGGCCGCGTCCTCGTCGTCGCAATCGTCGGCGGTCAGCGCGCCGTCGCAGTCGCCGTCCTCGGCCACGACCGTGGAGCCGGCGTCCGCGTCGTCACAGTCGTCGGCGGTCAGCACGCCATCGCAGTCGCCGTCCTCGGCCACCACGGTGGACTGGTGGTCCTGGTCGTCGCAGTCCTCGTCGGTCGTGGCGCCGTCACAGTCCGCGTCGTCGGCCAGCGAGCCCACCCCGGGGTCCTGGTCGTCACAGTCCCCGTCACAGGTGTTCAGCCCGTCGCCGTCTGCGTCGGCGATGCTCCTCGATGCATCGGAGTCGTCGCAGTCCCCGTCGCAGGTGCTGGCCCCGTCCGCGTCGGCATCGGTGCCGTTGAGCGCCGGATCCGTGTCATCACAGTCCACGCCGAAGTCGCATCCGTCCCAGTAGAAGTCCGGATCGCCGGCGCCGTCGCCGTCCTCGTCCACGCAGTGGGGGATTTCCGGTTCGGTCACACAACCGCTCGCCCACAGGACGACCAGCGCGGCCAGGCCCAGGGCCGTCCAGGGGAGGGTGCCCGTCTTCCTCAATTGCCCGTTCACCATCTGGAGCTCCCTACCTCACCGAATGTGAAACGTCAGACCCACGGCGAACTCGCGCTCCCCGTATCCCGGTCGAACAGGGAGCACCGCCCCCGCAGACAGGGTCATCTCGCGCTGCTTCTTGGCGCCGACGAGGCCCACGGGCAGCGCGACGGCCATGGACAGGCCGCCCCCCGCCATCAGGCCGATGCCGACGGCCCGGGCGGCGTCGTGCCGCTCCCACTGATCGCGCGTGGCCAGCTGGGCGTCGGTGGCGTCGGGATCGTCCGCCTCGGCCATCGGCATCCGCCCGGCTTCCACCTCGTCACGCAGCGAGTCGAGCTCCCCCTGGGAGACCGCCGTCATCACCGCGCCCGCCGCGATCGCCGCTGCGCCCGCCCCCAGCAGCACGGGGACCGCCGGGTTGGACCGGATCGCCGCCTTGCGGCGCTCGCGCAACACGCTCGGATCGGGCTTCCACTCGGCCAGGGCGTCGATCTCTCGATCCCAGATCCACGGCGCGGGTCGCTCGCCATCCATCGCGATCATCACCGTGGGGATCGAGGCGCCATCCCGCTCCAGTGCCGTCAGGAGCGGCGGAATGGTCCCCAGGGTGGTCTCGTCGGCCGGTGCGTCGAGGACGGCGGGATCGACCAGGGACACGGTGGCCCCCTCCTCGACGGTGATCGCCACCCCACGCACGGCGCCCTCGCCAGCCCAGGAGATCTGCAGCAGGTGGCGGCCAGGCAGGACCTCCACGGCGGCGGTCTCGGGAGCCCACGGACGGCCGTCCAGCCAGGCCTCGGTCCCCTCGGCCCGCTGAAGCGCCAACGTCGCCCTCGCGCGGCCCACGACCGCCACCTTGGCGTCGCTGAAGCAGTCATGCACCAGCGGGTGGTAGTCGCGGTCCCATTCGTAGTTCACGTCCAGGGCGAACACGGCGGAGAAGAACTCCTCGCACACGGCGGGATCGTCCTTGTCGAAGCCGTTCACCCCCATCATGAAGCTCGGATAGGCCAGGTCCGCGGCGGGCACCACCGCGTCGAGGCACAGCTGGGCCGCGACGGCGGCGCTGACGAGCGCGTCGGTCTCCTGGAGGTCCTGGGTGGCCGCGTAGAGTTCATCCAGCTTCGCGGAGTAGTCGGCCTCGCTCGTCGCGCTCCCATCGCAATAAGCAGCTTCACCCGCTCCGCCGACCAGGACGGCCCCTTCGGGCAACCACTGGCGAAGGTGGAGAGGGGGATCGCCCGGTGTGCTCCCGGTGGACAGGGCCCAGAACAAGGCGGCGTCCGTGCCGGCTTCCGGGGCGGCGGGTCGGCCGAAATACGCCAGGCTGGACGTGTCGCCGAAATCGGCCGACGCCGGCGGATCGTCGGGGTTCGCGGCGACCGGACCGGCCAGGAGCAGGGCGACCGCAGCCGCCCATCCCCACGCCCGGAGCCACGCCAACGAGAGGGGTCGGATCATCGTTCGTCGCCTCCATGTACTGCGCGCCGCGTGCCCCGGCCCGGGGCCTACCGCTGGCGGCTGCACTCTGCCATTGCCTCGAAGTCCCAGCACCCCAGCATGACCCCGTCGCCATCGACGGTGATGGTGTACTCCTTGATCCTGTACTCGACCGCGGAACAGATCGCCTTGACGTGGTGGACTCCGCCCGAGACCGGGTGGGCTCGCAGGGCGTTGCCTGACTCCACACGCTCGCCGTCCACGTAGATGTCCGCCCAGGGTTTCACCGACAGGGAGACGGAGCCGGGTGCGCGCTGTGTCGCCGGCGCGGCCTCGGTAGGCGCCTCCGGAGCCGCTTCCTCGTCGCGCGGGGCGTCCACGGGTGGCGCCACGGTCTCCACGGGTGCAGGTGTCTGTTCGTCGGGCACCTCGACGGGCGCCTCGATGGGTGCCACATCCGAGAGGGCGGCCGACGGTTCCCGGGTGGGGTCGTCCGTCGCCACCGCGCCGGAGGCGGTCGTTTCCTCGGCACGCCCGGCAGGCGTCCTCTCCGCCCAGGGACGGACCGAGACCACGATCAGGGCGACCAGCAGGAGCCCCGCCACGGCGATGGCCGGCACCAGCCACCTGCGGGTGGCCGGAGGTCCTTCGTCCCACAAGGACTCCGCCACGTCAGCCGACCTCGAGGGCGGCTCGGCCGCAGCGGCCTGGCTCGCCAGGGCCACGGTCGCCGCTTGCGGGAACGACATCGCGGGCGCAGCCTCGGGGATCTGTCCGGACAGTCGGGCTTCCGCGGGCAGCTCTCCCTCCGGGGGTGGTGTCGCCGGCGCCGAGAACGCTCGTGGCTCCACCGCCTGCCGCGCGGCGCCGGGTTCCGAGTCGAAGAACGCCGCCGTGAACTCCCCCCAGCCGCTGGACGACGCGGGTGGCGGCTTGAAGTTCATCGGCTCGGACGGCATGAACGCCGGGGTGCCGTCGTGGGGGGCGCCCCCCTCCGACAGGGCCGCGCTCATCAGCGACGCCGTCGCATCGGCGCTGTGCTGCGCGGCACGCGCCTCCGACTGCTCCACCGCCTCGAGCAGGTGCCTCACGACCTGGGACATCTCGGCCTCGGCCGGGTAGGCCCGGTCCAGCGTGCGGAGGTCATCGACCAGGGCGAGCATGTCCGGGTAGCGGTCCTCACGTTTTCGCGCCAGGGCCCGGGCGAGCAGCGGCCTGCAGCCGGGGAACGCCACCTCCGCCTCGTCGAGGCGTTCCCCCAGATCGTCGTAGAGGATGGCGTGCAGCAGCGCAGCGAGGCTGGTCTCGGGATACAGGACGCGGCCGGTCATCACCTCGAAGAGGAGGGCGCCCAACGAGAACACGTCCGATCGGGCGTCGAGATCCTGATCGGCGGTGATCTGCTCCGGGGACATGTACCGCGGCGTACCCTTGATCGTCGCCGAGGCCGTGGTCATGTAGAGGTTCGTCGTGGCCTTGGCGATCCCGAAGTCGCACAGCTTGACCGTCCCGGTCGCGTCCAGCATCACGTTGGACGGCTTGATGTCCCGGTGGACCAGGTTCAGCGGCTGCCCCTGAGCGTCCCCGAAGGCGTGGGCGTACTGCAGTCCGCGGCACACCTGCATGGCCAGCTCGACCACGGAGAAGCGGGGCATCAGCACGGAGCGTCTACGGCACAGATCCAGGACCTCGGCCAGGGAGATCCCGTCGACGAACTCCATGGCGATGTACCAGTCGTCCTCGGCGTGCCCGAACTCCAGGATGTCGACGATGTTGGCGTGGTGGAGCAGTCCGCCGATGCGCGCCTCGTTGATCATCGACTGGACGAACTTGGGGTCCTCCTCGACGAGGTAGGTGTGGATACGCTTGATGGCGACGCGCTTGGTGAATCCCATCGGCCCAGGCAGCACGGCCTCGTAGACCACGCCGAACGCGCCCTCGCCGACCTGGCGGACGATGTGGTACTTGCCGAACTGGGTGCCGGTGGCGAGCTCTCGTGTCGTCATCTCAATCCCGGAGACGCACAGCATACCAGGATGGGGCGCCCCGGATGGGATGACGAGGGCCATCGCAGACCGCGTTCCTCCCTCGTCACTGCGCTGGTCTCCTATGATAGTCTGATCCGCACCGGGAGGAGTTCGACATGAGCCTGCTGCGCCTGCTCGCCATCCTGACCAGCCTCGCGTTCGTGGCTGCATTCCTGTCCTGCCAGGGCGCGAACGACCCGTTCGGCCAGGGGCAGACCGACGACGACGATGTGTCCTCGGACGACGACGATGATGACGACGACGACGACACCACGGCCGGCGACG
>CAZLEO010000076.1:0-29406 GCA_964558555.1 uncultured Rickettsiales bacterium | reverse complement strand
ACGACGACATGGGCGACGACGACGACATGGGCGACGACGACGACATGGGCGACGACGACGACATGGGCGACGATGACGACGCCGCAGGGGACAGCCCGGTGGAGGGGGAGCTCTCGCTGCAGGACGTCGAGCCGCTCTCGGAGGCCCCCTGGGACGTGATGGTCTCCGTGTACAAGGACACGGACTTCGAGCCGGAAGATGGCCCCACGGGCAAGCCGATGGCCTCGCTGACCTTCACCATCATGGAGTTCCCCGCGCCGTACATGATCATGGTGGAGGAGGGGACCACCGTGGGCGTGGCCGCGTTCCTCGACGACAACGGCAGCGGCCTGGGCAACGGACCGGACGCCGGCGACATCATCGGCTGGACCGAGGACTACGTGGAGGCCCCCGCCCCTGACGCGAACATCAAGCTCAGCACGGTGTACAACTGAGCCCCCAGCCGCCTCCCCCCGGAACGATCCGGTGACCCACCCACTGCACTGCCTGACCGGCTCCGAGCACACCACCCGCGAGCTGGAGGCCCGCCTCCGACGCGACGCTGACCTGCACGAGATCCGTCTGGACCTGCTGGACGAGCTCGACGACGACACCTTCGCCCTGTTGCGTCACCACGGCGACCGCCTCATCGTGACCTGCCGCGCCCCGGCGGAGGGGGGCGGCTTCGACGGCACCGAGACCCAGCGGCTCGCCGTGCTCGCGCGGGCCGCGCGAGCGGACATCGCCTGGCTGGATCTGGAGCTGTTCCTGTTCGAGCAGGGCGCCACGGCCCGCCTCGACCTCGACCGCATCGACGCCCCACCGCGCCTGGTCGCCTCGCTGCACGACTTCGAGGGGGGCCCCGGTCTCGCCGAGAAGCTCGCGCGACGCTTCGAGGGGTGTCCGGCCGAGGTGGCCAAGCTGGCCGTCGCCGTCGCGGGAGCCGAGGAGCTGGCCGTCCTGCGCCGGATCGAGCTGCACTGCCCGCGGCGAGTCGTCATCGGGATGGGCGCGGCCGGGCTCTGGTCGCGCATGCGTCCCGCGGACTTCGGCTCCGAGTGGACCTACCTCGCCGCCAACGACGAGCTCGCCACGGCGCCGGGCCAGGTCTCCGCGGACGGCGCGAGGCGCCTGCGGCTCGACGGCCACACGAGCCTCCGCCCCCTCGCCCTGATCGGCGGCGATTCCATCCGCCGCTCCCCGGGTCCCCTGGTCTACGGTGCATTGCTGGATTCCCTGGGTTCGCCGTTTCAGTACCTGCCCCTGCCCTCGGCCGAGGCCCCGAGCCGCGCCGCCCTGAGCGCCCTCGAAGTGGAGGGGATGAGCGTCGCTGCCCCCCACAAGATGTCTTTCGTGCGGGCGTGCCAGGAGCTGGGCCCATGGGCCCGCCGCTGCGGCGCCGTCAACACCGTGCGCCGGCTCGAGGACGGCCGCTGGTCCGGCTCCAACACGGACGCTCCAGCCGCTCTGGCGCTGCTGCGCGACCACGTGTCGAAGGACGACCGCGTCATGATCCTGGGTGACGGCGCCACCGCCCGCGCGACGGCGGTGGCCCTCGATACGGTGGGCTGTGAGGTCGTGCTGGTCGGCCGACGGATCCGCAGCGCGTCCGACTCGAGCTGGTCCATCCGCTCGTGGGACGAGGCCTCCTCCCTGAATCCCGACATCCTGATCAACTGCACGCCCCTGGGTGGCGACGGTGCCCGTGATCCCTGGAACGGCGAGATCGGCGCCCGCCTGGTGCTCGACTTCGTGCTTCGCGCCGAGGGCCCGACGCCACTGATCGCACGCGCCAGGGCCGCGGGCTGCCAGGCGGTGACGGGAGCCCAGCTGTGGTGCCAGCAGGGCGCGCGCCAGATGAGCCTCCTCCTGGGCCTCGACGTCACCCCCGGGCAGATCGCCGGGTACCTGACCGCAGCCGGATGGGAGATCTGAGATGGACTCCAGCACCCTGGGACGGCGTTTCCGCATCACCACCTTCGGCGAGTCCCACGGCCCCGCGGTAGGCGTGGTGATCGACGGGATCCAGCCGGGCCTGGAGCTCGATCAGGCCGACATCCAGGCCGAGCTCGACCGGCGCCGGCCCGGCCAGTCCTCGGTGACCACCGCGCGCAGGGAGGCGGACCACGCCGAGGTGCTGTCCGGTGTGTTCCAGGGCCGGACGACCGGGGCGCCCCTGTGCATCCTCGTGCGCAACACCAGCCAGCGGTCCAGGGATTACTCTGCCATCGCCGAGCTGTTCCGGCCCGGACACGGGGACCTCACCTGGCTGGCGCGTTACGGCATCCGGGACTGGCGGGGCGGCGGGCGCCTCTCCGGCCGGGAGACCATCGGTCGCGTGGCCGCCGGGGCCGTGGCGCGCAAGCTCCTCGGTGGCCTCGGCGTGGAGATCTTCGGGCACGTGGTGGAGGCCGCGGGCGTCCGCGCGAACACCTTCGATCCGGCGGCGGCGCGGACCACGGTCATGCGCTGCGGCGACCCCGAGGCGGCGACGGCCATGGAGCGCGCCGTGATCGAGGCGCGCGACCGGGGGGACTCGGTGGGCGGGATCCTCCAGGTCGAGGCCCACGGCGTGCCCGCGGGCTGGGGGGATCCCGTGTTCGAGAAGCTCGACGCGCGCATCGCCGGGGCGATGATGTCCATCGGCGCGGTCAAGGGAGTGGAGATCGGCGCGGGCTTTGCTGCGGCCCGCATGCGAGGCAGCGAACACAACGATCCCATCACGCCGGATGGGTTCGAGAGCAACCACGCCGGCGGCATCCTGGGAGGGATCTCCTGCGGCGCCCCGGTGGTGGCGCGCCTGGCCGTCAAGCCCACCAGCTCCATCAGCCGCCCACAACGCACCGTGGACATCCACGGCGAACCCAGGGAGATCGAGGTGCACGGGCGCCACGATCCGTGCATCTGCCCCCGCGCCGTCCCGGTGGCCGAGGCCATGCTCGCGCTGGTGCTGGTGGACGCCCATCTCGAAGCGCGCGCGAGCTCGGACGAGGCCGCGTCCGCCGACGAGCTGCACGCCAGCCTGGACGCGGTGGATGCCGATCTGGAGGCCCTGGTGCACCGCAGGATCTCCCTGATCCGCGAGCTGGGCCGGGACGACGACACGACCGACCGGGTGCAGGGCTGGCTCCGCGACCTGGACCGCCGCTCCGATCGCGGGGAACGCTGAGAGACCCCGTGCGACGGCGACTCCCCCTGCTGCTGATCGCCGCGCTGCCCGCATACGTGTTCGCGGATCTCTACCTGCGCGTGGATCTTCCCGGCGCCGCCTGGCTCGCCCACCAGGCCTTTCGTGCCGTGGTCGGCCCCCTGGAGTGGCTCACCGAGGGTGAGGGCAACCGCCTGGTGATCGCGGCGGTCCTGTGGCTCGTCGCCGCCGCGGTCTCGTGGAAGGTCCGCCCCTTCGGTCGAGTGTTCTGGGGCGCCACCGCCGCGCTGGTGGGTCTGGCGCAGGGGATGACCGTGGCGCTGGCGGTCCTCATGGAGCGGAGCCTCGCCGCTGGCCTCGCGGTGGCGCTGCTCCTCGCCGCCGCCATCGGGGGGCTCGGCTGGGAGTCCGAGGCGCCGGAGAGGGCTCGGCGGCGGTGGTGGCTGATCCCCTCGATCGCCGCCGGCGCGGTGGCCTGTTATTACGTCTACGCCCTGTTCATGACCTACGGCGAGGGGTACGCCCTGCTCCGCTGGTCCGGGGATCTGGTGCGCGAGCGGGGGCTGGACCTGCTGGTGTTCTATGTCGGGGGCGTGGCAGCGCTCCAGATGGCCGCCGTCGTGCTGCTCGTCCGCCTGGCCGGTCCGCGCCGCTGGCAGCGCCTCGGCTGGGCCGCCGCGGCCGGGACCGCCGCCGCCGTGGTCCTGGAGTGGCTGCTGGGTGGGGGAGCGGCCGTGTGGCCGTTCGTGCTGGTGGTGCCGTGCGGCGTCCTCGGCGTCTCCCTGCTCTGGCCGCGGCTCGTCGCGCGCCCCCTCGCCGGAGGCCTCGATCCCCGGGCGCTCCCCACCGTGCTCCTCCCCGCGTGCCTGGTCGCCGCGCTGCTGTTCGGCCACACCTACGCCGGGCGGGTGCTCCGATGCGACCGCGCGCCCGAGATCCCCGGGCTGACCCGGATCGCCGCGCCGCCCGAGGTCTTCCGCGTCACCCTCGCCCGCGACGGCGCCCTGGCGGCGGTCTCCCTGCGCACGAGCGCTCGCCTGGCACACATCCCTGTACAGCCCGCGATCGGTGAGCTCGCGACGACACATCCCGGCCCCGCCGCCTTCGCGGATCCCGGAGAGCCCGGGGATCACCGGCTGGACGGGGTCGTCGAGGAGCTCGTCTACGCCCCCTCCCTCGACCGGTTCTTCTCCACGCTCAGCCCCGACGATCCCGACGGCCTGGACGTGGACATGGACGTGCAGTACGACGGCGCCCTATCCGATGCGATCACCAACGTCCTGCTCACGGTCAGCGGCGACGGCACCGAGGTGGTGGAGGCCGTGGGCGTGCCCGGCCTGTGCTGGATCAACACGCTGCGCTGGAGCGAATCCGAGGGGCTGCTCTACATCGGCTGCGAGGACCGCCCCGGGGTCCATCGCTACGACCCCGTGACCCGCTCCTTCGCCGACGGCAACGAGGAGCGCGCCATCGGCGACGTGCAGAAGATCGCCATCGACGACGCCGGCGACCGCCTCTTCACCGTCTCCCTCTGGCGCCGCCCCACCCTCACCGAGCTCGACCGCCCCACCCTCTCCCCCCGGCGGCAGGTCGTCATCGGCGGTTCCCACTACGACGTCGTCCACGACCCGGCCACGGACCAGGTCTTCGCCTCCGCCTTCTACGGCTCCCGCGTCCACGCCGTCGCCGCCTCCACCCTCACCTCCACCAGCACCATCCCCGCCGGCTTCGGCACCCGTTCCCTCGCCGTCGCCGACGACCTGCTCCTCGTCTCCAGCGTCTACGACGGCCTCCTCCGCGTCTGCGACACCTCCTCCGGCCACGTCCTCCACAGCCTCCCCGTCGGCGGCCACGTCAAGGACATCGCCATCGACCACGAACGCGGCCTCGCGTACTTCTGGAGCCAGTGTGGGCTGTTCAGGTTGGAGCTGGACGCGGTGCGTTAGGAGCCTGCGCTACAGCCACGTGAGGCGTTCGACCACCTGCTTGACCTCATCTGCGACGATCTCCTGGTCGTCGCCGTCGAGATCGAGGGCGCGCCAGGCCTGCTTCTGGGAGGCGGGGAAGCTGGAGTCGAAGGGGATGTCGAAGGAGTAGGGATCGCGCTCGAGGGAGGTGAGGCCGAGGTCGTTGACGAGGTGCTCGGCGACGCAGACGACGGCGGCGAGGCGATCGGTGCGGCCGTCGTGGACGAGCAGGTGGTGGAGCGTCACGGCGCGGTGGATGTCCTCGGGCAGGTTCCACAGGTTGACCATGATGCCGGAGAGGTCCTCGTGGACCAGGTCGAGGTCGTTCTTGATGCGGCCGATGTCGGGGGGACCGCCGCTGACGCCGTCCACGAGCACGGCCAGGGCGCCGGCCACGCCCACGTCGTGCATGAGGCCCGCGAGGAAGACGAAGTCGGACTCGACGCAGGCGTGCTTGGCCACGACCTGCGCGGCGTACGCGGTGGCGCTGCTGTGGTTGGCGAGGCGCCGCATGACGGTCTCGTAGCCCTCCACGCAGAACACGCGCATGCGCACCCAGATCTCCACGACGATGTTGCGCAGGTTGTTCATGCCCAGCCGCACGACGGCGCGGTGGAGCGAGCCCACCTCGCCGTGGGACACGGGCGAGTAGAACGGCGAGTTGGCGACCTTGAGGACCTGGCCGGCGATCAGCTGGTCCCGTTCGAGCAACTTGGTGAAGTCGGCGACCCCTGCGCGGCCGTCGTGCGTCAGCCGCAGGATCTCGGAAGCCACGTCGGGCAAGGTCGGAGGCTGGTAGTCCGGGGCCTGGAACGCAGCGCGCAACTTGTCGGCGAGGTCGCTGCCGCCAGGACGTCGTCGGTGGTGTTCACCCATCGATAAGTCGCTTTCCCAAGTGAACGGCGCCCATCCGGGCGAGGTCCCAGGCCACCCAGGGACTTCGCATCGCGCGGATCCTACGGCCCACACCTCGGGAACGAAAGTAGAAACGGGTGTAGGCCTGGTCCACCAGCTGCAGCACGCGCTCGGTGGTCACGAGGTAGGCGGGCGAGGCGGCGCGGAAGACGGGCATGGACGGATCCCACCCGAGATCGAACTGCTCGCAGATTTCGGCACCTTCGTAGGGGCAGAAGGGGAAAAAGATGGCGTAGTCGGGGTCCAGCTCCACGGCCAGGTCGAGGGTCGCCAGCATCTCGGCCTCGGTCTCGGTGGGGAAGCCGAGGATGAAGTTGCCGATGCTCTCGATGCCGGCGCGCCGCGTGGCCTCGACGGCGCGACGGATCGTCGCGGTGGTGACCCCCTTGTCCACCATGGCCAGGACGCGGTCGCTGCCGCTCTCCAGGCCGTACTCGATGCGGTAGCACCCCGCGGCCCTCATCTTGCGCAGGGTCTCGTCGTCCACCAGGTCCACCCGTCCGGTGGTGAGCCAGCGGAACCGCTCACCGCTGGCGAGGATCGCGTCGAGGAACTCGTGGAACCAGTCGCGGCGCGCCATGAGCACGTCGTCGATGAAGCGGATGTCGCGGATGCCGAAGGTGCGCCGGATGTGGCGGATCTCCTCGAGCACACCGTGCACGGATCGGTAGCGCACGGGGCCCTCGTGCACGGCCTTCTCGCAGAAGCTGCACTGGAAGGGGCATCCCCGGTGCGTGAAGATGCTGGTGGAGTGGCGGTCGCGCTTGTACGCCGGGCCGCCGCGGTACTGACGCAGCGGCACCAGCTGCCGCGCGGGGAACGGCGAGTCGTCGGGGTTGACCGCGTCCGCCTTCTCCCCCTCGGTGCTCCCCGCGGGGATCACGCCGCGCATGGCGGGGACATCGGGCCACGCCTCGAGCATGCGTGGCAGGGTCTGTTCCGCCTCCCCCACCAGGACCGCGTCGAACAGCCCGGCGCCGGTGTAGTGATCCGTGCGGATGGTGGCGTCGGCGCCACCGGCGATCAGCAGGCTGTCCGCCGGCATCACCTCGCGCAGCCGCCGCGCGAGCCGCAGCGTGTCGTGCTCGGACGGGGCGATGGTGCCCAGGCCCACCACGTGGGGGCTCGACCGCACGATGCGGGACACCACGTCGCTGCCGGACGTGGCGAGGTTGAGATCGATCACCTCCACGTCATGCCCGGCCTGGATGAGGGCCGCGGCGACGTACAGGATGCCCAGGGGCGGCAGGTCCGATCGCCCCAGGCGCTCGAAGATATCCGCCGGCGGGGTCCCCGGGTGGACCAGCACCACGGTCAGACCGCGGCTCACGTGGGCGCCCCGCAACGGATGTCCCACCAGCGGAACAGACCGCCGACCGGGCCGGTGTCGTGCAGCCGCCATCCCACGCGGTTGCACAGCTGGACCAGGGGCATGCGGCGGTAGGGGCCGAGCTTGCCCCACTCGAGCACCGACTCGCGCACCAGCGACCACCCCCGCAACGCCGGGTCGTAGTCCAGGACGATCAGTCGGCGCCATGACGGCGCGAGGACCTCCTCCAGCAGCCGATCGGGGCGCGAGGCCTCGTGCAGGGTCAGGCACAGCAGGGCCGCGTCGAAGTCCCCGGTGGGAGGGCCCCGCTCCACCAGATCCCACACCCGGAACTCGCCCACGGGAAAGCGCCGGCGCGCCACCTCCACCGCGGCCTCGTCCACGTCGACACCCAGATAGCTCGGTCCGCACAGGGCGTAGTTCGCGCCGAAGCCGCAGCCCACCTCCAGCACGCACAGGCCGTCCACCATCTCGGCCACACGGCGCCGCAGCGCGCGGATGCGGTGCCCCGACTCGAAGGCGCGATCGGCAGCGAGCCGCAGGCTGAGGTGAATCGGGTTCATGTCCCGGTGGGGTCCTGCCGCTATCCCGGGCGTCCGTGTTGACGCGCTGTGGGGGAGCGGCCATCTTAGCATGCAGGAACCGCCACCCATGAAGCGACCGATCGACATCCTCCGGCGCATCCCGAAGTTCGCCGGGTTCCTCGTCAAGAAGCCCCAGTTCGCGCGCCGTGTGGCGGAGCACCACGCCCGCGAGAAGCTCCTCGGCGGCCACTGGATCCGGGCCATCGAGTACGCGGTCACCTACGAGTGTCAGGCCACGTGCGACAAGTGCTCGGCGGTGAAGATGCACGACCCGACCCGGTCGACGCTGGACTACACCGCGATCCGCGCCCTGGCCGACGACTGCCACCGGCTCGGCACGTACGAGGTGAACCTCACCGGCGGTGAGCCGCTGCTGGCGGACGACCTCGAGGAGATCATCGGCCTGTTCCACCCACGGGACACCTTCATCGGCATCAACACCAACGGCGCGTTGCTGGACCGGCGCCGCATCGAGTCGCTGAGGGACGCCGGCGCCGATCTGCTCAAGATCTCCATCGACTCCCCCGATCACGGCGAGCACGACGACAGCCGCGGCATCGACGGCCTGTACGACCACATCCTCGACGTGATGCGGATGACCCGCGAGATCCGCGGCATCCGCGCCCACGCCTGCATCGTGGCCACCCGCGACGCGGTGCGGGCGGGCAAGGTCACGCGCACGCTGGACCAGGTCAAGGCCCTGGACGCCACCCTGGGGATCGTCTTCCCGTCGGCCACCGGGGGCTGGACCCGCAAGCACGAGGTGCTGCTGGACGAGGAGGGCCGCCGCTCCCTCGACGCCTTCGCCCACGACCCCAGCGTCTTCCTCCAGGGCAACCTGGGCGACGACGACTTCCACTGCCCCTGCGGCACGCGCGAGATCTACATCAGCTGCTACGGCGACGTGATCCCCTGCCCTTTCATCCAGATCGCGTTTGGCAACGTGCGCGAGGAGCGGTTCGACTCGATCTACCGCCGGATGGCGGAGTGGAAGTCGTGCGAGCGGCAGGACGTGTGCAGCAGCGCCGAGGACCCCGAGTTCGTCGAGCAATACGTGGATCCGATGGCCGAGGCAGTCCACACGCCCGTGGACTACCGCTCCCACCCGGCGTGGTCCGACGGTGAAGAGGTAGAATGACGCCCTGAGGTAGGGCATCCGTTGAGCCAGACCGAATCCCAGCAGCCGCGCCGCGCACGCTGGCCCGTGGCCGTGGTCGCCGCCGTGGCGGTGGCGTACGCGGTGCCCATGTTCCTGCAGCCCCTGGGCATCCAGGGGGCAGATCCGTACCGCAACAACGACTGGTTGAGCATCCTCGCGCTGGCCCGCTGGCTCCACGTGGCCCTGCACGACTTCGGGCAGTTCCCCCTGTGGTGCACGCACCTCGGCGGCGGCTACCCGACGGTCCAGCACCCCTCGGATCTCTCGCTGACGCCGCTGGCGCTGCCCGTGGTCCTGTTCGGCGAGGTCGTCGGCATCAAGATCGACCTCGCCGTGCTGGTGTTCCTCGGCGGCCTGGGCATGCTCCTGCTGGCGCGGGAGTCCCTGGGCCTGGGCCCCTGGGGCGCCACGTTCTCGGCCGTGGCCTTCCAGGCGTCAGGCTGGCTGCCTTCGATGATGCTGGTGGGCTTCTTCAACCTGGCCGTCTACCAGCTGATCCCCCTGATCCTCTACTTCCTGATCCGGGCGCGGTCGCAGCTGATGTATGCGATCCCCGCGGGGGTCCTCCTCGGCTTCTTCCTCCACCTCGGCGTCATGGGCACGGTGGTGCTGGTGGGATTCGCCGGGTTGCTGGTCGTGGTGCTGACCGGCGCCGGGCCCCGCCGGGGGTGGCGACCGACGTGGCGGCCCGCGGCCGCGCTGGGGATCACCCTGGTCGTCGCGACCGGGGTGGGCGCCGTCAAGCTCGTGGGGGTGCACGACCTCACCGAGCGCGGGTTCTACATGCACGGCTGGGTCGGCGACGTGATTCCCGAGGGCACTTCGGTGTGGGAACCCCTGCCGCCGGGCGCGCGCGCGGACTACGCCAACCGGGACGCCACCGACGCGTTCTACGCGGACCTGGGCCACCTGGCGCGCGGGCTGGTGGGCCACGTACCCATCGTCGCCGAGGTGGACGAGCAGGGCGAGCCGGTGGGCGACGAGTACGCCTACCTGGGGATTCCCTGGACCGCGCTGGTGTTGTTCCTCGTGGCCGTCCCCCTGCTGGGCCGGCGGACACTGCCCTGGCTGGCGCCGGCGGCGTTGTACGGCCTCCTGTGCTTCGGGCCCAACGCCCCGGTGGACCTGTACCGGCTGCTGGTCTGGCCGTGGCAGGTGCTCCAGAACATCTCCCAGTTCTACAAGTACGTGAACTTCTTCCTGTTGCTGGTGATCACCCTGGTCTCCGGCGGCGCGGTGGACTGGATACGTTCCCGCCCGCGGCTGGGGAGGTACGCACCCGCGGCCGCGGCCGCGGCCGTCGCCTCGCTGCTGCCGTTCCTCGCGCTCCACGGCGCGCTGACCGCCGAGCGTTTCTCCGAGCCTGCGCCCCGGCTGCCCCGGTCCGAGGTGTTCATGCAGGTCCACTCCACCGGCGATCCGGGGGACGGCGTGGACCCGCTGCTGTACCGCGAGCTGACGCGCCCCCCCACGCTGACCGAGTACCACAACCTCGGGCGCAACGTGGGCACCATCGACTGGTACGCCGACATCTACCTGCCGGAGCACGCGGTACCCGCGCGCATGGTGGACTCGGTCACCGGCGAGGAGCATCCCAACCCCGCCTATCGCGGCGAAGCCTGGCTGCACCTGGGGTTCGGCGAAGTGCACGACGCGCAGGTGCGGGTGAACACCGCGCAGGTCCACGCGACGCTGGACGTCTCGGACACGGTCGTGTTCAACCAGAACCACGATCCCCGCTGGCGGTGCCCCCAGGCCCGGCTGCGGTCCGAGGGCGGGCTCCTGGCCGCCGACCTGCCCGCGGGCGAGCACCACCTCGAGCTGCGCTTCGTCCCCACCGACGTCTACGCCGGCATGGGCGTCAGCGGTGCTACCCTGTTGGGCTGTGCACTGGGATGGGGGTGGTTCCGCCGGAGAGGAACCGGTCGATGAAGCGCAGGCCCGCCGTCATCGCTGCAGTTCTCGGCGCCGTGGTGGCCGTCGCCGCCCTGGCCTGGTCGGTCTGGCCCGGGCCGGTGTTCTGGGTCGACGCGTACTGGTCGGTGGTGATCGGTCGCGGGTTCGTGGATCCCGCCGAGGATGTCTACCCGTGGACCGTGGCGGTGGACTGGTCCCCCGACGGGCGCAGCATCGTCAGCGGCGGGTACCACCACGACGTGCTGATGTGGGACGCCCACAGCGGCGAACTGGTGGGGCGCCTGCAGGGGCACGAGAGCTGGGTGCAGGAGGTGATCTGGTTCCCCGACGGCTTCCACATCGTCTCCGCGGACTGGGACGGGGAGGTCTTCGTCTGGGACGCGCGCACGCACCGGGTCGCCGCCGAGCTGGACACGAGTGAGGACGCGGACGTCTTCGGCATCGGCGTGCACCCCGACGGCGAGCTCGTGGCCGCGGGATCGTACGAGGGACGGACCCACGTGCTGCGCTGGCGAACCGGCGAGCGGGTGGCCCGCATCGACTCCAACGAGGGCGGAACCCTGTTCGTCACCTTCACGCCGGACGGACACCGCCTGGTCACGGCGGGCGAGGACGGGACCATCCACTTCTTCGACACCGGGACCTGGGCGGAGGTCGGGGTCATCGAGGCGCACGCGGCCGGGATCACGTCCCTGTCCTTCACACCCGACGGCGCGCGCGTGCTGTCCGGCGGCGACGACGGCATGGTGCGCCTGTGGGAGGTGAGCACGGGCGCCGAGCTCGGCGCCTGGAGGGTCAGCCGCGACTGGGTCAACTTCACGGTCTTCGTGCCCGGCAGCCAGCGGTTCCTCACCGCGGCCACCGACGGCCGGATCCGCGTATGGGAGGTGGGCCGGGACGAGCCGCTGGCCGAGCTACCGCTACACACCCAGTGGGCCCAGTGCGTGCGGCCGAGCCGCGATGGCACGGCGTTCGCGTCCACCGGCAAGGAGGGCACGGTCCAGATCTACGACCTCGAGGCGGGCCGCCTGCGCGTGGCCATCGACGTGTCCACGGCCCTGGAGGGCGGTGATGGCTGACCTCCGCCAGCCGCTCACCACCCCAGCCCGCCGGGCGATCACGGCGGGGATCCCGCTGGCGGGCCTGGTGGTCTACTTCGTCGGTGTCCACCCGCTCATGCGGGTCCTGGCCCTGGACCTCGAGTCGTACCTGTACAACCTGCACAACATCACCTCCGCCCACCCCACGGGATGGTTGCCGTGGGGCCGCGCGGCCCTGCTGGTGGGGGCCCTGCCCCTGTTCGTCCTCGCCTTCTCGGCGCTGAGTTACAGGCTCGCCCGACGGTTCGTATCGGATCCGATCGCGGCGCTGCCACGCGGTTGGCGCGCAGGGATCGCGGTCGTCGCCCTGGCGGGCTGGTTGTCGCTGTGTTTGCCGGTCGGCGTGGCGCTGTCCGTGTGGGCCTGCGTCGAGGTGCTGTGGTGGATCGAGTGGTACGGCAACGTCATGCCCACCACCGAGTGGTTGCTCTACAACGGTCCGCTGGTGGCCACGGGCACCACGGCGGCCTTCGGGCTTGCGGTGTGTGTGGGGTCGTTGCTCGGACCGCGCAGGCCCGGGTACGCCGGCGTTGTCGCGCGCGGGTTCCTGTTGCTGCTGTTGCTGGCCTCTGCCGCACCCCTGGTCGTCTCCGCGGTCCACGCCTCCCGCGTGTGGCGGACGCCGGGAATCCCCGAGTTCCGCGAGACCTGCCACCGGTGCCACGTGCGCTCCCAGGCCCTGTACTTCGTCAAGACGCCCGCCGAATGGGAGCGCACCCTCGAGCGCATGGCCGACTACGAGTACCCGCCCCTGTACGAGGACGAGGTCGACGCCATCGAGCAGATCACCGACGAGGAAGAGGCCGTCGTCCTGGAGTTCATGGTGGCCATGCGGTCGTTCCCGGACGCGTGGACGTACCGCACGCGCTGCCAGCGCTGCCACGGCGCGCCCTACGGCGTCTCCCCCAGCTGGACCCCTCGGCGGCCCGAGGACTGGGAGCGAATCGTCGGCCGACACGAGCGCTGGTCGCCCTACTACCACCGCAAGGACGTGCGCGATCAGGTGGTCGGCCACCTCGTCGAGCACCACGCCGACGACACCACCACCCTCGGCCTCGACGCCGGGATCTACGAGCGCGCTCACGAGCTCGACCGTACCTGTAGCGCCTGCCACGCCCTGTCGCGGGGGGACGTGCGCTACCGGGCCGCCGCCCCCGAGGTGCGGCGGGAGGTGGTCGAACGTATGGTCTTCAAGATGAACGAGCCGCTCACCGAAGCCGAGGTCCAGGAGCTGTCCGAGCAGTGGGCCGAGGTGATCGCCGATCCGGAGGTGTTCGACCTGCTGTTCCCCCACGATCGGCCGGTCCGAGAAGGGGGTCTGCCGTGGTGACGGTGCAGCACCTCACCCCGGTCGCGCTCCTCGCGCTGCTGGGCCTCTCGTGCGCGCCCCCCCTGGGCGGCACGATGGAGGCCTACGTTTCTCCCCACCCGTTCCCGGCGCTGGTGATGGTCGAGCCCGCCGTCACCTCGTGGGAGGCGCGCCCCGGGAGCACCTGGTCGCTGGACTACGAAATGAGCGTGGATCTGCGGCAGCACGAGGAGAGGTACGGCCGGTTCACCCACCTGATCGTGGCCCTGTCGGGTGAGCAACGCCACGACGCCGACGGGCGCTACCGCGCGGGGGCGACCTCGTACGCGGTCAGCTCCAACCTCACCACCACGGGTATGCCCGTGGAGCGGCACGACGGCTGGCCCCGCCTGAGGATCCTGCATGGCAAGGGGGGGACGCCCTTCGAGGCCTTGCAGGAGCACGCGCTACCCGACGGCGACGACCTGCGCCAGCACAACGACTTCCGCGGCACCCTGGATGTGGAGATTCCGGCGGATGCGCCCGAGGGCTGGTACGAACCACGTGTCCTGTTGCTCGTCCGGGTAGAGGGCGTCGACGATCCGGTCCACCTCGTGCAGTACCGCGAGAACTGGGCGGAGAGCGTTCCCGACGTCCTCCCGCTGGTGCGGGTGGGCGAGCCCGCCGAGCCTCGCCTGCCCTGGGTCGTCCTGGGCCACAGCAGCTACCGCGGCCAGACCGGCACGCTCCCCCGAGAGGAGCGCGGCGAGATCGAGCTGTGCGGCCGCGCGGGCTTCCCGGCCACCGCCGTGCTGCCCCCGGCCCTGTACGACCTCTCACCCAGCCTGCCCACGCTCTTCCCCCACGACTCCATGGCTCCGGTGGACGGTGGCCTGGAGGTGGTCCCCTACGAGGTCCCCAACCACATCGACTTCGGCCACGGCAAGGTCACCGCCCGCGTGACCTACCCCGACGGCACCGTGCGGGATCTGGGGACCCACCCCACCGCGGGTGTGGACATCCTCGGCCCGATGGTCGGCTCGGACGGCATCCGCCTGGACATGAGCGAGACCGGCCGCTACGTCCTCGAGGTCACCGGGGAGCTACACGACATCCTCGGGCGCCGCTTCATCGGGGGCGGCACCTATGACGTGTGGATCGCCTTACCCCTGACCGTGTCCACGTCGTGCAAGCCGGGCAACAGCTTCCTGGTGGGGGACGCGTATCCGAGCAAGGTCAACGTCAACCCGGCCCTGCCGGCCCACGTGAAGGTCCAGGTGGACTACTACCCCGACTCGGATCCCGATCGGGTCGTCCACTGGGAGGCCGAGGGCACGGCCAACCGTTTCGGCCACTTCGTGGCCTACGACACGCCGTCGCTGGTGATGAACGAGCCCGGCGAGTACGTCAGCCGCGTCACGGTGTCCTACACCGACTCCGGGCAGCGCCTGTGGATGGGAGAGCAGACGTCGTCCGGTGTGATCGCACCCCACGTGCGGGAGCTCCGCCTGCACGGCACCCGCAACTTCCCCTTCGACATCCAGCTGTTCGAGGACTGGTGGGGAGCGGTGGAGCGCTTCGAGGGACGCCAGGACCTGACGTCGTCGTTCTTCTCGTACACGCCGGCGCCACTCCCCGATCCCTATGCGCCCTACGACCCGCGGGACACGCTGGTGATCGCGTCCAACGGGTTCAACGAGAGCCTCGTCGAACCCCATCTGACCATGTCCCTGGCCGATCCGGCCCTGGCCGCGCGCCTCCAGGAGGCCTATACCCACGACTCGGTGATGATCCCGGCCTCGATCCAGCCCCCCGAGGCGCGCTGGCACTACCTCGACGACGTGGTCCAGGTCTCCACGGACAGCGCCGCGTGGTTCCCCGCCGACGCGGACCACGCCGACGAGCTGCCCATCCTGCCCATGCGGCGAGACGGGCTGCACCCCTACGCCTTCCCCGAGGACAACGAGGTGGACGCCTACACCTACCTCGGCGTCATCCGTCCGGGATTCCCGGCCATGACCTCGGTGCACCAGTCCGACGCCATCGGCCTGTACTGGGTCGCCAGTCCCAACCGCTTTGGCGAGCACTTCAACGTCGGACCCAACGGCGACCTGCCCGGCGACATCTACCGCATCCAGGCCGGCGCTGTGCTCAAGGACCACCTCACCGGCCGCAACTATTACGACGCCTACAGCGCCGCCGTGGTCGTGGTCCCCACCGAGGGGGAGGCCACCGCCCTGGTCGCGCCCGGCGAGCGGTGGTTGCTCGACCGCAACGGCCAGCAACACCTGGTCTTCGTCACCCAGGACACCCACGACACCCTGGAGGTGGGCGAGTGGATGGGCATGGGAGGCCTGGTCTTCCCTGGCATCGAGGCCAACGTGGAGTGGACGGTCACCAAACCCTCGGGCGAGCAAGTGACGGTGCGCGGCCGGTCCAACCGTCTGGGGATCGTGCGCGGCAAGCCCGCCATCCCCGTGGACGAGCCCGGCCTGTACAAGGCCCACGTGCAGATGGTCTACGGCGAGTACGTGGGCAACCTGCCGGGCACCTATGACGGCACGTTCTGGCACTGCGCCGTCGAGCCCGACGCGCCCCCCGTCCTCGGCACCCCCCTGGGCGGTATGACCCGCGTGGACCCGTGGTACGGCCTGCGCATCCCGCTGACCTGGCCCGGCCATCTCACCGACGTGCGCCTCAACTTCGCCGTGCTCATGCCCGGCATGGTCCTCGACCAGGGCGAGGTCCACCCCCAGGGGCTCTCCTGGGAGTACCCCTTCTCCCCGGTCCACATGTCGGTCCAGCATCCCAACTTCGACGTACGTGACTACTCCAACGGCGACTGGGGCATGGCCGACACCGTGGTCTTCCAGTTCCTGCTCGAGGCCATGGACGGGGACCGCAAGGTGGTGGACTCGCTCCGCCTGGTGCTGCGCGACGAGATGCTGCTCAACGGGCGGGGGCTGACCGCGATGGGTGGCCCGACGCCGTGAGCGTGGCCCCCGCGGCCGAGAACGACGACGCCCCCGCCGGCCGGGCCGACGAGGGCGTCGTGGATTCGATGCGGTCCAGAGAACCGCAGGCAGTCTTACCAGCGGTTGTTGCGACGGCCACCGCCGCCGCCGCCGCCGAAGCCACCGCCACCGCCGCCGCCGCGGTTGGCGCGGGGGCGAGCCTCGTTGATGGTCAGGGTGCGGCCTTCCAGCTGCAAGTTCTCCATGGCGGAGAGGGCGGTGCGGGCCTCGTTGTCGTCATGCATCTCGACGAAGCCGAAACCGCGGGAGCGGCCGGTCTCGCGATCGGTGATGACGTTGGCCGAGGCCACGGAGCCGTGCTCCTCGAACATGTTGTGCAGGGCGTCGTCATCGACACTCCACGGAAGGTTGCCTACGTAGATCCTCATGCTGAGTTCCTCATGCCCGAAACTTGTGGGGTGAACCGATGCCGATCTCGGGCGAAAGGGCGGGTCCGATGTACTCGAATAGTCCGAGTGCTTCCCCAAGGGAAACGGCGGCACAATAACACCTGCGCTGGGTTGGGGAAAGCGTTCGTTCACAAGGAGGTGGGATCCAGCTCGAAAATCCCGCACATGCAGCCCACGTAGGCGCGGTGGGTGCGTGGATCCACGGTCAGGCCCTTGATGTAGCCGCCGAGTCGCACCACCGCCACGCTGTCGCCCGTGTCCAGATCGAAGACGTGGACGCGCCCCGAGTACATGTTGCCCAGGTACAGCAGCCGGTGGAACGGGTCGATCTCCACCGGGCGGGCGCCGAAGCCCACCCGCCAGCGGTCCACCACCTCCATGACGTCCGTGTCGATCACCAGCACGGTGCCGGGCACCAGCCGCGGCACGTAGAGGCGTCGGGTCATGGCGTCGTAGGCCATGTCCCAGATCCGCGTGCCCACGTTCAGGGAGTCCGTCTCCTCTCCGGTGGCCAGGTCCAGGACCCGCAGCTCGGGGTCCGACCACAGGCCCACCGAGAACATGCGCCCCTCGTCGGCCGCGACGAGGATCTTGTTGGTCTCCGCGTCCGGCCACTCGATCTCCTGCACCACCTCGAGGCTCGCCTCGTCCAGCACGAGCACCTTGTCGTCGAACTCGGTGGACAGGTAGGCGCGGCCGCGGCCGTCGGACACCATGTCGGCGATGCTCGTCCGCGGCAGGTCGTCGAGGAGGCGCTCGATGCTCCGATCGGGGCCGATCACGGCGACCCGGTTGGCCTCCTCGTCGTCGGACACGGCCAGCAGGAGCAGGACGCGATCCCCGGACAGCGGCAGCAGGGTCTCGGGCTCCACCCACGAGAACATGCTCCCGGTGTCCTCGATGCGCCCCTGGGTGTCGATCAGCCCGGTGACGGCGGCGGCGGCCGGGTCCACGAACAGCAGCTGCTGGGGTTCCCGCAGCGATACGAGCAGCTCACCGCCCGGGTGCGTGGTGGCCAGGTCGAACGCTCCCGCACGGTCCGACACCGATCGCACGCCGGCCGGGAGGTCCCGACAGGTCCACATATCCAGCGCGTAGTGCACGGTCACGGCATTCATGCCCAGCAAGGACAGCAACATCGCCTGCGCAGCCAGGCGTCGCGGATCGGGGTGAGGGATACGGATCGGGGAGAACCCGGCCGCACAGAGGAACGCACCGGCGGCGACGGCCACCAGCACCGACGTGGCTCGCACGCACACCTCGGTGGGCACGAACAGCAGCACCAGCGACACGGCGGGCAGCGCTGCGAACCAACGGAGCTTGCCGATGATCTCGCCCTGCCTGTGGAACCACAACATCACCGGCAGCCACAGCAACACCTGCACGGCCAGCCGGTAGACCAGCCCCTCGGCGCGGGAAAGGGCGGCCATGCGCTCGGCCTGGCCGTGCACCAGGGGCGTGGCGAGGTGCCCCATGACCATGCCCACGAAGAGATACAACGCCACGAGCAGCAACACCGTGGCAGCGGGAGCGGCCTCGATCACCGGTCTCTCTTCGTCCGCTTCCGGGGAGACGAGGCGCCCGAAGATCACGCACGCGGCGATGCCCACGGCGACCAGGCCCACGAGCTGAATCCGCTCCGCCTGCCACGCGAGCGCCAGCACGTAGACCTGCACCACCAGGACGGGTACGGCCAGGCCGGTCCAGATGACGCGAGCGGCATGGCGCCCCACCGCGCCGGGGAGCCGTTCGAGATGCCGCCGCCCCAGCGACGCGAATGCCGCGATCCCCAGAACCAGCGCGGCCACGGTGATCATCCCCTCCCCGGTGGGGGTGAACCAGAACAGGATCTCCAGGGACAGGAAGTACAGGTCGGCGAAGAAGCCGAGCGCCGAGGCGAAGGGGAACCCGATCATGGGTGGAGCGCGGACGAGCCCTGGGGGCTCGGGAGGATCAGGGGACTTCCAGGATCAACGTCACGGTCACGCCCGTGGACGGGACCGGCACGATGGCCGCAGAGAAGCCGACCACGTCGCCCGTGTTCGCCTCCTCGAGGCCGGAGCCGTCCTCGTCCACGAAGGCGGCGATCCAGACCGACTCGCCGGAGATGTAGGGCACGGAGAAGTTCACCGGGAAGCCGGCCACGTCGTCCATGGTGATGCCGCCGACCGGGTCGCCGGTGGGGCCGAGGGGGCTGAAGTCCTCGTCGAGGAACAGGCCGATCCCCACGCCGTGGGGCGGCGAGCTGTCCAGGACGATGGCGCCGTCGAGCTCGATGGTGCCTTCGATCAGGCCGTCGAAGGCTGCGGAGTCGTCGTCGTCACCCACCGCGTCGTCGTCGTCGTCGTCCGCAGCGTCGTCGTCGTCCGCGGCGTCGTCGTCGTCGGCAGCGTCGTCGTCGTCGGCAGCGTCGTCGTCGTCACCGGCGGAGTCGTCGTCGTCGTCGCCCTCCTCGCCGCATTCGCAGGCACAGGTGATCAGCCACACGGGCAGGGCGAGGGACAGCAGGACCACGAGCAGGAGCTGGATCGGTTTCAGCATGGGAATTCACCCTCCTTCTTGGGCCCATTATGGTGAAACGCGTCCCACTTGGCCAGAGGCCTTCCGAACCTGGGATCCGGTGCTATCCTTCAACCATGGCCGAAGCCGCCCCGGACCCAGGCGCCGCGCCCGAGCTGGCCCGCCCCTCCAAGGTGACGTTCATCACCACGGAGCTGTGCAACATGCGGTGCCGCCACTGCTACTCGTGGAAGGTTCGCGACACGCGAACCCTGTCCTCCGAGGTGATCCTGGACGCCGTGGCCGAGCTCGCGGACTGGGTGGGCGCGTACAAGCTGTTCCTCGCCGGCGGCGAGCCGACCATCCGCCGCGATCTGGCCGATATCGTCCGCACCGCTACCGACGGCGGCTGCCTGGTCTCGCTGGCCACCAACGGGTACCTGCTCGACGAGAAGCGGACCGAGGCGCTGGTGACCGCCGGCCTGGGCCACGTGGACGTGGCGCTGGACTCCCTCAATCCGGTGGTGCACGACACGTTCCGCGGCCGCAAGGGGGCACAGGAGCGCGCCGTACGCGCCATCGAGTTCTTCGACTACTACCGCCGCAAGCACGACCGCGCCCTGTTCATCAACGCCGCGGCCGTGGTGTCGTCGTTCAACTACGCCGAGCTGTGTGCGATGGCCCACTGGGCCGATGCCAGGGGATTCGGCAACCTGCTGCTGCAGCCCATCGTGCCGCCTTTCTGGTCCACCCACGACCGGGGCTGGCTCATGCGATCGGAGCTGTGGCCCCGCGACATCGAGGCGGTGCACCGGGCCATCGACGGCCTGATCCGCGTCAAGCGCGCGGACGGGGCCATCGACAACTCCGTGGAGCAGCTCGAGGGCATGAAGGACTACTTCTCCTGGGCTCCCCCACACGGGGAGGAGGTCGTGCTCGACGAGGCCTTCGCAGCGAGCCAGGCCCTCCTCGACGGCTCGGAGGGCGACCTCCCGGCCCTGCGGGAGATCCCCAGCCAGCGCCAGACCGACCAGGGCTTCGACGAGGACCGCTGGGGCGAGGGGTACGTGCACGGAGACGCGAAGTACAGCGAGATGGGGCCCAAGCAGATCCTCGCCGCGCTGGACCTCGAGGACGCGCCCACCGGGGTCAAGCCCGACCGCATCGATCGCTGCGAGATCGGCTGGAAGGTCCTCAACATCAACCACGTCGGCGACGTGCGGCTGTGCCACGACATGCCGCCCATCGGCAACATCAACCGCGCCTCCCTCGCGGAGATCTGGACGTCCCCCCGCGCCATGCAGATGCGCGAGCTGATCGCCCACTGTCACGAGGGCTGCTACCTGTTGAACTGCAACTTTTGCGACTGACTGTGGTTCAATAGAGCGTCGCGAGAGGGGACCCATGGGCGATTCCGGCCACGTGCGTTGGGGCAAGGGTGTGCAGATCAACCAGCGCCCCGAGGAGATCACTGCCGTCGACGAGGGGCCCGCGCCACCATCGGGCGGCGCGCCCATCGGCGCCTGCCTCGAGGTCCTCACCGGGGCGGACGAGGGCACCATCCTGCTCGTGGAGGAGGCCAGTTGCCAGATCGGGCGTGGCGCCGACGCCGACATCCGCATCCCCGATCCCACGGTCTCGCGCCTTCACCTCAAGCTGGTCCTGCGCGACGGAGTGTTCCACCTGACCGAGCTCTCTTCGTCCAACGGCACCCGCGTGGACGGCCGCAACGTGCACGGCACGGTCAAGCTGCGCAATCGTTGCCGCCTGCGACTGGGCAAGCGCACGGAGCTGGAGTTCACCGCCGTGGATCTCGCGGGCCTGTCCCGGGCTCGCCAGCGGATGCACCTGACGGCACGCCTCGAGCTGGAGCGCAAGTACTCGCGCACCCTCGCCGACCAGACCGCCAAGGCGCGCGCCGCGCACACCGACCTCGTCGAGTTCGCGCGCGCCACGTCCCACGATCTGCGCGCGCCGCTGCACAACATCGGCGCGCTGGCCGAGCTGCTCTCCCTGCAGTACGGCGGACAGCTGGACGACAAGGCGGACGCGCACATGCGCAGCATCGTCGACACGGTCCACCGCATGGACGTGTTGCTCGGTGATCTGGCGGAGTACTCCCAGTCCCGCGAGGACAAACCACGGGCCCCCGTCGATCTGCACGAGGTCCTCGACGACGCCTGCTCCAACCTGCGATCGTTGCTGGACCAGGCCGGGGCCGTCGTGGACACGGACCGGCTACCCACGGTGGCTGGCTACCGCACGGAGCTGACACGCCTGCTGCAGAACCTGATCGAGAACGCCGTGAAGTTCCGCAGCCAGGCGCCGCCCCACATCGAGGTCTCCGCCGAGGCCGGGGACGACGAGTGGACCATCTCCGTGTCGGACAACGGCATCGGCGTGGACAGCCGCGATCCCCAGGCCATCTTCCGGGTGTTCAAGCGCCTGCACCGCGAGGCCGAGTATCCCGGCACCGGCATCGGCCTGGCCGTGGCGCAGCGGGTCGTCCACATGCACGGCGGCCGGATCTGGGTCGACTCCGACCCCGGCCGGGGCTCCACCTTCCACTTCACCCTCGAGCGGGAAGAGGACGAGCTGAGCTCGCGCGACACGCTGGAACCGGACCTGGACGAGGCGACGATCGTGTAGCGGCTCTCAGGGTTATCGCCCGCGGGATTCAGGGAATCCCTGATTGGTCGGGACGGGGCGTATCGGATAACAATGACCTGATGACCATCTCCATCCTGCTCGCCGACGACCACCGCATCATCCGGTCCGGTTTGCGCGCGCTGCTGGACCGCCAGGAGGACATGGAGGTGGTGGGCGAGGCGCCGGACGGTCGCGTGGCCGTCACCCTCGCCGGCAAGCTCGCCCCCGACGTGGTGCTCATGGACGTGGGCATGCCCCAGCTCGGCGGTGTGGAGGCCACCCGACAGGTGGTGGCGACCTGCCCGGACACGCGGGTCCTCGCGCTGACGATGTACCAGGACCGACGCTTCGTCACGGCCATGCTCGAGGCCGGGGCGTCGGGGTACCTGCTCAAGGACTGCGAGTTCGACGAGCTGGTCACGGCCATACGCGAGGTCGCCCGCGGCGGCAGCTACCTCACGCCGAGCCTCTCGCCCATGCTCGTACGCGAGCTGCGGGGCGCCTCGACGGAGGATGGACCGGAGCTCAAGGGCACCCCTCTGACCCCGCGCGAGACCGAGGTCCTCCAGCTGCTCGCCGAGGGCAACAGCACGCGGGAGATCGCCGCGAACCTGCACGTGAGCGTCAAGACCATCGAGACCCACCGGCGCAACATCATGGACAAGCTGGGCATCGACAGCGTCCCCGGCCTGACCAAGTACGCCATCCGCGAGGGCATCACCTCTCTGGACCTCTGATGCCCGCCCCCTTCAGGGATAGCGAAGGCCCAAATCAGGGATACCCCGATGGGCGCTGTGCCTTGGGCCGGCTACGCTTTCTTCTGAGGGACCGGGTTCCGAGGGGGAGCCCGGACGAGAGGGGAGGGCCGCCTTGTCCAGTCGCGATGCACACGAACGGCTGGACGCGCCCCAGCGTCGCAGCGAGGAGTGGCTGCGCGCCCTGGCCGAGACGGCCCTGGATGCCCTGGTGGTCGCCGACCACCAGGGCATCATCGTCGACTGGAACCGGGCCGCGTCACGCATCTTCGGCATGGACCGGGACGAGGCCATCGGCTCCCCCCTGACCGCATTGATGCCCAGGGAATACGCCGAGCTGCACCCGGCGTCCGTGGCGCGGTTCGTGGAGTCCCGCGAGTCGCGGATCATGGGGACCACGACCGAGCTGAGGGCCCTCCGCGCCGACGGCACCGAGTTCCCGATCGAGCTCTCCCTGTCCTCCTACGAGGTCACCGGCGAGCTGTTCATCGCGGCGCTCATCCGCGACATCACCCCCCGCAAGCAGGCCCAGAGGGATCTGCACTTCACCCAGCACGCCGTGGACGAGGCCCCGGAGGCGGTGTTCTGGATCGGTCGGGACGGCCGCTTCGTCTACGTCAACCACGAGGCGTGCGCCCTGCTGGGATACGAGCGCGAGGACCTCCTGGGCCTCGGCGTCTACGACGTCGACCCCAACGTGACCCAGGAGGCCTGGGATCAGCGATGGCGCTTCATCCGCACTTCGGGCTCGCGGACCGTGGAGAGCCAGCTGCGCACCCGCGACGGCCGGACGTTCCCCGTGGAGATCGTCTCGCGGTACGTGGAGCACGGTCGGGAGGCGTACGTGTGTTCCTTCGTGCGCGACATCACCCGGCGCGTCGAGGCGGACCAGCGGGAACGGGAGCTCATGCAGACGCTGGAGCACCGCGTCGAACAGCGCACGCAGGAGCTCAAGGTGTTGTACGAGCTGTCCAGACGCCTGGGGTATGTCCGCGACTTCCAGGAGCTGTTCCGCACCCTGCTCCAGGAGCTGCACCGCGCCGTACCCCACGACGTGGCCGCCGCCGTCCTGCGCCACGACCAGGCCCTGGAGGTCTACTTCCAGCCGGCCAGGGTCGCCTCGCCGGCGATGCAGCAGCACGTGCAGGGGCGCCTCGTGGAGACCTGGAAGCGCATGGCACCCACCACCACCGAGCTGGAGCCGGAGGTGATCCTGCGGTCCTTCGGCCTCGAGCAGGTGGATCCATCAGCCGACTGCGTGACCGGCATCGAATCGGCGTTTCAGGTCCCCATCGTCGAGCCAGGCTCCGGGGACCTCAGCGGGCTGCTGTTCATCGGGGCGGAGGCCGAAGACGCCTTCACCGACGGACACGTGCGCCTGCTGTACACCGTCGCGGGGCAGGCGTCATCGGCCATCCAGCGGCTACGCGCGCGGCTCGTGGCCGAGCAGGAGCGCATGGAGGGGCTCGTCGACAGCCTGTCCGACGGGGTGCTGCTGCTGGACGGCGACGGGCGGATCGTCCTGGCCAACCCCGCAGCTCGGCGAATGCTGCTGACCCTCAGCGATGCAGGAGTCGGAGACATCTTCGAACAGCTGGGTGACCAGCCTGTGTTCTCGATGCTGCGCACCACCCAGGGTACGGTGCGCACCGTGCTCGAGCTCGGCGGGCCGCCGAGGCGGATCTTCGAGCTGGAGTCTCGCCCACCGGAGGGTGCCCGCGACGGCTCCGGCTGGGTCGTGCTCCTGCGGGACGTCACCACCGAACGTGAACGGCTCGAGACCGAGCAAGCCCGCCGGCAGGAGCTGGACGCGCTGTACAGCCTGGCGCGTCAGCTGGCGGCCAAGGATACCCCCGAGTCGGTGCTGGCCGGCATCGCCCGCCACGTCGTCGAGACCGTCAGCGTGACGTTCTGCCGGGTGATCGGCGTGGGTGACGACGGAGCGTACCTCTGCCGCGCGGCCTACTCGGTGCGGATGCTGGGTCGGGACCTGGGAGCGGGGCGCCTGGAGAACGGCGCTGCGGACGCCTTCTACCGCCAGGTGAACGCCAGCGGTACTCCCCTCGTGTTGCACCGCGACGATCCATCCGTGGACGAGGCGTCCCGACGAGACCTCTACCTGGACGTGGCCAAGGTGGTCTGCCTCACCCCCCTGCGCGTGGGCGACCAGGACCTCGGCGTGCTGGTTCTCGGCGAGGCCCGGGGCGCCGCGAGGCAACCCTTCGACGAGGACAAGCTCCGCCTGGGTGTCGCCCTCGCCGATCAGGCCGCCAGCGCGCTGCGTCGCACCGAGTTGCACGCCAACCTCGAGCAGGCGTACCTCCAGGCGGTCCTGGCCCTGGCGCGGGCCATGGACGCGCGAGACGAGTACACCGGCGACCACGCCGACCGCCTCGCGTCCTCCGCCGAGGCGGTCGCGCACCGGATGGGCTGCCCAGCCGGGCAGATCGAGCACCTCCGGCTCGGGGCACTGCTGCACGACATCGGCAAGATCGGCGTGCCCGACCACATCCTGCTCAAGCCCGGCAAGCTCGACGACGATGAGTGGGCGGTGATGAAGCGCCACCCCGAGATCGGCGCCAACATCCTCGCGCCCCTGCGGCAGCTCGCCGACGTGGCTCCCATCGTCCGGGGCCACCACGAGCGCTTCGGCGGCGGGGGCTACCCCGACGGCCTCGTGGGTGAGGCGATCCCCCTGGGCGCGCGGATCATCTGCGTGGTCGATTCCTTCGGTGCGATGACCGACGACCGAACCTACCGTCAGGCCATGACCGAGGCCGAGGCCGTGGAGGAACTGCGCCGTTGCGCCGGCTCCCAGTTCGACCCCGACGTGGTCGAGGCACTCGTCGCTGTTCTCGAAACAGGGGTCGCCGGACTGGCCACCCTCGGCGACGAGGACAGCGTCGAGGGCGCCATGCTCGATGTCTCCGACGCGTTCAACCTCGCGGACCTCGGGAGCTTCGACGCGTGAGCGACACCGCTGCCCTGCTGGCACGTATCTGCAGCCGACAACCCGCGGCTGTAGCCCTGATTGGTCGGGATCTGCGCGTGCACGAGGCCAGCCCGGCTGCACTGGCCCTCTTCGGGCGCGCCGACGACGACTCGTCGCCCTGGCCCCTCGACCGGCTCATCGAGCCCCGCTCCGCGACCGCCCTCGGAAACGAGGTGATGGGCCTCCTCGCCGATGGTGGGGACCGCCCGGGTACCGTTCTCGAGCTGACCGCCCGGCGACGGGACGGCCGGTCGTTTCAGCTCGAGGCGAGCCTCTGTCCCGTGCGCGACGGGGACGACGGGTGGATCCTCGGCACCTTCGACGATCTCACCGAGGCGCATCGTCTGGCAGCCCAGGCCTCCCTGGTCCGACGGCTGGACTCCGTGGGCCACCTGGCTGCCGGGATCGCCCATGAGATCAACACGCCCGTCCAGTACCTGGGAGACAACACCCACTTCCTGTCCGGCGCGTTCGGCGATCTCCTCGCCATCGTCAAAGACCTCGCCACTCAGGTGGACCTGACCCCGCGACAGCGTGAGGAGATCGCCATGCTCCGGGCCGAGGTCCCCCAGGCCGTGGAGCAGTCTCTCGACGGGATACGCCGCGTCGGCGACATCATCTCGGCCATGCGCGAGTTCTCCCACCCCGACTCCGAGCGTGTGGCCGAGGTGGACCTGACCCGCACCGTACGAAGCGCCGTCGCCGTCGCCCGCAACGAGTGGAGGTACGTGGCCGACGTGGTGCTCGACCTCGACGAGGGCCTGCATCTTGTGGCCTGCAACCAGGCCGAGATCAGCCAGGTGTTGTTGAACCTGGTGGTGAACGCCGCCCAGGCCATCCAGGAAGGGGGCAAGGACGAGGACCGCAAGGGCGTCATCACCATCCGCACGAGGCGGTCTGGAACCTTCGCCGACATCCGGATCACGGACACCGGCTGCGGCATCCCGGAGTGGGCTCAAGACCGCATCTTCGAGGCGTTCTTCACCACCAAACCCCCGGGGCGCGGGACCGGTCAGGGCCTCACCATCTCCCGATCCGTGGTGACCCGCGCCGGCGGTACGCTGGAGTTTCACAGCCAGGCCGGAAGGGGGACGACCTTCGTCGTCCGGCTACCGCTGGCGGGCAGCGAGTAGGTGCCGGGGGAGCCCTCCTTCGTGGTAGGGTCGGCTCGAGGGAACGTGTCCGAGCCATCGAGGGGGAACGACCGTGCAAGAAGAACTCCTGACACTCCTCGCAAGCGATTCGGATCGCCTGTTCGACGAGGTGCGAGCCCTCGTCAACGACCAGGTTCCCGTGCTCGGAGCCCTGCCCGAGGCCAAACTGCGAGTTCTGTGGGACGACTTCCGTGAGGTCCTGCGGGAATTCCTCGTGTCCGCGGATACGGACGCACTGGATCTCTGGGCGGCCGAGATCGGCACCTACGAGGAAGTCCCCGGGTACTCGATGATCGAGATGCTGCGAGCCCTCGACGCCCTGGCCTCCGCCTGGCTCGCGCTGCTGTTCGAGCGGATCGAGGACCGCTCTCGCCTTCTGGACGCCGTGCTGTGCATGGAACAGGGGATCTCGGCCGTGCGCGTTGCTCGAATGCGTGCAGAGTGGGGACGCAAGGAGGAAGCGCTGCAGAGCCTGAGCCTGGAGTTCAGGGAGTCGGAAGCGCGCTTCGAGCGGCTGGTGGAGTGCGCGCCGGCGGCCATCGCCACCACCGACCTGACCGGGACCATCAACTACGTCTCCGGACGGTGCCTGGAGATGTACGGCGCCGAGTCCGCCGACGCACTCCTGGGCCGGAACTCGATGGAGCTGCTCTCCGAGCGAGATCGCCCCCGCGCCATGGCCAACCTCGCGCGGACCCTCGAGGTGGGCTCCCTCATCGACGAGCCGTACCTGCTGCTGCGGGCCGACGGCAGCACCTACCCCGGCGAGCTGAGCGCCGCCGTGGTCACGGACGACGACGGAATCCCGGTTGGATTCGTCGCGGCGGTGACCGATGTGACCGTCCGCAGGCGGGCCGAGGAGACCATCGCCGACTACCAGCACCGCCTCAGGCAGCTGGCCACGGATCGGGCGCTCGCCGAAGAACACGAGCGCCGCCGCATCGCCGCAGACCTGCACGACGGCGTGGGCCAGAGCCTGGCCATGGCCAGGATGACCCTCCACAACGCCCGGACCCTGCTCCCCGAGGACTCCGAGGCGGCCGCTGCGATCTCGGACGTCCTGCCGATGCTGGCCGAGGCCATCCGCGGCACGCGCTCCCTCACCTGGCAGCTCGCGTCGCCGTTGCTCCATGAGGTGGGTCTGGGCGCAGCCCTGGAGGCCCTGGTCGAACAGATGGCCGGCGAACACGATCTCGGCATCACCTACCGGGACATGGGCCTCGCAGCTGTGACCCCCGACGCCAACCTGGCTACCGTGGTCTTCCAGGCAGTCCGCGAGCTGCTGCTCAACGTGGTCAAGCACGCCGACGCCAGCAGGGCCGAGGTGACGGGATCGGCCGGCGAGGAGACCGCCGAGGTGTTGGTGGAGGACGACGGCTGCGGGTTCGATCGCGCCTCGCTGCAGCTGCAATCGAAGGACGAGCGGCGCTTCGGGCTGTTCGCCATCCGCGAGCGCATCGAGCTGCTCGGCGGCAAGCTCACGATCCAGACGAGTGAGGGGCGGGGCGCGAGCGTGTCGGTCTGCTTCCCGCTGACGCCACCCCCCCGCTGAACGGGTGTCGGGGATCGCGGCGCTCGGGTTCCGGGGGGGCCTACTTGCCGGCCACCTCACCCGCCGCGCGGATACGCGCCACCTGCAGCGCCATCTCCACCTCGGCGTCGAGGTACTCGTGCTGGGTCGGGTCCGCCTCGACCAGCGTTCTCTCGGCGTCCGCGAGCCTGGCCTCGGCCTCGGAACCGTCCACACCCGCGGCGTCCTCGCACAGGTCGGTCAGCAGCAGGACCTTGTTAGGTCCCACCTCGGCGAAGCCGGCGCCGACCACGTACACGTGGTGCGTCCCCTCGTGATCGAAGATCAGCAGGCCCGGCCGCATGGCGGTGATGTAGGGCACGTGGCCCGGCAGGACGCCGAAGTCGCCCAGGAAGCCCGGAGCGACCACGGTCTCCACCTCGCCGGAGAAGACCTTGGCCTGGGGGGTGACGACCTCCAGGGTGAAGGTGCCTTCGGACATGGACTCAATCCTCCAGGTCGGCGATGAGCTTCTCGGCCTTGGCCTGGGCGTCCTCGATGGTACCCACCATCAGGAAGGCCTGCTCGGGCAGGTCGTCGTACTTGCCCTCGACGATCTCCTCGAAGCCCTTGATGGTGTCGTCCAGCTGCACGTACACGCCGGGCATGCTCGTGAAGGCCTCGGCGACGTGGAACGGCTGGGACAGGAAGCGCTGGATCTTGCGCGCCCGGGACACCGTGAGCTTGTCCTCCTCGGTGAGCTCGTCCATGCCGAGGATGTTGATGATGTCCTGCAGGTCCTTGTAGCGCTGCAACAGCTGCTGGACCTTCCGAGCGACGCCGTAGTGACGGTCGCCGAGCACCTGGGGCTCGAGGATACGGCTGGTGGAGTCCAGCGGGTCCACCGCCGGATAGATACCCAGCTCCACGATCTGCCGGCTGAGCACCGTGGTGGCGTCCAGATGGGCGAACGTGGTGGCCGGGGCGGGGTCGGTCAGGTCGTCGGCGGGCACGTAGATGGCCTGCACCGAGGTGA
>CAZLEO010000075.1:3903-34373 GCA_964558555.1 uncultured Rickettsiales bacterium | reverse complement strand
TGGCGGCCCCGCCGCCGGGTCCTTCGACCTCGACAACGACGGCTACCCCGAATGGTGGCAGCCCGGCCCCTACGACTTCGCCACCTACCCTGGCCTCGGCTGGGACTGCGACGACACCGACGCCTCCGTCCACCCGGGCAACGGCTGCTGATTCCCTCCCTTTTCCCACTTCCCACTTCCCACTTCCCACTTCCACTTCCCACCTCCACTTCCACTTCCACTTCACCTCACCGGACCAGGGCGCAAAGCGCCCCGGAATCCGTTCCGACGGAGACCGTCGGAACGAGGACTGGAGTCTCCCTTCCCCAACCATTAACCTCATCCCGTGATCACCCTCTCCCAGCTCACCCGCACCTTCCCCCATCCCCATCCCGTCACCGTCCTCGACCGCATCGACTGGCGTGTGGAGGAGGGTGCCTCCGTGGCCGTGGTCGGCCCCTCCGGATCGGGCAAGAGCACCCTGCTGGGCATCCTCGGCGCGCTGGACCGGCCGACCAGCGGCACGGTGGAGGTGGCGGGGCAGCGGCTGCACGACCTGGACGATCGGGCGCTGGCGCAGCTCCGCGCGACGCGGATCGGCATGGTGTTCCAGGACCACCACCTGCTGCCGCACCTGACGGCGCTGGAGAACGTGCTCGTGCCGGTGGTCGCCGCGCGCGGGAACACGAAGGACGCCGCACCGAGGGCCGGGGACCTGCTGGCGCGGGTGGGTCTGGGGGACCACGGGGGCCACTTCCCGGGCCAGCTGTCGCGCGGGCAGGCGCAGCGCGTGGCCGCTGCGCGCGCGGTGATCCACGGTCCGGACGTGCTGCTGGCGGACGAACCCACGGGCGCGCTGGATCGGGATGCGGCCGTCTCCCTGGCCGAGCTGCTCGTGGAGTTGAACGCCGAGCAGGGGATCACGCTGGTGGTGGCGACCCACTCGACGGCGCTGGCGGCGCACATGGGTGCGGTGTTCGAGCTGGTGGACGGCCGGCTCGTGGCACAGGGAGCCTGATCGGCGGTGGGAACCCTGGGGCTCGTGCTGCGAGGTGTCCGCCGCGGTGGCGGCGTCGCCTGGGCGACCGGAGCTTGCGCAGCGCTCACGGCGGCCGTGGTGACCGGAGCGTGGGTGGTCGGCACGTCGGTGGACCGCAGCCTCGAGGACCTGGCCCGCCATCGCCTCGGCGACGTCTCGATCGCTGTACAGGGCCGCATCTTCACCGCCGATCTGGGGGATCGCCTCTCCGACACGCTCGGCGCGCCCACGGCGACCCTGCTCGCCCTGCCGGGAACGGCGATGGGCGGGCACGGGGGAGCGTCTGTAGCCACGATCGTCGGCATGGACGACGACCTCGCCGCGCTGCTGCCCGGCGGGGGGTTCGCAGCGCCCGGCGAAGGTGAGGTGGCGATCTCCGAGGCCCTCGCGGCGCGGCTGGGGGCCGGACCCGGGGACGAGCTGATGCTACGGGTGTCCAGCCACACCGGCATGCACCTCGAGGCCCCCCTCGCCCGATCCGAGGCCGACCTCACCGTTGTGCGAGGGATCGTGTCGGCCGTGGTCCCGGTGACCGTGGGCGGCGGCCTCTCCATGGACGCGGATCAGGGGGCAGCGCTCAACGCATTCGTGCGGCGCGAGGCGCTGGCCGACGCCATCGGCGTCCCGGGCGCGGCCAATCGGATCCTCACCGGCCACGGCGCGGCCGCCGAGGTCGAGGCGGCGCTGGCAGCCGCGTGGCGACTGGACGACGCGGGATTGAGGCTCCGCAACGGATCCGACCTGGTCGCCGACGCCGTGTTCCTGCCCGAATTCGCCGCAGGCGCAGGCCGCATGGAAGCTCACGCTCCCCTCAGCGTGGCCGGAACCCTGGCCGACCACCTGTCGGCGGGCGACCGGGCGATCCCCTACCCCATCGTCGCCGGCGTGGCGGGCACGACGGCCCCGGCCCTCGGGCCGGACGAGATGGCGCTGGGCGAGGCCACGGCCGCTGATCTGGGCGTCGCCGTGGGGGACGAGGTCGTCCTGAGGTTGCGCGCGCTGGGCGACGGCGGCAGCCTGCGCACCCGTCAACACACCTTCCTCGTGGCGGCCGTCCTCCCCATGGAAGGGCTGGCCGGAGACGGCGGCCTCATGCCCGCGTTCCCCGGGCTGGCCGACGTCGAGGGTTGCTCCGACTGGGACCCGGGCTTCCCCATCGACCTCGACCGCATCCGACCCCAGGACGAGGCCCACTGGGATACCCACCGGGGGGCGCCGCGGGCCTTCGTCCGCCTCGACGAGGCGCGCCGGCTGTGGTCGAGTCGCCACGGCCTCGTGACGTCGGTGCGCTTCACCCAGCCGCCCCCATCCAGACGCGAGCTCGAGGAGGCGATCCTCGCCGGCGTGTCCCCTGGGGACGCCGGCATCGTCACGGTCCCGGTGGCCGACCGTGGGCGCGCAGCCGTCGAACGCGCGAGCGATCTCGGCGGTCTGGTGCTGGGCTTCAGCTTCTTCGTCCTCGCCTCGGCGTTGTTGCTGCAGGCCCTGCTGTTCGGCCTGGCGCTGCGCCGACGGCGCCGGGAGATGGGTGTCCTGCTCGCGCTGGGCTTCACACCGGCGCGGGTCCGCGCCATGGCCGTCGCCGAAGGCGGCGCCGTGGCCGCAGCCGGGGGCGCCGTCGGCGCCGCTGCCGGACCGCTGTACGGCAGCGCGATGATCCGCGCGCTGTCGCCGCTGTGGGTGGACGCGGGCACGGCTCCGGCGCTCCACCTCTCCTGGACGGCCCCCGCGGTGGGTCTGGCCACTGCGACCGTCGTCGCGCTGGGCGCGATGGCCCTCGTGGCCCGACGCGCGACGATGACGCCGCCGGGCCGGCTCCTGCCCCGCCGCGTTCCCGCGCCCACCGGCAAGCGCACGGCGGCGACGTACTCGCTGCTCTCCGTGGCGGCCCTCGGCGGGACGGTGGCGCTCGTCCTGGCCGCACCGAGGGGAGGCGGGTACGAGGCCGCCGGGTATCTCCTCGGCGCCGGATTCTCGGCCCTCGTCGCCGGGATCGGGCTGGCGGCGGCCGCCCTGCACCTCGCTCCAGCGGGCGGACCGTCCCTCTCCTGGACCACCCTCGTGTGGCGCGGCCTGGCCCGGCGCCGCGTCGGGTCGCTGGCCGCGGTGACCCTCGTGGCCCTGTGCAGCTTCCTCGTGGTGGCGGTCGAGGCCTACCGCCGCCACCCCCAGGCCGGCGCCGAGGAGGCGGCCTCGGGGACGGGCGGCTTCGACCTGTGGGCGGAGTCCATGGTGCCGCTGGTCCACGTCCCGCACCCCCACGCCCGCGGGTTGAACCTGCGGGTTCGGGACGGCGACGAGGCCAGCTGCCTCAACCTCAACCGTCCCCAGCAGCCGCGCCTGCTCGGCGTACCCACCGATGCGTTGTCGGCGCGCGGCGCATTCTCCCTGCTCGGCTCCGACGAGGATCCCTGGTCCCTGCTCGACGAGCCCGCCGACGGGGTCGTACCCGCGCTGGCCGACCAGAACACCCTCGTGTGGTCCCTGGGGCTGGCCGTCGGCGACGAGATCGAGGTCCTCGACGGGCGAGGCCGCCCGGTGACCCTGCGCCTGGTCGGCGCCCTCTCGGCGTCCATCCTCCAGGGTGCGGTGCTGGTCGCCGACGATCACTTCACCGACCTGTACCCCGACGAGCCCGGTCACCGCGCATTCCTCCTCGACGCCGCTGGCGTCGCTCCCGCCGAGGCCGCCCGGGCCCTCGACCGCGACCTGGCGAGGTTCGGATTCGTCGCGACCCCCACCGTCCAGCGCCTGGCGCGCTTCCACGCCGTGGAGAACACCTACCTGAGCCTGTTCCAGGTCCTCGCCGGGCTGGCCCTGATCCTGGGTTGCGGGGGGATCGGCGTGCTGGTGCTCTCCCGGGTCGCCGCCCGACGCAGGGAGCTGGCGGTCCTGCGCGCGGTGGGATTCGACCGCGGGCGTGTACTGAGCTTGCTCGCTGCAGAGCACCTGGCCGCCCTGGCGGCGGGGCTGGTCGTGGGCCTGGCCGCCGCCCTCGTGGCCACGGGCCCCCTCGCCCTGGACCCGGAAACGGGTTTCCCTGCGCTGGCGTTCACCGCTACCTTGCTGGGGACGGCCGCAGCCGGCGTCGCGTGGACCCTCGTCGCGGCGCGGCTGGCCCTGCGCGCTGCGCCGGCCGACGTGTTGAAGGAGGAGACGTGAACCGCCGCGCTCTGTACCGCCTGGTCCCCCTGCTCGCCGCCCTGCTGGCCAGCCTGGCCCTGTTCGCGTGGTGGTTCAACAGCCGCATGTCGCTGCGGCCCCGCGTCCCGCTGACCGAGGACGAGCCCGTCACCGCGCCGCCGGGAGAGGACCGCAGCTTCGTCGAGGACAGCCGCACCGAGACCTTTGACGAGCCCGTGCCGGACCTGCCTGGCTCCTGGCCCCGTTTCCGCGGGCCTGCTGCCGACGGCGTGTCCAGGGACGGATCGTTCACGCTGCTCACCGACTGGCGCGCCGGGCCGCCCCGCGAGCTGTGGTCCATCGAGGCCGGCGAGGGGTACGCCGGCGCCGCCGTCCACGCCGGCCGGGTGTACCTCATGGACCACGACCGCGAGCAGCGACGCGACGTGCTGCGCTGCCTGTCCCTGGAGACGGGCCGGGACATCTGGCGGTTCTCCTACCCCGTGGAGATCCGCCGCAACCACGGCATCACCCGCACGGTCCCGGCGGTGAACGAGAAGTACGTGGTGAGCATCGGTCCCAAGGGCCACACCTGCTGCCTCGACGCGGCCACGGGTGAGCTGATCTGGGCCATCGACATGGTCGGGCGGTTCGGCACCACCATCCCCCAGTGGAACACGGGCCAGTGCCCGCTGATCGACGGCGACCGCGTCATCCTCGCGCCGGGGGGCACGTCACTGCTGGTCGCGGTGGACCTGGCCACGGGGGAGCCGCTATGGGAGACGCCCAATCCGCGCGGCTGGAAGATGACCCACTCGTCGGTCATGCCCGTGCGGTTCGCCGACCGCGACACGTTCGTGTACGTGGCCAGCGGCGGCGTGGTCGGCGTGGACGCGACCGACGGGGCGCTGCTGTGGGAGATCACCGACTGGAAGGTGCCCATCGCCAACATCCCCACGCCGGTCCTGGTCGGGGACGACTCGCTGCTGCTCACCGGCGGCTACGACACCGGCAGCGCCGTGGTCCGGTTGACCCGCGCGGGTGAGGGTATCTCCGCCGCGATCGAGCGGCGCATGCCCGCCTCGCACTTCGGCGCGCACCAGCATTCCCCGGTGGCCGTGGACGACCACGTCTACGGGATCGGCGCGGACGGGCAGCTCGCGTGCCTCGACGCGCGCGGCGACGTGGTGTGGCGCAGCGGCGCGGACGCGACCTTCGGCAAGGCGCCCCACGTCGCCGTCCAGGGCCACCTGCTGGTGCTGGACGACATGGGCACGCTGCACCTGGTGCGCGCCACGCCGGAGCGCTTCGAGCTGGCCGGGCGGGCCAAGGTCCTGGACGGGCCGGACGCCTGGGGTCCCCCCGCGGTGGCCGGCGGACGGCTGATCGTGCGCGATCTGAACCGGGTCAAGTGCCTCGACATCCGCGCGGAGGGGCCGCCCCCGGCCGCGCTCTACCGCGAGGTCCTGCCCCCCATCGACACCGGCCTGGAGCGAGCGAGGGCGGTGGTCGCGGGGCAGGGGGACCGCCTGTACGTGGCCGGGGACGACGCGGTCGCCGTGCTCGACGCCGCCGCGCCCGTGCGCCGCCTGGTCACGGACGGCTCGCCCACGTGCCTCGGCGCCGGGGCCGACGGACGGCTGTACGTGGGGGTGAAGGACCACGTGGAGGTCTTCGCGGCGGACGACGGGCGGCGACTCCAGGTCGGCGACACCCTGGGCGAGGACGTGTGGCTGACGTCGCTGCTCCAGGTGGACGACGCGCTGCTGGCCGCGGACGCGGGCAACCGCGCCGTGCTGCGCCTCGGGCTCGACGGCGCCGTCCGCGGCCCCCTCACCGACGATCCCCGCTTCGTGGTCCCCAGCCCCTTCTTCGATCTGGCCGACGGTCCCGCCGATCTGGTGATCGTGGCGAACCCGGGGCAGCACCGCGTCGAGCTGACCACCCCGGACGGCGCCGTGGAGATGGCCTGGGGCCGGCCCGGCGCCGACGAGGCCGGATTCGTCGGCTGCTGCAACCCCGCCAACATCGCGGTGCTGCCGTCGGGCGACGTGGTCACCGCGGAGAAGGGCGAGTCGCGGATCAAGACCTACACCGTGGACGGCACGTACCTGGGGCTGGTCGCCGACGACTTCGCCGAACACGACCGCGCCTGCAGCGGCCGCGAGGTCCACGAGGTCGGCCTCGACCTGACCGTGGACTCCCGCGGTAGGATCGCGGTGCTGGAGCGGTGCACCGGCCGCATCCGGACCTTCGAGCCGGTGGAGAAGGGCTGAACCGGGGATGACCGAGACGCGCAACCGACGCGAGGTACTGCGGACCATGGGCCGCGTCGTGGCCCTGGGCGGGCTGGCCGCGGCCGGCGCGTGGTTCACCCCCCTGCGGCGGCTGGTGGTGGACTACCCGCCGGGTACCGCCCTGGTCTGGCAGCTCGATCCCCGCCTGTGCACCGCCTGCGGCAAATGCGCCACCGCGTGCGTCCGCGTCGAGTCGGCGGTGCGCTGCGTCCACGCCTTCGACCGCTGCGGCTACTGCGAGGCGTGCTCCGGCTTCTTCGACACGCGCTACCGCAACCTCGACGAGGGGGCCGAGAACCAGCTGTGCCCGACCGGCGCCATCCGCCGCGCGCCCATCGAGGACCCGTACTTCGAGTACATCGTCGACCGGGAGCTGTGCACGGCCTGCGGCCGGTGCGTGGACAGCTGCGGCGCCTTTGGCAACGGCTCGCTCGCGCTGCAGATCGCCCAGGATCTGTGCGAGGGCTGCAACCAGTGCGCCATCGCCGACGCGTGCCCGGCGCAGGCCTTCCGCAGGGTGCCGGCCGACGCGGCCTACCTGCTGCGCGGCTGACCCATGACCGGACAGGGCGACCCGGGCTTCGAGCGTTTCCCGGCGCCCGAATTCTCCAGCGGGTATGCGATCCCCGAGACTCACCTCCCCGACGGCCCTTGGCCGTGGTTGGAGACGGTGGACCTGCTCGCGCTGCTCGCCGCCCTGGCCGCCGCGACGTACCTGGCCCACCGCGCGCGCTCCCGTACCGGGCTCCTGGCCCTGTCCGCAGCGTCGCTGACCTACTTCGGCTTCATCCGCGAGGGGTGCATCTGCCCCGTGGGCGCCCTGCAGAACGTGGTCCTGGCGCTGGGCGACCCCTTCTACGAGATCCCCGCGGTCGTCGTGCTGCTGTTCCTGGCCCCGCTGGCGGTCGCGGCGCTGTTCGGTCGCGCGTTCTGCGCGGCGGTGTGCCCCCTCGGCGCCATCCAGGAGATGGTGGCCGTGCGGCCCCGGCCGGTGCCCGTGTGGCTGGACCGGCCGCTGCGCCTGCTGCCCTACGTCTACCTCGGCCTGGTGATCCTGCTGGCCAGCACCGGCGGCGCGTTCCTGATCTGCCGGTTCGACCCCTTCGTGTCGTTCTTCCGCCTCTCCGGCAGCCCCGACCGCCTCGCCCTGGGCATCGCCCTGCTGCTGCTGGGCGTGTTCGTGGCCCGCCCCTACTGTCGTTACCTGTGCCCCTACGGCGTGGTCCTGGGGTGGTTCTCACGGCTGTCGCGGTGGCGGATCGCGGTCACGCCGCAGGGGTGCACGGACTGCGGCGTCTGCCTCGACAGCTGTCCGCTCGGTGCCGTGGATCAGCCGCCGCCACGGCGCCGCGGAGCGAAGCTCCCCCCCCTCGCCCTGGCCGCCCTGGTCCTGGCGTTTCCCCTGCTGGCCGGTGGCGGGTGGCTGCTCGGTGAGGCGCTGGGCGGCCCCCTGGCCCGGATACATCCGGGCGTACAGCTCGCCGAGCAGGTCTACCTGCACCAGACGGGCCGCGTGGACGCGTCAGACGACACCATCGCCGCCTTCCACCGGGCCGGCGGCCTCGACGGCGCGACCTATTCGCTGGCGAGGAAGACCCAGGGGCGCATCGGCCGAGGCGCGGCCGTCATGGGCGCCGTGCTCGGTCTGCTCCTCGCCCTGCGCCTGTGGACGGCGACCCGAAGTGTGTCCGCCTTCGAAGCCGATCGTGCCCGCTGCCTGCAGTGCGGGCGCTGCTACGGCGACTGCCCCGCGAACCGCCCGTCACGCCCCCCGGACCGCTCGCACCTGGCGCGGCCCGCCGCGGCCACCGCCGTCGTGGCCGGGGTGTTCCTCGTCGCGGTGACCGCGGCGTTGGTCGCCGATCCGGCCGGGCGCATGGACCTGGTGGACGCGAACCCCATCGACACCCTCAAGGACGACCTGGCCCGGCACCCCGATGACGAACCGCAGCTGACCGCGCTCCGTGACGCCGACCTCGAGCAGCGAGAGGCCTTCCTCGAGGGCCGTCACCGCCGGCGCAGCGCCGGGTGGCTGTTGCTGGCCGGCGCCATCGCGCTCGTGGCCGCGCTGCGCGTGCACTCCGCTGCGCGAAGGCAGGCCCCTCGCCCACCCGGCCGGGCCAGCCTGGCGGCGCGGTGGACGCGTGACCGGCGCCGCGTCCTCACGGGCCTGGCGGCGGGCGTCGCGATCCTCTTCGCTACCGGCACGGCGGTCGTGGTCGGGTCGGACGACTTCATGGCCGGAGACGGCTTCCGCGCCGCCCTCGACGACCTCTCCTCGGCCGGGCGCGGCGACGTGGACGAGGACCTCCCCTGGGCCCGATTCCGGGGACCGGGCGGCCCCGGCGTGGCCCCGCCCGGCGACTACCCCACGCGCTGGGACGGAGCAGCCGGCGACGCCGTCCTCTTCGCGACCGAGATCCCGCTGCCCGGCAAGAGCTCGCCCGTCGCCGCGGGCGGCCGGCTGTTCCTGACCGGGGCCACGGCCGACCGCCGGGAGGTCTACGCGGTGGACGCCGACAGCGGCGCCCTGCTGTGGCAGCGCGCCGTGGAGCCTGCGTTCCGCGTGGACGAGGGCGAGGTCTGGACCATGGATCTGACCGGCCACGCCCCCTCCACGCCGGTCACGGACGGGCAGCGGGTCTACGCCATCTTCGCCAACGGCGACGTGGCCGCCTTCGACCTCGACGGCCACGAGCTGTGGTGTCACAACCTGGGCACCCCCGACTCCGCCTACGGATACGCCACATCCCTGGTCCGCCACGGCCGACGACTGCTGGTCCAGCTCGACCAGGGCCTCGCCGAGGACGGCCGGTCCCAGCTCCTCGCCCTCGACGCCCTCACCGGCCAGGTGCTCTGGCGCAAGCCCCGGCCCGTGGACAACTCGTGGTCCACCCCCGTGGTGGTCGAGGCAGCCGGCCGCCAGCAGCTGCTCACCACGGCCACGCCCTACCTCATCGCCTACGATCCCGACGACGGCGTGGAGCTGTGGCGCGCCGAGGTGTTCCGCGGCGACTCGGCCGCCTCCCCCATCCTCTCCGCCGGCCTCGTCGTGGTCTTCGTGCCCGGCGCCGAGGCCGTCGCCCTGCGCCCCGACGGGACCGGCGACGTCACCGACACCCACGTGGTCTGGCGCACCCGCGGCGACTTCCCCGAGCTGTGCAGCCCCACTACCGACGGTCGCCACCTGTTCACGATCACGCGCGGGGGCCACCTGCTCGCCCAGGACCTGTCCGACGGATCGATCCTGTGGGACCACCGCCTCCCGGGTCCGTTCAGCTCGTCCCCGTCGATCATGGGATCTCGGCTCGTGGTGACCAGCGAGGCTGGACACACGTGGTTCCTGGAGGCCGGACCGCAGTACGTCGAGCTGGGCACCGCCGAACTGGACGAGCCCGTGTTCGCCAGCCCCGTGTTCCTCGACGGGCGGATCTATCTGCGCGGAGAGCAGCGCCTGTACGCGCTGGGAGAGCGCTGAGTCGAGTTCAGTCCGCGGAGACCGGGATCGTCAGGATCGTGCCCATCCCCCCCGCGTCCCCCGACTGCAGCGCGAAGATCTTGTGCAGCAGCGACAGCGTCTTCTTGGACGCGGCGTCGGTGTCGTCGATGTAGAACCACAGACCGCGGTACCGAACGGCCACGGCAGCGCCGTCGGGGCGCTGGCGGGCGGCGCTGTGGCGCACGTCCAGCAGACGCTGGGTCCTGGCCTGCCCCTCCAGCCAGGCGTGGTGCCGCCCGTTCCGGCTGTCCACCACGCCCGCGCAGTCGTCGCCGTCGTCCTCGCCGCACACGTGGTCGGCGGGCACGGTGATCCCCTTGGCGACGAAGCACAGGATGTCGTGGAAGGAGCGGGTGACGAGGTGGATGCCGAGGTCCTCGCCCGCGGGCACCCCGCCCGTTCCGGTGCCGTCCTCTGACAGCGGATAGACCTCCACCGGGATCCAGCGGGCCCGGTCCTGCCGGAGGGGCACGAGATCTCCGGACCAGCGGACGGTCTTCAGGTGCTCCGCCACCCGGTCCGCAGGCATCCCCAAGGACAGGACGGGCTGCGGCCCGGTGTCCGTATGGCGCGCGCCCAGCATCAAAAAGCCGTGATCCTGGGCGTGGTCGAGCTGGAGCAGCAGCTGGTCGAAGCGCAGGTAGCTGTCCGAGCGCGGATCGTTGTCCAGCAGCCCGATGCGCTCCACGCACAGGTGGAACAGGTGACGGACGCTCCAGCCGGCGCGCAGCATGTAGGCCAGGGTCGGGTGGTCCATCTCGCGCAGGTACACGTGGACGAGATCGTCGCCGAGGATCGGCGAGAAGACCACGGTGGGGGCGTAGCTGCGCGCGCTGCTCACGTCCACGGACGGGGCGAGCGGGATACCGCCCACGCCGGTGGTCGCGACCGTGCCGCCGCCGCCATCCTCCACGGTCCGCGAGAGTCCGGGCGCGCCCACGCCGACCTGCACCCCGTCCGAGAACCTCAGGCTCGTGGTCAGGTTGCCCGCCTGCATGAAGTACGTCGCCTCGCCGTACTTGAGGCGCACCAGGTTCAGCAGCAGCTGCTCCGAGGAGGCGGTATGGAGCGCCTCGTTGTAGCTGTAGCTGAACTGCTCGATGGGCACGTGGTGACGGGCACAGCCCGCCAGGGTCGCCGCGAGGGCGAGCGCGAGCACCACCCCCGAATACCCGCTCGATCGGTTCTGCCGGACCATGATTCCTCCCCTCCGAGGACTTTGATTCTGACCCCCGCAGCCTACCAGCGTTCGCTGCGTGCCAGAGTGCGAATTTTTTCGCACAACCCTATTGCTAAATTTTTCGCACCTGCTATTTTTTTAGCATGACCAGGCCAGAACACACACCGCCCGCCCTCTCTCGCCGCGAACGCCAGATCATGGATGTGCTGTACCGGATCGGTCCCGCGTCGGTCGCCCAGGTGCGCGAGGCCATGGAGGATCCGCCCGGCTACTCCTCGGTGCGCACCCTGCTGGGGCTGCTCGAGGAGAAGGGACACCTGGAACACGATCGCGACGGCACGCGTTACATCTACCGGCCGACCACGCCCCCGGAGGTCGCCGGGCGCAGCGCGCTGTCGAGCCTGGTGCGCACCTTCTTCGGAGGATCGGTGCAGGGCGCCGTGAACGCGCTGCTGCAGGACGAGGACGTGGACGAGGACACCCTCGACGAGCTCACCCGGCTCGTCGAGCGCGCCAGGGAGGAGCGATCATGAGCGCCATCGTCGCCCTGCGGGTCGCCCTCGTGTTGCTCGCCACCCTCGCCGCCGTCCGCGTCGCGCGGCGCGGGTCGTCGGCCCGCCGCGCGGACCTGCTCGGGCTCGGAACCCTGGCGGCCCTCGCCCTGCCCCTGGCCGCGCGACTGCCCGGCATCCCGCTCCCGTCGGCCCCACCTGCGGCCGAGGCTGGCCCGGGCACCACCCTCGCGGGTGCCTGGGTGGCGCTCCAGGAGCCCGCCTTCGCCACGACGGCAGCGACAGCTCCCGGAATCGACCTCGCGTGGCTCGTCGGCGCCGGCTGGATCGCCGGGGCCGTGATCCTGGGTCTTCGCCTGCTCGCAGCTCACACCCGCGCCGCGCTCCTCCGGCGCGGCACGCGTCCCATCTCGGGCGCCTGGGCCGACGCCGTCGCCCGGATCTCACCGGGGGCGCCGGTCCGGTCCAGCGCAGACATCAGGTCACCCATCCTGGTCGGCCTGTTCCGCCCCGTGATCCTCGTTCCGGAGGAGGTCCCCTGGGACGCTGCCCGACGCGAGCGAGTGATACATCACGAAGCCGCGCACGCCGCTCGCCGCGACAACCTGCGGCTGCTCCTCGCGCAGGTGGTGTGTGCGGTGCACTGGTTCGACCCACTGGCCTGGATCCTCACGCGGCGCCTGCGCCTGGAGATCGAGCGGGCAGCGGACGAGGCCGTGGTCCACGCAGGCATCGACCCGGCCACGTATGCGGGCGACCTCGTGGATCTGGCCCGCGCGATGCGCCGGACGCGCGCCGTCGCCCCAGCCCTCGCCTCCCTGGGCGGGCATCCCCTCGATCGACGCGTCCGCGCCCTGCTCGAGCCCGTGTCGCGCCGCCCCCTACCCCGCGCCGCCGTGCTGCTCCTCGGCGGCGGACTCGTCCTCACGGCGCTGGGGCTCGGCACGCCCGTCGTCGCCGGCTCACCGCCACCTGCCGGCGGCTCGGTCGCCCAGGGCTCCGAGGTCCAGGCCGTGGTCGAATCGGCCGTGGCCGGAATCGTGGAGGAGTGGCAGCCCGAGGCCGTCGCAGTGGTCGTCGTGGACGCGCGCACCGGCGAGGTCCTGGCGACCGGCGAACACGGAGCCGGCGCCGCCGACCGGGCCTGGGCGTCCGGCTCCGTGGTCAAGCCGTTCGTGGCCGTCGCCGCCCTGGACGCGGGCATCGACGTCGACCCGGACCACCTGGCCCACCTGCTCGAGGTCTCCTCCAACGAGGGATTCCTCGAGCTGGCCGGTGAGATCGGCACCCAGCCCCTGTCCGACTCCCTGCGGGCACAGGGCCTGTCGGCGGCAGCGGGCGACGCTCCCATCGACCTCGCCTTCGGACAGTTCCCCACCACCGCGCGCGAGCTCGCGGTCGCCTACGCCCACCTCGGCGACACCCGCAGCGGGCGCGACGTGCGCGGAATGCTCACGCAGGCGGTCCACGGCGACGAGGCGACCGGGCGCGCGGCCGCCCTACCGGGCCTGGAGATCGCGGGCAAGACCGGCACCGCCCTGATGGGCTCCGACGCCGATCCGGACACCCCTGTCCTGGCCAGCTTCGTCGGGCTCGTGCCGGCGGACGATCCCCGCTGGTCGATCGCCGTGCAGGTGGCCGCGCCGCAACCCCGAAGCTGGGGCGGCAAGGTGGCTGCGCCGGCATTCGCACGAATCGTTCAGGGGCTTCAGTAGCGGACCCCGCTCGTCACGCCCTGCGCAGCGTGATCACCCCGATCTCCGGCAGCACCCGGAACCGCAGCGGCGCCACGGCCATGCCCACGCCGGTGGAGACGATCACCGGCCAGTGGGGCCCCTGGACGAACCCGCGCGCGTAGCGGCTGCCGAACTCGCTGGGCACGACGGGGGTGCCGATTCCGGGGAACGCCACCTGGCCGCCATGGGTGTGGCCGCTCAGCTGCAGGTCGAAGTGCAGCTGGTTGTGGCGGCGCGCGAAGTGCTCGGCCACGTCCGGGTTGTGGCTGAGCAGGATGCGCGGACACGACGCGCCGATGTCCCGCGAGGCCAGCCTGGGTGCCGAGCGGTCCTCCCAGTAGTCGCCCACCCCCACGATCGCCAGGCTGCGCCCGGCGGCCTCGGTCCGCGACAGGCCATCCTCGGTCACGAACAACCGGTCGTTGTCGATCAGGGGGACGTCGATGTCGGCGAACCACCGCCGGCAGGCGTCCGCGTCCTCCCAGTGGTCGTGGTTGCCCAGCACCGCCAGGGTGCCCAGGCGGCTGCGCAGCTCGGCGAAGAGGCCGATGCCCGCGGGGATGGCCGCGGCCGTGCGGTGGACGTAGTCGCCGGTGAGCACGAACAGGTCGGGCTCCTCGGCGTTGGCCAGCTCGATGGCCCGCAGGATGTGGCCGGGGCTGATGTAGGGGCCGCAGTGGGTGTCGGTGAGGTGGGCCAGGCGCAGCCCGTCGAGCGCGGCGGGCAGCTCGGGCACGGCCACCTCGTTGCGCCGGATCGCGAACCTCGCCGGCGTGATCCAGGTGACGTACGCCATGGCGCCACCCCCCACGAGGGCGCCGGCCGCCACCACGCTACGGGCGATCGCCTGACGCCGAGCCGGAGACTCGGGCTCGTCCACGGGCAGGCCCTCGATGCGCGCGGGAGGCCGCGGCCGGAACACGCGCAGGAAGCTCACCACCGCCTCGACGGCCATCGCCCAGAAGGCGCCGGCCAGCGCGAACCGCAGGACCAGGTGCCCCAGCCCATAGTGGTGGTGGCGGGCCGGGATCACGATCGCGGCCATCACCTTGAACGGCAGCGCCATGATCTCGGAGCAGCGGTAGGGCACCTGGATGACGAGGCGGAGTCCCGGGATCTCGATCGACGACGCCGCCAGCTCGTGCAGGCCGAAGAACCCCGCGTACAGCAGCGCGAACAGGATCAGCAGGCGTAGGAGCTTCTTCATCGCGGCCTTCGTCCGGGGACGGCGTCAGCCCCCGGCACCCGCATAGTATGGCAGCAACGCCGCGTGGATCTCGGCGTGCAGCTCCTCCATGGACACCCCTGCCACGAACAGGGCGCTGCCGATGCCGGCCAGCGACTCGCTGCGGACCTCGAGGTCGTCGAGATCGGCGACCCAGCCCAGGGCCTCGCGGAAGAGGGCCACGGCGCGCTCCGGGGACTCCTTCTCGGCCTGTCGTTTGGCCACGTCCATGAGCACGATGGGCCGGACGGCGGGGTCGTCGATGCCCTCGGCGAGGGTCCGCGCGGCGTCGAAGCGGCCGGCCCCGGCCATGAGCTGGGCCACGCGCCCCTGGGCCGTGTGGCGCGGACCGTCGTCGGGGATGCGGGTGGCGGCCTCGGCGGCCTGATCGAACATCTGGGCCTGCACCAGCTCCTCGACGAGGGCGGTGAGGACGTCCGAGCGGGCCCCCTCGGAGGTGATGTCGCCGGTCAGGGCCAGCGCCTGCTCGGCCAGGTCGGCCGCGGCCAGGCCCAGGGCGATCTCGCCCAGGGCGGAGTCTCGGGCGTCGGCGTCGGCGAGCCCGGCGGCCTCGGCCTGGATCTCGTCGAGCAACCTCGCGAGGCGCTCGTCCTCCTTTGCCGTGGCGAGGGAGCCCATCAGCTCCAGGCGCGCCGACCTGCGATCCGCGACCCCCTCGACCGCGGCTGTTGTGGCCTGTGCGTCGTCGAAGAGCTGCTGGGCGCGCGGATGGGGCTGACCGCGTCCCAGGGCCGCTGCCACGCGACCGAGGGCGGCGGCACGCTCGCCGTCGTCCTCCACGTCGCGGGCCGTGCGCTCGGCGTCGCCGAACCGTCGCACCTCCACCAGCGCGTCCGTCACCCCGACGAGCACGTCGTCCCGTCCGGCGCCCGGGGCCATGGCGGAGACCGCCTCGACGGCCAGGGAGTGCTCGTCCGCGCCGCAGAGCTCGACGACGACCGCGGCCACGGCGGTGTCCCGCGAGGCGCCGGCGCCTCGGGCCTCGTCCAGGGCCTCGGCAAAGGTGCGCTGAGCTCGCGCCGCCTCGCGCATGGGCTTCATCCGCGCCCCCAGGCGAGCCAGACAGGCCGCCCTCTGCGCGGGCAGGGGGATGCGCCTCGCCGCGACCACGGCGGCGTCGAAGCGCCGCGCCGCGATCGCCTGCTCGGCCACGGCGTCGAGGGCCTCGGAACGCCCCGCGTCCGAGGACATCCCGGCGGCGACGCGCGAGGCCTCGTCCACCCCGCCGCTGCGGGCGCGGGCCAGGGCCACGGCGGCCAGGGCCTCGTCTCGCTGCGGCACGGACGTCGCCCCCTGCGCCGCCTCCTCGGCCTCGGCGAAGAAGACCTCACCGCGCTCGGTCTCGCCCTGGATCGCGAGCTGCCGCGCCACGGCCGCCAGCGCGATCGCCCGTTGCAGGGCGCCTTCGACGCGGCGCGCGCTCTCCCCCGCCGTCTCGAACGCGCCGCGCTGCGCCTGGTGTTCCACGATGGCCGCCATGGCCTCGTCCCGCTGCGTGGGCGCGTCGATGCGGCCCACCGCATCCAGCGCGGCCGAGTCGTCGCCCTTCTCGGCCAGGCGCACCGCGATGGTGGCCAGCGCCGCCGAACGCTCGCTCGCCATCTCCACGGCCAGGGCGTGCTGCGCCGCCTCCAGCGGCTGGCCCGACTCGGCCAGGCGCAGGGCCAGCTGGGCCAGGATGGCCGACCGGGACTCCGGGTCCTCGATCCCCTCCACCGCGTCCAGGGCCCTGCGGTACTCCTCGGAGTCGGAGTGGCTGCGGGCCTCCGAGAGGAGGTGGGCGATGGCGTCCACGTGCTTGGAGCGGGTCCCCTCGTCCTCGATGCGCGAGACCGCGAAGACGGTGAGGTGGAAGGCCGAGCCCTCGGCCGCCGCCATGGCCTCGACCGCAGCGGCGCGTTCGCGGAGCCGGGTGGGGGTGCCGCCGAGGATCTCCGCTTCGTCCGCGGCCACGCGCGCGCTGGCGGCCGAGTCCGGGTACTCCTGTTGCAGGCGATCCAGCTCGGCCAGGGCCCCGGCGAATCCGTCCACCGCCGCCGCGAAGCTCGTCTCGCGGGCCGCGACGTCGGCCTCCTCGGCCAGGCCCTCGGCCCCGGCGAGGACGCGGGCGGCCTCGCGCTCGGGTCCGCATCCCGACAGGACGAGCACCGCAAGCAGCAACGCGTGGCGCATGGTCACTCCAGGTACCCCAGGGCGCGAAGGCGCTCTACCTCGTCCTCGGTCAGGCCGCGGGTCGCGCGGGAACGGTACGGCAGGTCGCGCATCTGCCGGGCCCGCCCGAGGGCGCCGTCGAGGCAGGGATCGTCCACCGCCCGCCCTCCGGGCGCCAGGTTGAGGCGCTCGTCGGGATCTGCCGTGGGATCGTACAGCTCGTAGTACTCGCGCTCGAGCTCCCACCGTCCCACGTCCTCCAGGTAGGTCGACACGATACCGTGTGCCTCGCCTCCGCAGGTCACGGACATCTGGACCAGGTCGCTGTACGGCGCGGCGTGCAGCTCGGAGATGGCGGCGCGGTCCTGTTCCAGCGTCAGCAGCTCGGCCAGCCCGATCCCGCCGCCGGCGATCTGCGCGTCCGGGGCGGCGGCGCCGAACAGGTCGAGCACCACGCGGAACACGGTGGGGTGCGCCTCGAAGGTGGGGCTCCGGTAGGCGCCCGCTGCGCGCGCCGAGGCGGCGAAGGGCGAACCCTCGTGCACCTTCACGACCACGGGCACCCGCACGTTCTCGAGGTACATGGAGGTGTGGGTGAGCAGCGCGTGGCCGAAGAACTCCTCGCCGTGGTCCGAGAACAGCACCAGATCCGTGCTCTCGTACAGGCCCCGTTCGCGCAGCCCGTCGATGAACTCGCCGAGCATGTCGTCCACGTCACGCATTCCCAGCTGGTAGGCCACCCGCGCCGCGTCCATCTTGGGCTCGAACCGATCCGCGTGCCGGCGCAGGTTGCGCTCGCGCGTCCGCGGATCCATGCCCTCCTTGCCCTTGACCGTCTCCCGGTAGAACCGGCCCGTGTAGAGCTTCTCGGGGTAGTGGGGCTCCACGTCGTCGACGAGGTCCTCGTACCCCTCGGGGTAGTTCGTGTAGGGCGTGTGCGCGTCGAACAGGTGCACGAACAGCAGCAGATCCTCGTCCCGGTGGGCGTCCAGCAGCGTCAGGGCGTCGTCGACCACGCGCCGGCCGCGCTCGCCCAGGGGATCGTCGTACAGCGAGGCGAACTCCACGCCGCGGGCGAAGCCGTAGTCCGGGCTCAGCCGTAGGTGGGACAGCAGGGCCAGGGTCCGCACGCCCCGGGCCTGCAGCAGCTGGGGCAGGGTGACGATACGTTCGTCGAAGCTCGTCACCGGCTCGCGCAGGAACATCCGGTGCTGGGACGGCCGCAGCCCGGACCAGACCGAGGCGTGCGACGGCAGGGTCCAGTCCGCCGACGCCAGGGCGTGGGTGTAGCCCACGGCCAGGTCGTCTTCCTCCACGAGCGCCCGCAGGGTCGGGCTGGTGTCGAGGGTGGCGCTCGAGCCGGGCCCGAACCGCATGTGCTGCGCCGCGTGGGTGTCCAGGGAGACCAGCACGACGCGGCGGGGTGTGCTGGGCGGGGTGTCCAGGTGGACGCGGTGCACCAGCACGGTGCATCCCGTGGAGGGTGCGACCGAGAGCTTCGATGGGAGGCCGACCAGACCTTCCAGGGGCAGCTCGACCGCGGCCTCGCGTGACAGATCCAGGTCCCACTCGACCGAGTGCCCCTCGTCGAGGGTCAGCTCCAGGTGCACCTCACACCGATCGCGGTGCGCCAGTCCCAGGGGAGCGAGGTACAGGTGCTGACGCCCCTCGTGCGCGTCGGCGCACATCAGCTGCAGCCGCGTGGCGCCCTCGGGCGGCGCCAGGCCAAGCGCGCCGTGGCCCGAGAAGCGGTGGCCCGTGGTCTGGTAGGGCCTCCCGGTGTCCGCAGATCGCGCGGTGGCCCAGACGAGCTCGGCGTCCTCGCCGCCGGTCACGCCGTCGAGGGGCTGGGGCAGGGCCGGATCGGCGACCTCAAGGGGCGGATCGGGCGCGTGGATGGCCATGGAGCCCGCCGCACCCAGCGCCAGCACCCCATGCACCGCGGCCAGGGTCAGCAGCACGGAGGTCGCCGCGGGCGCGTCCGTGGCGATCCGCCGGGCCACCACGAGGCTCGCGCAACCGATGACCGCACACGCTCCCGTCACGGCGACCACGGCCACGGCGAGGGGACCGGGCTGGTGCGCCGGACCGCCGAGCTCCGCGACCAGCCACGGATCGCCCAGCAGGTGCGGGATCGGCACGGCGCCGACCACGATCAGCGGCGCCAACGCCACGGCTGCACCGGCCGACCAGCGCCGGCCCGGCAGCCACGCCACCGCAGCGCAGCCCAGGACAGACGCGGCGGTCACGGCCAGCGCCGGCAGCGGCTGCCCCACCCGCGCGTCCAGGAGCAGCGCAGCCAGGAAGGACCCGGTCCAGCCGACCACCACGCCCACGTAGACGGTGAGCAGCGCGGTCAGGATCGGACTGGTGCGGGGTGTGTCCATGGCGAGCTGCGGCGATTCTACGCCATGGGGCCGGCCTTTGGCCGGCTGTCGACGGTTGACGGTCGACCGTCGACTCTCTCCCCTATACTGGACGCGCCCCACCGAGGGAACGGACCGGGGAAAAGGAGACACCTTGCGATCCACACGTTCATGGCTGATCGCGGCCGCCGCAGCGCTGCTGCTCGGCGCCGTTTCGGGATGTGAAGAGGGCGCCGATACCGACGATGGCGACGCCCCGAGCGACGTCTACCTCATCGAGGGGTACTTCGGCGGCAACGTCGTGCCCGGCGGATTTGGCCTGTACGTGGGTCGGATCGATCCCGGCGACCCCTCGGCGTCCGACTGCGACGTCACCCTCAACGGCGAGACCGTGGGCCTGCGGGGGCTGCTGAGCGACGACGACGACGCGCTGTACGCGGTCCTCGCCTACGACTACACGCCGGGTACGGACTACGAGATCGAGGTCTCCCTGGGCGGCGTCTCCTCCAGCTGTAGCTTCACGGGGCCCGAGTACGTCTGGCTGACCCTGGATCAGCCCACCGACGGCCCCTTCACGCCCGGCGCTCCCATCGATCTGGTGTGGTCGTACGACGACGGCACCCCGGACACGGTCCACATCAGCGTCCTGGGCGACGACTCCGAGATCCTGCTGGAGGAGCAACTGCCCGGCACGAACACCAGCTTCACCATCCCCGGCAGCGAGACCGCCCAGTGGGCCGGCCAGACCGACATGGCGATCATGGTGGACCTGGGCGGCGAGCTGTGGCCGTTCACCGGCGATCTGGCCTCCATGGGCAGCTTCGTCGCGACGATCTTCACCGGCGACGCCGCCGTGATGTACGCGAACTAGTGGAAGAGCCCAGCCGCGCCAGGCGATACCAGGACCTGGTCCTCACCGCGCCCTACGAGATCTGCATCGAACGGGCGCACCTCGTCACCCGCGCCTGGCGTGAGAACGAGGACACCTCCCCCGACCTGCGCGCGGCGCGCGCCTTCGAGCTGCTGGCAGACCACGCCACGGTGGACATCCACCCGCTGGAGGGGATCGCCGGCATGCAGACGAGCCGGCGGGTGGGCACGGCGCTGCCCATCGAGCGCGGGGACGCCAACGCGATCCTGCGCTACGAGATCGACGCGCTGCTGAAGCGCCCCTCCCAGCCGTACCGCATCGATCCCGACGACCGGCGCGAGCTGCTCGAGGAGATCCTGCCGTACTGGGAGGGTCGGACCGTGCGGGATCTGCGCACCGCCCGGTGGCGGCGATCGGGGCGGCACGTGGCGCCTCGCTTCTCGCCGTCGAGCCTGGTGCGACGCTGGCGCGGCCTGGATCTGGGCAAGCTGCGCGACATGGTCCGCTCCCCGGTGATCCAGCCCCTCAACGCCCTGGCCGAGGCGCGGGAGATCACGGTCAACAATCCGGCGCTGGTGATGAACGTCTTCGACGTGCAGGGCCACATGGTGCTGGGGAACCGCAACGTGCTGCCCGGCGGTTTCCGCGCCATCCGCGATCGCGCCGAAGCGCGGCTGCAGCGGTGCGAGGACGACGGCGACGCCGAGGGGACGGAGTTCTGCCGCGGAGTACTGATCTGCTGTGACGCGGTACGGCGCTGGGCGGGTCGGTACGCGGACAGGGCCCGAGAGCTTGCCGCGGACGAGACCGACGAGACCCGCCGCGAGGAGCTGCTCGCCATCGCGGACCGCTGCGATCGCGTCCCCTTCGAGGCCCCGCGGGACTTCCGCGAGGCCGTCCAGGCCGTCTGGCTGATCGAGGTCGGGGCGGTGCTCGCCCACGGCATGACGGGGATCTTCGCCACGGGCCGCCTCGACCAGATGCTGTGGCCCTGGTACGAGCGCGATCGCGCCGAGGGTCGCATCACCCGCGAGGAGGCGCAGGAGCTGCTGCAGGAGCTGCTGGTCAAGCTCAGCTCCAACCTGCTGCTGTTGCCCTCGGTGGGCAAGGCCACGGGATCCGAGCTCGGCGCGGACAGCATGGCCGTGACCGTGGGCGGTCTGGGCAGGGACGGGCGCGACGCGACCAACGAGCTCTCCCACGTCTTCCTCGACGCCGTGGCCGCGGTGCGCGGGCTGGGCAACACGTTCTCCATCCGCGTCGCCGACGATTCCCCCGACGCGTGGCTGCGGCACATCGCCGAGGTGTTCTCGGTCACCTCCGGCCCCGGCGTGTTCAGCGACGAGCAGGTGGTCGACGCGCTGCACCGCACCGGGTGCACCCTCGAGGACGCCCGCGACTACGCGGTGATCGGCTGCGTGGAGCCCACGTCCGACGGCAACACCTTCGGGTGCACCTCGGGCAACGACATCTCCCTGGTGGGGGCGCTGGAGATGGCGCTGCTGCGCGGTCACGTGCGCATCATGGGCACGCAGGTGGGCCCGGACACGGGTGATCCACGCTCCTTCACCCGCTTCGACGAATTCATGGAGGCCTTCCGCCGGCAGGTCTCGTTCATGGTCGAGACCGTGGCCGCCGGTGTGGACATCAAGGACCGCGTGTACGCCGAGGGCTTCCACAACCCCTACGTGTCCATGACCCTCGACGGGTGCGTGGACAGCGCCCGCGACATGACCTGCGGCGGCGCCCGCTACGACTTCGCCTCCATCTCCGCGCGGGGCCTGGGTACGGCGGCCGACTCCCTCGCCGCGATCCAGGCCGCGGTGTTCGAGCGCGGCAAGGTGTCCATGGACGAGCTGCTGCGCGCCCTGGACCGCAACTTCGACGGCCGCGAGCCCCTGCGCCAGTACCTGCACAACCGCTGTCCCAAGTACGGCAACGACGATCCCGTCGCCGACGCCGTCGCCGCAGCGGTCTCGGCCCACTTCTGTAACGAGGTGTCCGCGCGGACCTGCAGCCGCGGCGGCCCCTTCCGCCCCGGCTTCTTCTCCTACGGCATGCACGTCCTCGAGGGAGCTCTCCTCGGCGCCACCCCGGACGGGCGGCGGTCCGGTGAGCCCATCTCCAACTCCCTGTCGCCCTCCAACGGCGTCGAACGCAACGGCCCCACCGGCGTGCTCAACTCCGTGTCCCGCCACGACGGCGGGCTCATCTCCAACGGCTACGCCCTCAACGTCAAGCTGCTGCCGTCGCTGCTGCAGACCGCCGAACGGCGCGACAAGTTCGGCGCCATGCTCCGCGGCTACTTCGACCAGGGCGGCATGGAGGTGCAGTTCAACGTGGTGGACGACGAGACGCTGCGCGACGCCCAGCGCCACCCGGACCGCTACCGCGATCTGGTCGTGCGCGTGTCGGGGTACTCGGCGTTCTTCACCGACCTGGGCCCGGCGATCCAGAACGAGCTCATCGCGAGGACGGGGTTCGGGGAGTACTGATCAGGGAGACGGCGTGGCTTCGCTGAGGCCCTGGAGCATCTCCGTCGCGTGCGCGGCGTGCTCCCCCTGGGGTGCGAGGTCGAGGTATCGCTGGAACCCCTGCGCGGCCTCGTCGAGCAGCTGCTGGTCCAGGGCGCACACGGCGAGGTAGTACGAGGCCTCCGCGCCCGACGCGCCCGGCAGCGCGGCCAGCTCCCGGTACGACTCCAGGGCCAGGCTGCAGTCGCGCAGGCGATCGCGGGCGACGGTGGCGCGGAGCCACAGCAGCTGGTTGCGGCGCGGGCTGTCCGGGTGCGCCGCGCAGAAGGCACCCGCGAGGTCGAAGGCCTCCCGATGGCGACCGGTCTGGGCCGTGGCCTCCACCCGGAAGGCCTCGACCTCCACCGAGAACTGCCCTCCCGGGTGTCGCTCGAGATACCTCGTGGTCGACTCCAGCAGCTCTTCGGCGGGCGCCCCCCGGGCCAGCAGGTCCTGGATGTCGAGGAACTCCGACTCGGCCGGACTCAGCGCGAGCGGGTCCTCGCCGGCGGTGGGCTCCTCGACGGCAGGCGTGGGCGCTTCCACCAGGGCCGGGGCGTCGGTGGGCGGCTCCACCTCGGCGATCTCCACCGGCGCCGGCGGAGGCTCGTCGGTGCTGTAGCTGTCCCCGCGCTCCAGGCGGCGCACGATGTCGCCGTGCATCACCTGCACGATCCCGCGCAGCACCGACACCACGACCCGGTCGCCGTCCCGCGACACCACGTAGGAGGTGCCCAGGACCGAGACCTGCACGTCGCCCGCGTCCAGCACGAGCCCGGGCAGCGCGCCCGGGGTGACGTCCACGGTGACGATGCCGCGGTCGAGCTCGAAGGTGGGCACGCCCGCGTCCCCGTCGCCCACGCGTCGCAGCGAGCTCCCCGGCATCAGGCTGAACGTCGCCTCGCCGCCCGGCAGCTCCGAGACCACCCCGTCCGCGGCAGCCACCACCTCGACGCCCACATCCATCGCCGGGATCTCGGGCACCGCGGTCGGCTGCATGATCCACACCACCAGCGCGGCGGTGGCGCCCACGGCGGCGAGGGTGACCCAGGCGGGCAGGGACCAGGCGCTGGCGACGGGCCGGCTGGGGGCACGCAGCCGCGCCTCCACCCGCGTCACCGACATCTCCTCGCCCTCGGTCAGGTCGGTACGCAGGGATCCCAGCAGAGCTGCGATCTCCTCGTCCTCGACGGGGCGTCTGTCGGTGGTTTCCTCGCTCACCGTGCCTCTCCCGGCCTGTAGCCCGCCTTCGCGGCGGCCTTCTTCAGGTTCTTGCGTGCCCGCATCACCAGGGCCCGAACCGCGTCGGGCTTGATGTCCAGTAGCTCCGCGACCTCCTTTGCGCTCCGTTCCTCGAGATCGTACAGGACCAGCGCCTCGCGGTGCCGCGGCGACAGGCCCTCCATGCACGTCCGTGCCAGGTCGGCCCGCCGCCGTGCTCCCAGCGCCTGCTCCGGGCTCGCCCCGGCCAGCGGCATCTCCTCGACGCCCCGCGCCGGGGACGTCCACCGCTTGACCCAGGCCTTGCGCCGGTGGTTGGCCAGCACCCTGCGGCAGATGGCGAAGAGCCAGGCGTTCACGTTGGGGTTCGCCCCCAGGGTGTGCGCCCTGTCCAGCGCCACGAGCATCACCTCGTGCGCCGCGTCCTCACCGTCCACCTTGGCGCCGGCCATCTTGCGGCACCAGCCCACGACCCGGGGGAGGACCTCGACCGCGAATGCCTCGCGGGCCTCCGGCCGTCCTTCCCTCAGTCCCGGCAGCCATTCAGGCTCGGTCCGGGTCGTGGTTTCCTGCCTACTCATACGGTGAGATGTACCTCAGACGAAAACCGTGACGGAAAACCTGGAAGAGGTCAACGCGGGCCCGGATGAAACACCAGCTCCAGGCGCGGCAGCAGCACGAACGGGTGGAGATCGGCGGTCGCCTCGGCGCCCGTTCCCTGGACGACCACACGGACGGGGATCAGGTCGACGGCTGCCTGGAGGGTGAGCACCAGGGACACCCGCTCGCCGAGCCGGCGGGCCACGCCCACGTCCGCCAGCAGCACCGGCGGCACCCCCACCTCGGCCGTACCGTCGAAGGGATCCGCGATCCGCGCGGACGTGAACGACACGCCCAGGCCCACCGCCAGGGGGAACCACCAGCCGTTGCGCTCCGGCGTCAGCTGCCAGCGTCCCGCGATCGTCGTGCGGAAGACGGACACACCGTAGGACTCCGGCTCGAGCCCTCCCAGCGCCTCGATGCCCACCAGGAGGCCAGGCCCCACCCACGGACCGCCCACGACGGTGAACCGTCCAGTCACTCCCAGCGCGGCGCTGCCGGCGACCGGCCGCAGCGACGGCCCCACCGCGAGGCCCACCTGCACGTCCGGCCCGCTCGGCGGAATCGGCTCCACCACCGGCTCCACCACCGGCTCCACCACCGGCTCGGGCGGCTCCTCGGGCTCCGCAGGCGTCTCCTCCTCCACGGGCTGCACCTGTGCGCCCAGCAGCGCCGCCAGATCAGCCGCGGGCATCCACCCCGCGTCGCCGATGTCGATGGACCGCTGCAGGCTCATGGTCAGCATGACCGCGGCGCGCATGGTCTCCACCTCGGTCAACCCCTGCCCGGTCATCGGGATCAGCAGCCGCTCCTCCATCCCCTCCAGCGCCACCACGATCCCCGGCCTGTCCCCCTCCTGCAGCCAGCACGTCCAGGTACCCGCCGTCCCCTCCTCGCCCTCCTCGGACAGCTGCCCCGGCGGCCACTCGAACACCGCCACATCGAACGACTCCCCCCGCCACACGGCCGCGCTCACCTTCTCCATCAGCTCGGCCTGGTCCTGGTCGGGGACGAGCCAGCGGACCGAGCCGGCGCGGGCCGCCGAGGGGAGGGCGAGCAGCAGCGAGATCAGCAGGAGGGGACGAAGGGAGCCCACGTGGTTATGGTACTGGGGGGCGACGAGTGGGGGAAGTGGAGGACCGGACGATGAACGAGCGAGATCCGGGTGAGGTGTTCCAGGAGGACACGCGCTACAGCCGGCGCCAGACCACCTCGATGCGCCGCGCCCCACCCAGCCCGCCCCTGTACAAGGCTTATCCGGGCGTGGATCTGGTGCCCCTGCCGCGCCCCGAGGAGCGACCGGACACGGGCGTGCTCGACGCGATCGCGGCGCGACGCTCGATCCGCTCGTACACGGCCGATCCCATGACCCTGGACGAGCTCGGCACCCTGCTGCAGGCCAGCGCCGGGATCACCGCCACTACGCGGGGATTCGCATTCCGCGCGGCGCCCTCGGCCGGGGCGCTGTACCCCGTCGAGAGCTACCTGGTCGCGAACCGGGTGGAGGGGCTCGACCCGGGGGTGTACCACTACAGCGTCGCGCACCACGGGCTGGAGGCGATTCACCTACAGGACGTACGCAAGGTCGTGGCGGCCGCCGGCCTCGGCCAGCCGTGCCTCGAGAACGCGTCCGCCGTGTTCATCTGGACGGCGATGATCGACCGCTGCCGCGCCAAGTACCGGGATCGGGGATGGCGGTACGTGTACCTGGACGCCGGACACATCGCCGCACAGCTCTCCCTGGCGGCGGTGGCGCTGGGACTGGGCAGCGTGCAGGTGGGGGCGTTCTACGACGATGAGCTGGCGGAACTGGTCGGCGTGGATCTGGACGAGGAACCGCCGCTGTACCTGTCGGCGGTGGGTCGGCCCGGCTAGACGTTCTGGAGGGCTTCCAGCGCCCGCGCGCCCGCCTCGTCGCCACGGCGCAGCGCGATGGCCAGCGCGGTGTGGGCGGTGATGGGCGAGGGTCACCTCCTCGCCGCGGAGACTAGCAGCCGTTGAGGCCCAGGGCGACCAGCGCGGTGAGGGCGAGCTTCACCAGGGCCAGGGCGATGAAGGTGTTTCGGGCGTTCATGGTGTGTCCTCTCCAGAGCTTGCGGGTGTTGTCCCGTTACCGAGCAAGGGTCGTGCCAGGGGAGCTCGTTGGAGAGACGCACGCGGATCGTGAGGAAATGCCGGGCGGGGGCATCGTCCGGGTGATGTGCGGCCGCCAATGCCGGTTGTCCCGGCGACACCGCGCCGCGACTTCAAGTCCCCTCCCCCGCCGCGGTATCATCTCGGGACCATCCAGAGGGAACGAGGGGCATGTCACCACAGCGTCAGGTCGAACGACTCTCCGTGACCCTGCGCACGCGCGTGTCGTGGGCGGGCGGGGAGCTCTCGGGTTTCTCCACCGATCTGTCCCACGAGGGCATCTTCGTGGAGACGTCCACACCGCTGGACAAGCGCGCGCCCGTGCGGGTCGAGTTCGCGATCATGGATACCGGGCGGCTGACACGCATCGTAGCCGAGGGGACGGTGGCGCGATGTTTCGCCGCGGGCTCGGAGTCGGGCTGGAGTCCCATCAGCGGGGTGGGGATACGGTTCGGCGAGTTCGTCTTCGGCGGCGATCTCTTCGAGGAATACGTCACGAACCAGGCCGCGGCGGTGAGGGCCTCCGCGGAGGCCATCGAGACGAACCGGCGCGCCACGGCGCGCGTGACCGTGGGCCTCAACGCGTTCTGGGGGACAGGATCGCCGCCCGACCGCGAGGGGTTCGTCGCCGACCTCAGCGCAGGGGGCTGCTTCGTCATCCAGACCACCGGCGCCGAGCCCGTGGGCACGAAGCTCAACCTGTGGTTCGAGCTGCCCATGGCCGGGACGTCCACGCCGGTGCGCGCCACGGGCAGTGTGGTGCGCGTCATCCCGCCCGCAGGGGACCGCCCCGCCGGCATGGGCATCCAGTTCGACCCGGCGTCGCTGGAGGTGGAGACCGTCGACACCATCTCGAAGTTCGTGGACCTTCGCCTGGCGTGGGACGCGATGATCCAGGCCGAGCGCACCCTCAGCGGCGCCGAGTGGCCCCAGTTCGAGGAGACGTCGCCGCCCCAGGCCTCCCCCTACGCCGAGGGATACACCGCCGCGGGCGCGTACGGCAGCGTGCGCGAACCCGATCCGGCGGCGACGCCGAGCCTCGCCGGGGATCTGGACGCGGTGGGCGTGCGCTGGTCGGTGATCTCGCGGATGCTGGTGGGGAGCCTGTCGCTGGCGGTGGTGGTCCTGCTATGTGTGGTGCTCTTCCTGCTCAAGCTCCACTGCAGCACGCCGGACCTGGGGACGGGCTGAGCTACTCGGCCTCGATGGTCACACTCACCCCGTAGTGGTCCGAGTAGGCCCCGGCGATCTCCTCACCGCACAGCTCGGTGGTGATCTCCTCGTCGAGGACGCGCTCGGCCGTGGTGGCGCCGTCGAAGCCCTCGAGGAGCACATGGTCGATGACGCGGGGATCGTCGTCGCTGTCCGCGCCCATCAGCGGGTTGTCCGGGCAGAAAGTGCAGGGGCCCTCGGCGTCCACGTAGGGCACGGCCATGCCGGACGCGGCGAGCAGCTCCCAGTTGTCCTCCTGGTCGGCCACGCTGGAGCCCACGTCCGGGCCGCAGTTCATGTCGCCCATCAGCACGACCTGGCCGGTGGTGGCGTTCGAGTCGATGTGCGCGACCATGTCCTCGATCTGCGCGGTCTGCTCCTCGGCCCAGGACCCCTCCTCCTTGGGATAGGGGATGAGGTCGAACACGGCGGTGAGGTGGGTGCAGTAGACGTCCACGTCCCCCTGGGGCGTCGCCGCGACCGCGTGCAGCAGCGAGCGGCGGTTGGTGGTGGAGTCGAACACGTGCTCCTCGGTGTTGCTGAGCGGGTACGCGCTGAGGATGCCGGTGCCGAAGGCGCCGCCGTACGCGTAGTGGGTGTGCTCGGTGGTGCAGGTATCGCTGATCTCCTGGGCGGTACCGCCCACGTTGGCCTGCACGCACTCCATGCAGCCCTTCTCCAGGGTCAGGAAGTTCAGCGCGCAGCTGGCGAACATGCAGTCGATGAGCTCGTCGAGGCACTCGAGGTCGCAGGACCCCTCCATGCAGCCGATGAGCGGGTCGAGGTCGTCGGCGGTGCAGGCCGCCGCGGCGTCGGTGAGCTGGCTCGCTTCGGGGAAGAACTGATGCGGGAAGGCGGTGGCCGCGGCCGTGGCCAGGCCCTGTACGTGCTCGTCGGTCCACACCTCCTGCACGCAGACGATGTCCGCGTCCAGCGCCGCGATGGCGTCGGGCACCTGGGTCGCGCGGTCCTCGGCGCCGGGCACGAATCCCACGGCCAGGCCGGCGTTGTAGGTCACGACGGTGAGGGCCTCACCGGCGGCCGCGTCGTCGTCGTCGCCGGCACCGGAGTCGTCGTCGTCGCCGCCGCCGCACCCCACGAAGGCGGGGGCGGGCCCCCCGGGCGGCCGCGGGGGCGTCGGCGCCGGCACTGGAGGCGGGGGCGGCGCCGCCGCCGCACCCCACCACGGGGGGGACGACGAACGCGGCGAGGATCAAAAAGAGAAGGTCGCGGATGGTCATGGCTGGCTCCCTCTGACGGGTACGTCACGTTCGAGTGGCGGCCATGTTACCTGGATGTTCGCCGCGGACAAGTGCGATAGTGGAATCCTCGTCACCCGGGAGGCCCCATGACCGTCCGCACGCTGCTGGCCCTGATCCTCACCCTGGCCCTGGGCGCCCTCGCCGGCTGCCCCGCCGGGAGCGGCGACGACGACGACGCCGGCGACGACGACGCGGCCCTGGATCCCCAGGATCTGGTGGGCCGGACGTACCTGCTGCACCTGACCAACGGCGGCTTCGTGTACACCGAGCCCCCGGACATCGGGCCGCTGGCCGCGATGATGTGGACCGCCGACGACGCCAACGTGTTCACCCCGGTGAGCGTCGACCCGGCCGCGGGCACCGTGGAGTTCATGATCGGCTCGGCCCATACCGCCGACGCTGCCGCGGATCCCGTGGTCTGGACCCAGGGGGAGCTCGCGACCCGCAACGCGCCGGGCACCTGGGATGCCTTCTCCTTCGAGGGCGGGCCCATCGACCTGGTCTTCGACCTCGACGGCGACCCCTTCACCCTCACCGACGTGGTCTTCGGCGGGACGTTCTCCGGCGACGGCGCCCTCATCGAGGACGCCTACGTGCAGGCCAACGTGGACCTGGGCCCCTACGACGTCTACATGGAGCTCGAGCCCGGCACCCTGTGCGAGCTCCTCGAAGAACAGACCGACGCCGCCTGCACCGAATGCCCGCCCCAGGTCGCCGCCGACGGCCCCACCTGCCTGTTCATCGCCGCCGAGGCCGGCGAGTGCCCCCAGCTCCCGGGGCTGACGATGGTGGAGATCGACTAGGCAAACAGGCGGCGGCGATCTGGATCCAGGCGCGGTCGATCTTCTCTGCCAAGGCCTCAGCCCGCCGGATAGAGCGTGTCCGTGAAGACGCCGTAGCCCAGCGCCCCGCCGATGTCCGCGGACAGCTGCCATACCACCTCGCCGTCCGGCGTCACCTCGTCCGCCTGACCGGCGGTGGAGAACAGCACCAGCGTATGGCCCGAATCGAAGCGGTGGATGTCGCCCAGGGTCGGGCAGAACACGTCGGGGTCGGGCGCGTACTCCCAGACGATCTCGGCCTCGAACGTGGCCTCGTCCACCGCCACCTCGAGCGCGCGCGACGCGGTCTCCTCGGCGTCGCCGTTGTTGAACACCAGCAGCGTCCCGTCCAGCACCTCGAACCCGTGCTGGGCGTTGAAGAACGCCGCCGAGCCGCCATCGGGATCGGTGAAGTCCGACAGCCCCGTGCCCAGCGCCCACAGCAGTTCGCCGCTGCCGCGGTCGACCTTGAGTATCCCGTCCTGGGCTCGCAGCGAGACGTAGTAGCTGTCGTCCGCCGCCCGGTAGCGGATGGCGTTGGCGTGGGTCCACCCTTCGGGCGGGCCCGGGTCGCCGGGGTCGTCGTCGTCCACGTACTCGAAGTCGTTCCAGACCGAGTACACCTCGACGATGTCGCCGTCCGGACTCATCTCCATGATCCGATCGCCGTCCACCTCGTTCACGCCCACCTGACGCGTGTCGTACTCGA
>CAZLEO010000075.1:0-3803 GCA_964558555.1 uncultured Rickettsiales bacterium | reverse complement strand
ATGATCCGATCGCCGTCCACCTCGTTCACGCCCACCTGACGCGTGTCGTACTCGAGGAACGTCAGGGTGCCGTCGGGCAGCTCGAGGAAGTCGTGGTGCCCCTCGGTCAGGTCCCACGTCTGCACGTCGGTACCGTCCAGGCTCACGCGCACCAGCTTCTGGTCCGTACCCCCGCCGCCACCGTCCGCCGCCGGGCCCCCCGGCAACCCCAGGCCGTGGACGTTGGGGCTCCAGTAGTACACGTGCCGTCCGTCGAGGGACATGCGCGCGCGATTGATCTGGAACGACTCGTCTTCCTCCAGGTACCACCAGACGATGTCCCCGTCGCCGTCCAGGATCACCGGCGCCGGCGTCCCCGTGAACATGGAGGTGATCAGGAACCCGCTGCCGCCCATGTCCGACGTGTCGTCGTCCACCTCCAGTTCGAGCCCCGGCAGGCCGGTGGGCAGCGAACCCGTGCCGAAGGTGGCCACGTCCGTCGTCACCGATCCGTCCGCGGTCTCGGCCACCACCCACGCGTCGTAGTCGGTGGACGTCTTCATGCCCAGCAGCGTCGCCGTGTACGGCTCGCCACCGGCCAGCTCCATCGGCGCCGTGAACTCGGCCACGCCGCCGCGGCCGAACTCCACGCACGCCTCGGTGACCGTCGGATCGTCCGGGGTCCACTCGAATGCGGCGACCGTGGGGATCACGTCGCTCAGCGTGATGGAGATGCCCTCGGGCAGGGTCATGTCGTCGTCGTCGCCCTCGACCACCTCGTCGGCGCAGCCCACCAGCAGCAGGCCCAGCGTCCAGGCGAGCGCCAGCAAGAGCCGTCTGTCCACCATGGAGTCCCATCCTCTCGCCCGACAGGGTACCCGGGTGTCGAACGAAACTCACCTCCTGCGTAACATCGCGACGTGTGCGGGGACGATGAGTGAGGAGCGAACCCATGGCGGAGCTGAGCCGGCTGGCCGACGACATCTTCGACCGCACGAACGTGTACCCGGGCGATGGGTTCCGCAACCACTGCCTGCGGCTGGCGGACTTCGCGCGGCTGCACGCCCGAGCCATGGGGGTGAACTTCGACGACGACCTCGTGCACGCCGGCGCCATGGTCCACGACCTGGGCATCCTGGCGCCGCGACAGCGGGGCACGTCCTACATCGACCGCACCGTGGACCTGGCTCGAGGCGAGCTGTTCGACCGCCTCGACGCCGACCACGACCGCGCCCTGCTCGAGCAGGTGCTGCGCTACAACCACTCGCTGCGGCCGGTGCGGGGGACGGCGCCCCTGACCGAGGCGTTCCGCCGGGCCGTGTTCACCGAGCACTCCCACGGCCGGCGCAGGTACGGGCTGGCCCGTGACGAGGTGACTGCCGTGCTGCGGGACCACCCCCAGGGGAACTTCCGCGCGGTGCTGGCCGACTTCTTCTACCGGACGCTGGTGTTCGAGCCGCTGACGCTGCGGCACATCTTCATCCCGGCTGCGCCAGCAGCCGACGGAGCGTCGCCACGAACCGCTGCGGATCCCGCGGCGTGATCATCCAGAGCTTGTCGCCCCGCACCTTCAGGATCACGGCGTGGTCGAGGCGCGAGATGTACATGTGCATCAGGCCCACGTTCGATGTGCGATATCCGAACCCGCCCCACAGGCCGCCCGCGCCCACCCGCATACCGAAACCATAGCGGTCGGTGCGTTCCTGCGCGGAGATCATCTCCACCGACTCGACGCGTGACAGGGGAATGTGCGTGCGCCGCAGCGGCCACTTGATCCTGAGACCGCCGGGGGAGAGCTCGAACCACGACGGACGGAACAGCAGCCACACCGAGGCGACGATGAGGACAACGAACACGGCAAAGGCCGCACACAGGATCGCCGTGACCAGCGTACCCGCGACGGCGGTGGGGGTCTGCGACGTCCCCAGGCTCATCAACAGCGGGGCCGCCCCGCCCAGACACAGGCTCGCCGCGGTGGCCATCAGCAATCCACCGGCGACCACGGTCAGGCCCAGGTTCAGGCCGTCCATGCGGTCGAGGGGAAATCGATGGGTTCCGGGGAGCGCCATGCCTCAGGGTACGGCAGGCCAGATGGGGTATTCCATCAGCCCTGCGCTTCGAGGGTGACGAAGTAGGCCACCGAACAATCGTATGCGCCCTCACCGGAGACGACGATCGCGTACGTCCCCGTGTCGTCCAGCCCGTGGGTTCCCCCGAAGACCACGGACTCCGTGCCCGCGGCGCCCACGTCGTTCGCCTCGTCCATCACGGCGCCCGGGCCGTGGATGGAGTCCACGCTGACGATCTGCAGCCGCAGGTCCAGGGCGGCCATGGTGTGCACCACCGTGGCGGCGATCTGGAAGGTCTCCGAACCGAGATCGGTCAGCTCGAACTCGAACCGGTCCACGTCACCCATCCACTGGATGTAGGAGCCTGCGGACCACGGTCCGCCGGAGTAGCCCAGGAGCACGTATGCGTCGTCGCTGCCTGTCTCGTAGATGTCCGTGCCGGGATCCCAATCGAGGATTCCGTCGCAGTCGTTGTCCACGCCGTCGCAGACGTCCTGGGCGCCCGGGTGCACGTCGTTGTCGGAGTCGTCGCAGTCGCCGTCGGCGGGTGAGTACCCATCGCCGTCGTTGTCGTCGGTGGAGACGGTGTCGTCGTCGTCGTCGTCCGTGGGCGTCGCGTCGTCGTCGTCCCCGGGCGTCGCGTCGTCGTCGTCCCCGGGCGTGGTGTCGTCGTCGTCCCCCGGCTGCGTGTCGTCGTCGTCCCCCGACTCCGGACAGTCGTCGTCCTCGGCATCGGTCAACCCGTCGCAGTCGTTGTCGCGGCCGTCGTCGCACACCTCCGTGGCGCCCGGGTACGACAGGGGGTCGTTGGGCTGGCAGTCGATCTCGTCGGTGTAGCCGTCGTTGTCGTAGTCGTAGGTCGGATCGGTCTCCTCGCAGGACAGGCAGAGGGCAAGAATGGTGAGGAGGAGGAGGAAGAGGAGGGGGCGGGCTGGGTTCACTTGCGCTTCCGCTCGAAGGTCCAGGGTGCCTTGTCCTCGTAGAAGTCGGCGGGCAGGTTGGTCAGCTTGCGGAAGTGCTCCAGCATGAACTTCGGCGCGTAGGGCGCACCCGCGAGGTCGTCGTTCTGCAGCTCGAGCTCGCGGCCCCAGCGTACGATGACCTTCTTGCCGTCCCTGACCTCGATCTTGATGCAATCGACGGGGCAGACGTAGGCACACGCACCGCAGGCGATGCACTCGTCGGCCACGCCAAAGGGCGGCTCGACGGCCTTGCGGTCGCCGCGCTCGCAGAACGTGATGGCGCTGACGCCGACGATCTCGCGGCAGACCCGCTCGCACAGGCCGCACAGGATGCAGTCGTTGTCCTCGTCCTTGTCGAAGCGCACCTCGGTCACGCCGTGCTTCGCGGCGAGCGCCTGCAGGTCCGCGGAGTTGGGACACAGCGACAGCAGCAGCTCGAGCACCATCTTGCGGTTGCGCACGACCTTTTCGGTGTCCAGGTGGACCTCGATGCCGTCCTTGACGGGGTAGTTGCAGGCCGTCGTCAGCTTCTGCTTGCGGCCCTTCTTGACCTCCACCAGGCACAGCCGGCAGGCGCCGTACTGGGACAGCGCCTCGTGGTAGCACAGGTGGGGGACCTGGTAGCCGGCCTCCTGCAGGGCCTGCAGCAGGCTGGAGTTCTCGTCGGCCTCGATGACGTGGCCGCCGAACTTAGGGCTGTTGACCGTGAATTTCGCCATGACAGCCTCCTAGGTGATGTCGACCGCGGCCCACTTGGTGGGACAGGCCTCGAAGCAGACGCGGCACTTGATGC
>CAZLEO010000074.1:16603-34429 GCA_964558555.1 uncultured Rickettsiales bacterium | reverse complement strand
CCGACGCGGCCGTCCACCCCCTCGCCTCCGAGGACTGCAACGGCGTGGACGACAACTGCGACGGCGACACCGATGAGGACGTGGACTACGACCTCGACGGCTTCAACGGCTGCGGCGCCGAGGACTGCGACGACTACAACCCCAACATCTACCCCGGCGCCAACGAGATCCCCTACGACGACGTGGATCAGGACTGCTCAGGCGCGGACTTCGACGATCTCGACTACGACGGTTACCCCGGCGGGATCGGCGATCCCGACTGCAACGACAACGATCCCCAGATCAACCCCGGGGCGTCGGAGAACTGCGAGAACGGCTACGACGACGACTGCAACGGCTACGCCGACTCCTACGACAGCGCCTGTCAGGCGGACGAGCCCGGCGACGACGACGACTCGGCCGATGATGGGCCGGACTGTCGGTGCAGCTCGGCAGGGACCGGAGCGGGCGGCGGCGCCGCGATCGCGCTGGTGCTGGGGATGGCGCTGGTGGGCCGGCGGAGCCTCGTCCGCCGCTAGATCCCGGAGCGACTACGCCTCGGCGGCCGCCTTGATGCGCCCGCGAACACCCTCCCCGCCCACTGCAGCGTCCACGTGCCGATGGGCGCGCAGATCACGATGGAGAGCACCGCGGCGGCGAGGATCCGATCGCCCTCGACCAGGCCCCGGTCGAGGGCCAGCGAGCCGAACGCGGCCTGGATCGTGGCCTTGGGCACGTATACTCCCGCACATGCAGCGCGCTCGCGCAGCGACATCCCGTCGGTCGCGGTGGCGGCGAGGGCGGCCACCAGGCGACCGGCCTGCCCCAAGACGATCACGGCGACGAGCAGGAGCCCGGCGTCGCGCAGGGGTCCGAGGTCCAGCGACAGGCCGATGAGGCCGAACAGCACGTACTGCGCGCCACTCCAGATCCAGCCGAGCCCCTGCTGGAGCGCGTCGAGGCCGCGGGGTACGAGGGCGCGCAGCACCACGCCAGCGGCCACCACGGCGAGAACGGACGACAGGCCGAACCGCTCGGCGGTCCAGACCAGCGCTGCGGCCAGGGCCCACACCGCGACGCCCGCGATGCGAGGCGGCGCGCCAGGACGCCGCAAGCCCACCGCCGCCCATGCGCCGCCGACCGCGCCCAGCGCGATCCCACCCACCACCTCCACCAGGGCCGCGCGCGACACCCCGGCGGCGTCCACGTTCTCGCCCAGCGCGAAGCTCAGGGCGAGACCCAGCGCGACCACCGCGGCGATGTTGTCCAGGGGCGCGCCGGCGAGCAGGGAAGGCACGGCGCGGTGGCGGCCCTTCATCATGTCGAGCAGGCCCGGGATGACGATGGCCGGCGAGATGGCCGCCACCGTGAACCCCAGCACGAAGGCGACCGGCCACGACAGGTCCAGCAGCACGCGTCCCGCCAATGCCACCGCCGCAGCGTCGCCCAGCATCGGCAACAGCCCCAGGCGCAGGGCCAGCGGACCACCGCGGCGCAGGTCCCTGCGCGACAGGGCCAGGCCCGCCCGCAGCAGCACCACCGCCAGCACCGCCAGCCGGGCGCCGCGCGACAGCGCCGGCAACTCCCACGATCCCAGGGGGAGCTCCAACCCCGCCGCAGGGACCTGCACCAGCGCGCCGGCGACCACGCCACCGACCACCATGCCGACCACGGGTGGCAACGGCGTGGATCGGAGGGCGCGGGCGGCGAGCCAGGCGAGGGCCGCGGCCAGGGCGATGGTCAGCAGGGCGAGCACGGTGGCGGGATGTTATCCGAAGAGCCTACGGCTTGTACCCCACGGCCACGGACCAGACCCCCGACGCCACGCCGACCCAGCGGTCCCCGGCGGGCAACACGGCGGTGTTGATGGGCTGGTTGAGCTGGACCCAGATGTCGTCCCAGGGCAGCTCGTCCACCACCGCCGCGGGGATGGTGAAGGCCCCGTCGTTGTCGGCGATGCAGTGCACGTAGACGTTGTCGTCGTCCTCGAGGTCGTCGTCGAACAGCTCGATGGTGACGTCGGGGAGGCTGCCGCCGTTCCACTCCAGGGGCAGCTCGCCGTCGAACTCGAAGTAGTCCGGCACGGCCGGCGAGACGAGCTGCAGCGCCGACGACAGCACGAGGGAGTCGGGTCCGTCGAAGGCGGGGAAGTCGTCGCCGCCGAAGTCGTCCGCCGTGTCGGGGCACCCGGCGAGCATCGTCAGGGCGAGGCACCACCTGAAGAATCGGGTCATGGGGACCTCCCGCGGCTCCATTCTAACCGCGCCCAATGTTGACAAACATTTCCTGACCGGGAGACCGGCGCGCAGTTATCATGGTGGGCCTGAAATAGTCGACAAAACCGATTGGAGGACTCGATGAGCAGCAGGTTGGCCCCCTGGTGGCTCTCCATCGTCCTGGCCCTCGGGCTCGGACTCTGGGGTTGCCCCGCGGACGAAGGCGACGACGACGCGTCGGATGACGACGACGACGCGGACGACGACGACGCCGGTGACGACGACGCCGCGCCCGATCCGAACTCGGACCTCGACGAGGACGGCCTGACGCTGGCCGAGGAGGAGGAGCTGGGCACCGACCCGGACAACGCCGACTCGGACGCCGACGGCTGGGAGGACGGCCTGGAGGTGGACGAGAACTTCGATCCCATGGACGCCGACGACACGCCCTACATCGGGTTCTACGGCGGTCGCGACGACTGCTACGACGACTTCGCCATGGCCGTGTACTCCGAAGGAGACATCGCCAACGACTTCGTCGGCGTCGATCAGTTCGGCGACGACGTGCACCTGCGGGATTTCTGCGGCCGAGCCGCGTACCTGGAGTTCGGGGCGGACTGGTGACCGGGCTGCAACACCCTCGCCGGTTCGGCGGAGCAGACCTACCAGACCTATCGTGAGCGCGGGATGATCTTCATCTACGTCCTCATCGAGGGGAACACCCAATCCTGGGCCAACCAGTACGGCATCACCGGCCCGGTGATCGCCGATCCCAGCATGAACATCTACATGCAGTACGAAATCGACGGGTACATCCCCAGCATCTCCCTGCTCGGCGACGGCCTCGAGGTCATGGTCGTGGACAGCATGAACATCATGCCCGGCCAGATCGAACAGGCCCTGCCCGAGAGCTGGGACTCGCCCCCCGAGCGCGAGGTCACCAACTAGACCTCGGCCCTTCCGCGTCCGTCTTCTTCCGAGGATTCGCTCAGCGCGATCGGCGCAGGCGCGCCAGTCCGAGCACGAGCAGCGCGGCCAGCGCCACCGCAGCGATACGCTCGAGGGTGACCGCGCTGGTGGGGGCGTGGTCCGCCGACGGGCTGCCCGCGAGGGCGTGGCCGGCGATCAACACGAACACCAACAGGGCTGGGATGAGGCGAGTCACGGCGATCCACGGTACATGGAGAAACCTCCCCGCCCAAACGCTTTTTCGTGACAATTCCCTGACTTTTCAGCGGCGGATACGCAGAAAGCTCCGTATCAACGCGTGGATATACCCGCTGTCGCGGGCGGGGTGATCCACGGGGATTTTTTCCATGCGCGGATCGATGGCCGAAAACGCGTCGAGCAGGGCCTGGCCTTCCGTCGGATCGATCTCCGGGTGGGACTGGACGCCCCAGATGGGTCGCGTGCGGTGGCGGAACGCGTGGACGGCGCAGCGGGGGGAGGAGGCGGCGACGACGAAGTCTTCGGGCAGGGATCGCACCTCGTCGAAGTGGGACGAGAACACCCACACCGGGTGGTCGGCCGCGGCGAACATGGGATCGTCGCGGACCGTGTCGAGCTCGATCCAGCCCATCTCGGGTTCGTCCGCCTTGCCCACCTGGGCGCCGAAGGCCAGCGCGACCATCTGGTGGCCGTGGCACGAGCCGAGGATGGCCAGCCCCTGGTCGGCGGCGCGGCGCAGCAGCTCCACCTGGGGCGGCACCCAGGGATCGTCGTCCATGATGGAGGCCTCGGAGCCGGTGACGACGACGTGGGTGAAGCCGTCGAGGTCGGCCGGCGGCGGGTCCTCGCGCATCGCGCGGACCAGCTCGGCGGCGTCGCCGACGAAGCGTCGCCAGTGGTCGAAGGGGTGGTACTCGGTGCGGTAGACGGCGTTGTCGAGGACGAGGACTCGTGGACGTGCGGACATGGGGCGCACTATAGCGGAAACGAGGCCTTGAAAGTCCACGGATCCAGTTGCATCATGCCTCCCCTGTATTCGGGGCGGCGCGCGCACGCGTGTACGCCCCGCGGGAGTGGCAACCATGGCCGAGTCCCCCACCGACTTCATCCGCCAGATCGTCGCCGAGGATCTCGAGACCGGGAAGCACACGCACATCGCCACGCGCTTCCCGCCCGAGCCCAACGGCTACCTGCACATCGGGCACGCCAAGTCCATCTGCCTCAACTTCGGCATCGCCACCGAGAACGACGGCACGTGCAACCTGCGGTTCGACGACACCAACCCCTCCACCGAGGACACCGAGTACGTGGAGTCCATCAAGGACGCCATCCGCTGGCTCGGCTTCGACTGGGGGGACCGGGAGTACTACGCGTCGGACTACTTCGAGCAGCTGTACCAGTGGGCCGAGAAGCTGATCCGCGACGGCAAGGCCTACGTGTGCAGCCTCACCGCCCAGGAGATCAGCGACCAGCGGGGGTCGTGGCACGACCCGGGCCAGGAGAGCCCGTACCGCGACCGCGACGCCGAGGAGAACCTCGACCTGTTCCGCCGCATGCGGGCCGGGGAGTTCGCCGACGGCGAGCACGTGCTGCGCGCCAGGATCGACATGGCCGCGTCCAACCCCAACCTGCGCGATCCGGTGATGTACCGCATCCGCCACGAGCGCCACCACCGCACGGGCGACGACTGGTGCATCTACCCCAACTACGACTGGGCCCACGGCCAGTCCGACGCCATCGAGGAGATCACCCACTCCCTGTGCTCGCTGGAGTTCGAGGTGCACCGGCCCCTGTACGACTGGTTCACCGAGGCGCTGGAGCTGCCCGCGCCGCCTCGACAGATCGAGTTCGCGCGGCTGGACATCAGCTACACGGTGCTGAGCAAGCGCAAGCTGCTGCGGCTGGTCGCCGACGGCCGGCTGTCGGGCTGGGACGATCCGCGCATGCCGACGCTGGTGGGCCTGCGGCGCCGCGGCTACACCCCCGTGGCGATCCGCGACTTCTGCGACCGCATCGGCGTGGCCAAGGCCAACTCCCTGGTGGACATCAAGCTGCTGGACTACTGCCTGCGCCAGGACCTGGAGGAGCGATCGCCGCGGCGCATGGCCGTCCTCGATCCGATCAAGGTGGTGATCGAGAACTACCCCGAAGATCAGGTGGACGAGCTGCACTTCCCCGATCACCCGGACCACCCGGAGCGGGGCGAGCGCATCGTGCCGTTCTGTCGCGAGCTGTACATCGAGCGCGACGACTTCATGGAAGAGCCGGTACGCAAGTTCTTCCGCCTCGCCCCCGGCCGCGAGGTGCGGCTGCGGTGGGCCTATCTGGTCACCTGCACCGACGTGATCAAGGACCCCGACACGGGCGAGATCGTCGAGCTGCGCTGCACCTACGACCCGGACACGCGCGGAGGCAACGCCCCGGACGGCCGGCGGGTCAAGGGCACCCTGCACTGGGTGTCCGCGCGCCACGCCCTGGACGCCGAGGTCCGCCTCTACGACCACCTCTTCACCGCCGAGAACCCCGACGACGCCCCCGAGGGCAAGGACTTCACGGACTTCCTCGATCCCGACTCGTTGCAGGTGCTCACCGGCGCCAAGCTGGAACCGAGCCTGGCCGAACCGGACGGGAGCTTGCCGTACCAGTTCGAGCGCAAGGGCTACTTCGTCGTCGACAGCCGCGACAGCGCCCCCGGCGCCCTGGTGTTCAACCGCACCGTGAGCCTGCGCGATTCGTGGGCTCGCAAGCAAAAGGGCGGCAAGCCCAAGCAGGGCAAGAAGCGCAAGAACAGGCCGAACAAGCAGCAGAAGAAACCATCATGACCTATCGACCCGACGTCCCTCCGGTCACCCGCGTGGCCCCCTCCCCCACCGGCGATCCGCACGTGGGCACCGCCTACGTGGCCCTGTTCAACTACGCGCTGGCGAAGCGACACGGCGGCAAGTTCCTGCTGCGCATCGAGGACACCGACCAGGCGCGCTCCACCGCAGCGAGCGAGGCGGCGATCGTCGAGACGCTGCAGTGGCTCGGCCTGCAGTGGGACGAGGGCCCGGACGTGGGCGGCCCTGGCGGCCCGTACCGCCAGAGCGAGCGCACCGCCATCTACCGCGAGCACGCCGACCGGCTCATCGCCAGCGGCGGAGCCTACCGCTGCTTCTGCACCCCCGAACGCCTCGCCGAGCTGCACCGCAAGCCCCGCGAGGGCCAGCGGGCGGGGTACGACGGGCTCTGCCGCGATCTGACCGCAGAGGAATCGCAGCGCCGCGCGGACGCGGGCGAACCCCACGTGGTGCGCCTGTCCATGCCCCGCGAGGGCCAGACCGTGGTGCACGATCTGGTGCGCGGCGACGTGGTGTTCGACAACGCCACCGTGGACGACCAGGTGCTGATGAAGTCCGACGGCTTCCCCACCTACCACCTGGCCAACGTGGTGGACGATCACCTCATGGGGGTCAACCACGTCCTGCGCGGCGAGGAGTGGCTGCCCTCGGCGCCCAAGCACCTGGCGCTGTACGCCGCGTTCGGCTGGGAGCCGCCGGTGCTGTGCCACCTGCCGCTGCTGCGCAACCCCGACCGCTCCAAGCTCAGCAAGCGCAAGAACCCCACGTCGGTGGGCTACTACCGCCGCCTGGGCATCTTCCCCGAGGCGCTGCTGAACTACCTGGCCCTGATGGGCTGGGCCATGCCCGACGGCAACGAGTTCTTCACGCTGGAGGACATGATCGCGAACTTCGACCCCACCCGCATCGCCACGGGGGGGCCGGTGTTCGACGTGACCAAGCTGCGCTCGATCAACGGCAGGGTGATCCGCGAGCAGCTCAGCGCCGAGCAGCTGCACGCAGCGCTGAAGCAGTGGCTGATCAACGACGACTACATCGCCTCGATGATCCCCCTGGTCCAGCCGCGCATGGAGACGCTGAGCGAGTTCGTCCCCAAGACCGCCTTCTTCTTCTCCGGCGGGGTCGATCCCGACGCGGAGCTGCTCGTGCCCAGGGGCCGGGACGCGGCCGAGACGCTCAAGGCGCTGATCGTGGTCTCGGCCAAGCTCGAAGAGCTCCAGACCTGGAAGGCCGACGAGGTCGAGGCGGTGCTCCGCCGCAGCGCCGAGGCCTACGACTGGCCCCTGCGCGACTTCCTCGCGCCGCTGTTCGTGGCCATCTCCGGCGGCCGGGTCAGCCCGCCGCTGTTCGAGTCCATGGAGATCCTCGGCAAGGACCTGGGCGTGGTGCGGCTGCGCGACGCGCGCAACGCCCTGGGCACCCTGGGCCGCAAGAAGCACGACAAGCTGATCAAGAAGTTCAACAAGGCCTACGCCGCCGTGGACGGCGATTGATCGTCCGCCCCTACCAGCCGGGCGACATCGGCCCGGTGACCTCGCTGGTGCGCACCGCGCTGGCGACGATGGACCTGCGCGCCGACTACGGCGGGCTGGGCGTGGACGTGCACGCCGTGGGCGAGGGCGAGCTGTCCGGCACCTGGGTGGCCGAGGACGACGGAGGGGACGTCGTCGGCGTGGCCTTCGTGCAGGCCGACGACGCGGGCGGGTGCGAGCTGCGGCGCCTGTACGTGGCCGCGGAGAACGCGGGCCGCGGTGTGGGCACCGCCTTGCTGGACCGAGCGTGTGAGTGGGCGCGAGGGCGGGGAATCGCGCAGGTGGTCGTCGATCTGCCGGTTCCCCTGCAGCCGTCCGCCGGGTTCTTCCTTCAGAGGGGCTTCACGCGGCGCGAGGGTGTTCTGAAACGGAACACGTGAGCGCGCGTCATTTGGTCGCCGAAGTCCCCGAGGTCATACTAGAAGAGCAGCTTCACCCCCTGGAGGATGAATGGCCTGGATGAAGAAGAAGTCACGTGGCGGCCCCGCTCCCTCGCCCGCGAGGGGCGGTCCCATGGCCGACAGCGTGCTCGAGGCCAACACCGCCGAGATCCGGCGGGCCCTCCAGGAGGCCTGCAACTACCGGCAGCCCACGGTGGTGATCTGCAGTCAGAACCTCGCGGTCTTCCGCGGCCGCTTCCGCGATCTGGACGACGAGGCCCTGCTCATCGAGCTCGACTTCGAGGGGGACGACACGCCGTTCAAGCCCCTGTCCTACTGCTTCGTGTCGTACGCCCACCAGACGCGCATCGGGGTGTTCATCGCCATGGTGGTTCGCACGCGGGTGCGAGAAGAGGGCTGGCACCTGGTGCTCGAGCCCCCCAAGCAGGTGTGCGCCGTGGAGGCGCGCAAGACCTTCCGCGTGCCCGTCCCCAGCTCGGCGCCGATCAAGCTCGCCGCCCGCACCCCGGACGGCCAGGTGTGGGCCCTCAAGGCCAAGGACATGAGCCTCAACGGCGCGCTGGTGGAGTTCCCCGGCGACAACCCGCTGCCGGTGAGGGAAAACCAGGGCATGGACGTGCGCATCGCCATGGGCAGGACCGATCTGACCGTCTACGCGGTGGTCAAGCGGATCGTGGGGCGGCAGTGTGGGCTGTTCTTCCCCGACAACATCGAGGACGGCCGGGTGATCCCCACCGAGGACCTGCTCACCCTGCTGCAGGCGCTGGAGCGGGTGTGGTTGAAGCAAAAGCGCCTCGACGAGGGGAAGAGCTGATCAGTCGAGGGGGGTGAAGACGTCGGCGAGCTGCGGGGCGTTGCCGATCAGCGTGTCGCCCTTCAGATCATGGCCCCCGTCCCCGTCGGAGAACAGCACGCGCAGGCCGATCTCGCCGTCGCGCAGCCTCGCCGCCGAGGCGGGCAGGAACAGCTCCACATCCATACCCTGGTAGGCGCCTTCGGCATCCTGGAGGACCGTCCACGCGGCCCGCGCGTCCGACAGTGAGGCGGCGCGACCGGCGGGCAGATCCTCCTCGAGCTCGCCGCTGCGGGCGAGGCCGGACGGTGTCACCACGGCCGCACCCGGCTCGGCCCCGGGGTTCACGTCGATGCGAACCCAGCCGTCGTCGCCGCGCAGCCAGACCTGGAGCCGGTCCGCCGCAGGGCCGTCTCCCGGGACGTGCAGGTCGTCGAGGAGCCGCGCGGCGAGGAGCCAGCCGTCGGTGGCCGCGCGCAGGCCGATCCCCAGGGACGCGTCCGCGGCGCCGCCCCAGGCCTCGCCGGTGCGCTGCCACGCGACGTTGTCGAGCTGGTCCAGCAGCAGCAGGCGGTCCCCCTTCCACTCGCCGAGGCGTCCGTCCACGGTCGGCTCGCCTCCCTTCACCAGCGGCACGGGCAGCAGGGCGGTGAACGCGGCGTCGAGGGGCTCGAGGTGGGCGGGGCGGATGTCGGCGCGGGGTGTGAAGTACGCCGCGGCCAGGGGCGGGTCCTCGTCGGTGCCGCCGGGCAACGGCAGGCTCCAGCCGTCGCCGCGGACCACGGGCCCGGCCTCGATCCACACGTCGGGCGGCCCGAAGTGGAACAAGTCGCCCGGCTCGCCGAGGCTCATCGGGTCCACGTTGCCGTGTCGGGGCGGCGGCGCCGGGACCTCCACCGCGACCGACGTGCCGCGACAGCTCTCGTACGCGGCCGTACCGTGCATGACCCATATCAGCCCACCGGGGGCGGGGCGCAGGTACGAGGACTTGTAGTCGAACTTGTGGCACTCCCGTTGCTCCTCGGGCAGGGCGTCCCAGGCGGCGCGGGCGGCGCGGACCAGCTCGCGGTGCTCGGCGCCGTACAGCCGCAGCAGATCCTGGGCCTCGCCGAAGCGGTCGTGGATCCGGTAGCCCACCGTGGCCGTGCCCTGGGCGCCGCCGGTGTATCCGCCGGACCACACGCGCACGCCGCGCAGATCCCCCACGATGCTGACCAGGTCCATGCCGGAGCTGTCCTCCCAGCGGCACACCTCGTCGGGCCCGCAGGGATCGTCCGGCTCGTCCTCGATGGGGATGAGCAGGCCGTGGTTGTGGATCCAGCGCCCCGATCCCAGGCCGTCCTCCTCCCACATCCGCACCCGCGTCTGCGCGTAGGTGCGGCCGCCGCCGAGCTCCTCGGAATGCCGCAGCGCCAGCCGGCCGAACACGGCCAGGGATCGCCCGTCGTAGAACGCGGGGTGGCTCGCGCCGTACAGCAAGGGCGGGCGATCGGGGCCCATGCGGACGCGGAATGCGCGGCCGGCCCCGCCCGAGGTCACCACGAACAGCTCGTGGTCCAGGCCCGACCGATCCGGGGCCTCCAGGGTGGGGCCGGGGTCGAGGCCGAGACGGGTGACGCCGGGATCCCGTTCGGGATCGAGGGGAGGATCTGCAGACGGACAGCCGAGCCAGGCGAGCGCGGCGAGCGCGACCAGGGGGACCGGGGGGCGGATCACTGGCCCAGCGGCAGCTTCTTGCCTCGGGTCGGCGTGACGTCGAACAAGAAGACCATGCCGTCGTACAGCTCGGCGGGCCACGTCCACACGTGGCCGATGGGCAGGCGGCTGTCCAGCCAGAAGGGATCGGCGAAGTCCACCCAGATGACGGTGTTGGGCTTGCGGAACTCCGCGACCAGCGCCTCGAACTCGTCGGGGGTGAAGCCACCGTCCACGGCCAGGGCGGCGCCCGAGTCGTGGTCGAAGTAGCGGCCCGAGTAGGCGAAGGCCACGACCGCGTGCACCTTCTCCCAGGTGGGCTCGTAGTACTTGTCGAAGTACCTCGCCAGGGAGATGCGGCCGTACCCGGCGCCCGGGGCGCCCTTGTTGCAGTGGTCCGCGGCCACGAAGAACAGCACCGGCGAGCCGTACTCGGCCTCGGCGGCGACGAGGATGTCGGTCATGTTCTGGCGCAGGACGCGCGCGCGGGCCTCGAGCACGGGGGCCGTGTTGCGGCGGGAGCGGGTCTCGGGCTGGTGGTAGAAGATGGACGTCTTCTCCGTGTCGAGGTAGCGACGCAGCACGGGGTAGATGTCCGCCGGCAGCTTCTTCTTCAGCGCTGCCACGGCCACCCCCTCGTTGAGGCGATTGATGCCCTGCAGCATGGCCGCGGGGTTGCCGCCCTCGTACGCGGCGCGGGCCTCGTCCAGCGCCCGGGTCAGCGCCTTGCGCGTCTCGCGGTCGCGCAGCCCCTCGATCCAGGTCTGCAGCGGCAGCAGGGAGTGGTCGCCCTCGAACACGTCGTGGTTGAGGTCGAAGGTGGCCACGTGGATGCGCTGGTCGTGCGCCAGGGTCTTGTTGTGGGTGCGCAGCGCCTCGATGAACGGGTGGATCTCCTCGGGAACGGTCACGCCCTCGGGCGGGGCCTTGCCGTCCACGACGTAGGCGTCGAGGTAGCTACCGAGCCAGCGGGGGGCCTCGAGGCCGACCATGCGTACCCCGCGGTGCTCGTTGAGGTGCAGCAGGTAGGGCATGAGCAGCGCCGGGATCTCGGCGGTGCCGTCCTCGGGGCCGTACCCCAGCATGAACACGGACGCGTCCTCGATGCCGGACAGCGGCGCCTCCAGGGGCAGGTCGGACGTCAGGGCCGTGGCGTCGGCGACGAGCTGCTCGGACACGGCCTTGACGCTGGCCCCGGGCAGGGCGGTCCAGTACTCGGGGATGGTGGTGTCGAACTGGCCGCGGGCCTGCACCCCGGCGCCGTTGACCACGACGTAGCCGATCTCGTCGAAGGCGAAGTCCGGCGCGTTGTAGATCGCCGCGTCGTTCACGCCGGTGTAGACCACCGCGTAGTGGCCGGGATTGAAGGGGTTGATCACGGCAAAGGTGGCGGCCACGTCGGAGCCCTCGACCGTGTCCTTGCCCACGGTGACGCCGTCGGGGTTCACGCTGAGCGGGAAGCTCCCCTCGTACAGCGTGAGGATGACGTTGCTCGCCGGCGTGCCCACCAGGAACAGGGCACAGCCGCCGAGCTCGGGCAGGCTCACCTCGCTGTCCGGGCGCAGGGTGATGGGCCAGCCGTCGCCGGACATCTTGCCCTCGAGATCGGCCTTGAGCGCCTCGGCGAACTTCTTCAGCTCCGCGGTGACCGCCTCATCGCCGCCGGTGCCGTACACGATGAGCACGGCCTCGGAGATCAGTGCCTCGCGGAATCCCTTGTCCGTGACCTGGTCGTCGATGCCGGGCAGGCCTTCCTGCGCAGGCGCGTGGTAGGCCGGCGCGAGCGAGAGGGCGAGGGCGATGACTGCAGCGATGGCGCAGCGAGCGTGGGTGAGCATACGGGTCCTCCCTGGTCAGAAGACGGGTAGTTTACTGCAACCGCGGGAGCGGAGGGGCGCGCGGGTCGATCAGTTCGATCGCGCGAGGGGGCTGGGCAGCAGCGGCGCCGGGGACTTGCGGCCGGATCGGGCGCCGATCTCCATCTCGGAGATCAGCACCATCGAGGGCGTGCTCAGGGTGACGGGGACGCCCGTGGTGGGGCCCGCGACCCAGCTCGTGCCGCCGTGCAGCACCGGCGGGGCGAGGTACTCGTGCTCGGTCTGCTCGCCGCCCACCGCGGCGATGTCGCGGAGCACGCGGTGGTCGCCCAGCAGGAAGGTGGCGCCGCGCACGGGCTCCTCGGTGCCGTCGGCGTACAGGCGCACCACCTGCAGGGGATCGCTCAGGGCGGGGCCGTCGTCGTCGCCGAAGCGGATGCGCCGCACCGTGGACGCGGTGCGCAGGGCCGGATCGTCCAGGGCGCGCACCAGCAACACGTGGTCGAGCCCGGACTGCCGGGCCATGCGGAAGGCCTGCTTGAGCAGCCGCCCCTCGGGCAGGGCGCGCTGGGCCTCCACCGTCAGGTAGCCGGGCATGCCCACCGTGCGCGTGGAGATGCCCCCACGGCCGTGGCCGTTGGAGCGGGCGAGGTCCTCGCGTGGCGTGCGCGACATGAGCAGGGACTGCACGACCCCCTCCTCCACCAGGTCGACGCGCTCGGCGCGGACCCCCTCGGCGTCGATGGCGTAGGCGCCCACGGCGTCGTGGGGCGCGCCGGCGGGGTCGTCCCAGACGCGGAAGCCGGCGGGCAGGACGCGGCGGCCCAGGCGAGCCAGGGGACGGGCGCTGCCGCCCATGTCCCAGGCGCCGTCGGTCTCCTCGGCAGGGGTGCCCATCACCTGCGGCACGAGCAGCTGGCGGAACAGCTCCGCCGCCCCCTGGTCCACGAACAGGACCGGCCCGAGGTACTCGTCGATCTCCTCGGCGGCGGTGGTGGCGTCGAGGCGCGCGAGCATCCGCGCCACCCCGGCCTCGAGCTCGGCCCGAGGGGGCAGATCGCCGCGGGACATCCATGAATAGGCGTCCTTGACCAGGGCGCCGTCGTCGGCCCGGGCCTCGGCGATGGCCCGGACCACCACCATGTGGCCCTCGTCCACCACGCGGGTGCCCTCGGAGTTGACCAGGTAGCGCTGCCAGGTGACCTCCGAGGCATACGCGCGGGAGAACTGCAGCCTCGGGTGGTCCTTCATCGGTTCGGACAGGACGCGGGCGAGCTCCTCCATGGCCACCTGATCCGGCAGGGCGAGGGTGCCCTCGTCCACCTGCACCACGACCGGCGCCGGGCTGAAGTCGGGCGGCCGCTCCTCGTCGGTGGCCTGCTCCCGCGCGGCGAGCTTCAGCGAGAGGCCTTCCACCGCGGACTTGTAGGCCGAATCGGTGACCACCCACAGGTCGCGGCGGATGGCGGTGGGGTCGTCGTCGAGCACCAGCGACGCGCCGGTCACGCCGGCGGGGTCCTCGCCAAAGGACGAGAAGTTGGTGTTGTCGGTGCGGTACGAGCCCACGCGCAGCTCGGCGCGCAGGGGCCGCCGGTGGTTGGCGCCGGAGCGGACCAGGGACCCGAACGACGCCTCCGCGTAGGCGGTGTGGGTGTCGAACAGGGTGTACGCGCCGAAGTACGGCGCCTCCGCGTCCGGGAGGACCAGCTGGTCCATGGACCGTTCGAGCTCGGCCTCGAGGGCGCCGAGGATGTCCGCCTCGTCGGCCTGGGCGGCCGGGGCGGTCAGCAGGGACAGCAGCAACAGGGTGCGCGCGATCATCGGGACACCTCCTCACCGGGCGGGGGGAGGACCGGGGCGCGCTCGTCGCCGCTCTCCTTGCGCTGGATCTCGATACGCCGCACCAGCAGCTCCGGCGACACGGCCGACACCGGCACCCAGCCGGACTCGGCGCCGCAGTAGCCGTTGAACACGGCGCGATCGTCGCTGGCGGCGATCACCTGGGAGAAGGTGGCCAGCGGCGTCCCGATGAGGTCGGCGCCGCGCACCAGCTCGTCGGGGCGGCCGTCGGCGTAGACGCGGTAGACGATCACCGGCGAGACGTTGAAGGCGTTGGCCATGGACCGCCCGGTGTAGGTGAAGCCGCCGGTGATGTCCTCGAAGTACAGACCGTAGGGCTTGCCCTGGGCCCGGACCTCCTCGCGCAGCAGCTCGCGCAGCCCGTCGGACGAGACCGACTCGGTGGTCTCGACGATGAGGTTGCCCTGGCGGGAGACCACGTCGTGGCCCGCCTGGCGGCGGCCGTGGCCGTTGGACGTGGCCTGGTCGGGGATGGGCAGGCGGGAGGTGAGGAACCGCTCGAGCACCCCGTCGTCGACGAGCACGACGCGCTGGGCCTGCACCCCCTCGTTGTCGAAGGGATAGAAGCCGTTGAGATCGATCCCCTCGAGCTGCCGCACGGTGGGATCGTCGAACACCTGGACGAAGTCGGGCAGCACGGCCCGGCCCACCTCGTCGGCAAAGGTCTGCCCCTCCTCGGGGTCGCGCAGGCGGTGCCCCTCCATGCGGTGGCCGAAGATCTCGTGGAAGAACACGGCCGCGGCGCGGCCGCTGAGGATGGCGGGACAGGAGACGGGCTCGGCCTCTGGGGCCTCGGTCAGGGCGATCAGGGTCTGCTCCATCTGCTCGGCCTTGGCGGCCATCTCGTCCGCGCCCGGGAGACCGTCCACGGCGGCGGCGTCCCACGCGTGGAACAGGGCCAGCTCCGTGCCCTCCGGGGCCAGGGTGGCGATGGAGATGGAGACGCGATAGTGCACCCAGGGGATGCGCAGCCGGGTGCCGTCGGAGTTCACGTGGTAGCGGTTCTCGGCGCGGGCGCTGAACCGCACGGCGCCGTCGTAGACCACCGACGAGTCGCGGAAGGAGGAGGACACGGTGCGCAGGGTCTCGGCCCACGTCTCCTCGTCCACCTCCAGTTCGGCCGGCTCGCCGATCCAGACCGCGGGATCGGCAGCGGAGAAGTCGCCCATGTCCTCGTCGTCCAACCGCACGACCCGGTTGGCGCGGATCTGGTCGAGGCGGAACAGGGCGTTGCGGTAGCGCCGGTCCGTCTCCTTCCACAGGGCCACGCGCACGGCCGCGGGGTCGTCGTCCAGGGGCAGGGCGTAGTCGCCGCGCCGCAGGCTGCCGTCCTCCACCTCGGCGTCGGGGTGGGTGTTGTCCAGGGAGGGATCGCCCACGCGCACGTCCACGTCGAACTGGCGCATGCGGCTGTCGCTGACGCTGCCGAACGCGCCGTCCTCGCCGTGCATCTCCACCGAATGGGACTCCACCACCTCGTAGGCGAGGAAATAGGGGGGATCGGCCTGATCGGCGAGGCGGCTCATGGAGCGGTCCAGCTCGGTCTGCAGGGCGTCGAGCAGGGGATCGTCCTGCGCCGACGCGGGCGCGCAGAGGATGGCGGCGAGCAGGGCCGCGAACGAGGCGATGGATCGCATGGGCACTCCTGGGCAGGGACGCTCCTTGGAACTTAACGTTTCTGCCCGTCATTTCAATCCGTTGACAGGGTGCGGGGGGTCGGATAGGGATTGCGGGCAACGGAGGCCACCGTGCAGTACCTCGAACGCATCGGACGCGCAGACGAAGCCACCTGCTACGCCATCCGCGGCAAGCACGACGGGCCGGTGAGCCGCTACGTCGTATCCACGCCGGAGTCCCGGCGCATCTGCAACCGGCCCGAGGTGCTCGGTGTGGAGTTCGGCCACGAGCTGCCGCGCGCCATCACGCGCGCCCTGCACGTCTTGCCCGAGCGCGAGCCCCTCCGGGTCGCGGAGCAGGAGCGGATCTGCGTGGCCCACTTCCTGCGCGGCGGCCTGAACTTCGGGCTGCGCGAGTCCCTCCACCAGGCCTTCGGCTACAACCGCCACTCGTCGTGCTTCATGAGCAGCCAGCGACGCCGCGTGGACGGGCGCTGGCAGGTGGAAGAGGACATGTACCGCAAGCTGCGCATCCCCGCGCAGGCGGTGATGCTCGTGGGCGACGTGGTGGCCACCGGCGTCACCGTGGACAACGGCCTGCACGTGATCCTCGAGCACCTCAAGGGGATCGGCTCGTCCCTGCGACGGATGGTCTTCTTCACCATCGGCTGCCACAAGCTCGAGAAAGTGCTCACCGCGTTCGACGCCGAGGCCCGGGCGGCCTTCCCCGACTACGAGGGCACCACCGCGGTGTACCTGGAGGCCAAGTTCAAGCTCGTGGACAGCAAGTCCGAGCTGCGCATCGGCATCCCCGGCACCGACCTGGTGCGCCACGACTGCCTCGTCGCGCCCGAGTTCGCCCTGTCCCAGTACGACGACGTGGGCTTCGCCCTGGAGCGCTGCGCCATCTACGACGCCGGCTCGCGGGCCTTCGACATCCCCACCTACGTCGCCGACGTGCGCGAGTACTGGGAGCAGGTGCTCGGCCTCGCCGAGGACGGCTTCACCCTGGCCGAGGCCCTCGACGAGCGCTGGCCCGAGCCCTGGCGCGACGACCGCGCCGCCATGGACGCCTTCCTGAACCGGGCGTGGCGCGGCGTGGAGGACGACTTCAACGACCGGATCTGGCGCAGCATGCAGCAGCGCTGGACCGCGGACTTCCAAGAACAGGCACAACGCCCCGAGGCGCTGGCGCAGGTCGCCCGACGGCGGATCTCGCAGCTCCCCGAGGTGGGGCCCCAGCGCCGCGGGCGCACAGCAAGCTGAGGACGGAGAGAGAAGCATGACTCACGCCTACCATCTCGAGATCGACGACACCCACATGGCAGGAAACGACGGCCTCGGCCGCTACGTCTTCCTGCCCGGCTCCCCCAAGCGCGCGGCGCGCCTCGCCGACCAGTTCGTGGACCGCACCACCGTGAGCACGTCACGGGGGCTGGACTCCCACTACGGCCGCCTCGTGCGCGGCGACGTGTCCGTGGACGTGGCCGTCGTGCCCACCGGCATGGGCGTGCCCAGCGTGGACATCGTCGTGACCGAGCTGCTGGACCTGGGCGTCCGGCGGCTGCTGCGCATCGGCACCACCGGCACCCTCAGCGAGGGCGTCCGCGGCGGCGACGTGGTCATCGCGTCGGGCGCCGTGCGCGACGAGGGCTGCTCCGACGCCTACGCCCCCCGCGAGTTCCCCGCCGTCGGCGATCCGGTCATGGTCGAGCTCATGAGCGCCGCGGCCATCCGCACCGGCCACGGCGACCGCACCCACACCGGCGTGGTCCACACCAAGGACTCCTTCTACGGCCGGGAGTACGGCCGCGGGCCGCTGGGCGAGCAGAACCTCGCCTACATGAACCTGCTGTCCCGCCTCGGCGTCGTCGCCACCGAGATGGAGGCCGCCCACCTCTTCATCCTCGGCTCCGCCTTTGGCGGCCCCACCACCGTCGCCGCCTCCCGCACCCGCGACGTCCCCCTCCGCTGCGGCGCCCTCCTCGCCGTCATCGGCGACCTCAACGGCTTCTTCGGCCCCGAGATCGCCCACGAGACCGAGGGCCGCATGCTCGACATCTCCATCCAGGGCATGCTCGACCTCGCCGCCCTCGAGCTGTAGCAGGGGTCAAGTCTGGTCTTGCATC
>CAZLEO010000074.1:14146-16593 GCA_964558555.1 uncultured Rickettsiales bacterium | reverse complement strand
GGGGTAACCGTGTGTCATCCCCCCACCCCCCCCCCGCCCCCCCCCCAAAATAACCAAACACAACCCTCCACCCCTAGGGAACCGTCGACTGACCGTACTGGTCCCTGCCCCAGCACCGCAGCTCGCCGGAGAGGGTGACGCCGCACGTGTGCTCGAAGCCCGCGGAGACGTGGAGATACTCGCCGGCCGGGGGGGAGGCCTGGTCGTAGAAGTCCCAGCCCCAGCAGTCGAGGGAGCGGTCGGGGTGGATGCCGCAGGTGTGGCCGTAGCCGGCGCTGACCTGGGCGAACTCGCCGTCGGGGGGATCCGCCTGCTCGTAGTGGTTCCAGCCCCAGCAGGCCGCGGTGCCGTCGAGGCGGATGGCGCAGTTGTGCTGGTAGCGGCCGTCGAGGGTGCTGAAGGGGCCGGCCGGGGGCGTGGCCTGCCCCTCGTGGTCGCGCCCCCAACACACGACCTCGCCGGAGTCCTGCAGGGCGCAGGTGTGGCTGACGCCTGCCAGGGACATGGTGCCGGGGCCGTCCACGGTCGTGACCTGGCCGTAGTAATCCCAGCCCCAGCACTCCAGGTCCCCGTCTTCGGGGACGGCGCAGCCGTGCCAGTACCCCACGGCGAGGTGGGTGAAGGTGCCCTCGGGCGGATTGGCCTGCTCGATGTGGTCGCGACCCCAGCAGACGATGGTGCCGTCCGTGCGGTGACCGCAGGAGTGGCCCTCGCTGGCCCCCACGCTGGTGTACGTCCCCTCCACCGCATCGGCCTGGCCCTCGTCGTTCCAGCCCCAGCACTCGGCGGTGCCGTCGGTGCGCAGGCCGCAGGTGTGCCAGTAGCCGGCGCTCACCGCCTGCCAGTCCCCGGCGGGGGTGGAGTCGTCGTAAAAGTCATAGTCAAAGTCATAGTCGGGGGAGGACGACTCGTCGTCGTCGGGGGCGGTCGCGTCGTCGTCGTCGGGGGCGGTCGAGTCGTCGTCGTCCTCGTCGGGGCAGCCGGCGAGCGCCAGGGCGAGGGCGAGCAGGAGGGGGGTCCACGGTCGCATGAGGCCTTTCCTACGTTTCGCGGCCGATACGATGGCACGTTCACGCCGCGTTGACGAGGGGGATGTACACTTGCGTCGGTGACGAACCGATGAACGCATTCGACCGGGAACTATTGCTGTGGGCCAACGGGGCGCTCGCGAGTCCGTTCATGGACGGGCTGATGGGGGCGATCTCCCGCGACCTCTACTGGTATCCGGTGCTCGCGGCGATCGCGGTGTGGCTGGTGTGGCGGCACGGTCGCCTCGGCGTGGCCACCGTGACGGCCATGGTGCTGGCCGTGGTGATCATCGACCCGATCCTCGGGCTGGGGATCAAGCCGCTGGTGGGGCGGCTGCGCCCGTGCCATGAGCTCGGCGAGCTGCTGCGCCTCACCGGTCCGTGTCGCGAGAGCTGGTCCTTCCCCTCGAACCACGCCGCCAACGCCGCCGCCCTCGCCGCGGCGCTGGGCTGGTTCGGGCCCCGCACCCTCGCCTTCGGCATCCCCGCCGCCTTTGCCGTGGGCTTCTCGCGCATCTACCTGGGCGTGCACTATCCGTCCGACGTGGTCGTGGGGTTGATACTGGGTGCGGCCGGGGGGATCGGGATCGCCGCGCTGGTGGGTCGGCTGACGCGGGGCTGGGTGAAGCAGGCGGACTAGGGGGCGTACGCAAACGGAACGCTGTGGAACTCGAGCCACCCGGTCCCCTCGCTCTGGGTGGCGTTCCAGTTGACGATGCCCGTCGCGGCCGGGTCCAGCTCGATCCAGCTGACGAAGAAGCCGTCGTAGTACTCCACTCGGAACTGACTCCAGCTCCCGCTCACGTCGGTCACCCGGTACTCACCCGGCCCCTCGTTGGCCGTGCCGCAGGTATCCAGCACCAGATCGAACTGCAGGTCCATGTCGTAGCTCGACGACTGCGGGTTCTCGGAAGACGATCGGCCGCCCATGTCCCAGTAGGCGCCGCACGACAGCTGTCCCGGCACCTCCACCACGTACCCGCCCCGGCACCCCTCCCAGTGCCAGTCGTCGTCCCAGGCCGCATTCACCTCCACATCCGCGTACCCGGTGTACACCACGAACGGGACCTCCCCCGCGTACAGGTCCGGCATGGGCCCGCACAGCAGGTCCGGATCGATGGCGTCGTCATCGTCCGCCGCGTCGTCGTCGTCACCCACCGCGTCGTCGTCGTCGCCCACCACGTCGTCGTCACCCACCACGTCGTCGTCGTCCCCGCCGGACACGTCGTCGTCGCCCACGGACGCATCGTCGTCGTCGTCGTTCACCTGCAGCTGCCCCGAGCAGCCCGCAAAGAGCCCGCACGCCAGGACCCACACCATCCAGTTCCGCATCTTCTCTCCTTCAGGGGTGCAGTCAAATTATATTTTAGAAAAATAATAGAGAAAAAGAAAAAAAAAAAAAACAAAAAAAAAAAACAC
>CAZLEO010000074.1:0-14136 GCA_964558555.1 uncultured Rickettsiales bacterium | reverse complement strand
TTTTTTTTTTTTATTTTTTTATCATATATATTTTTAAAACAAACCAGACTTGACCCCTAGAGCACGCAGGCTCCGCCGGTCACGTCGATGCCGCCGGAGAGCTCCATGGCGGTGTCGTCGTGGGGATCGTCGGTGAGCCATACGGTGTCGTCTCCGTACCCCGTGGGGTCGGGCTTGTCATACAGATCCGCGCCGTCGAGGTCCACGAAGAACCCGTAGCTGGGGATGGTCGTGGCGTCCCCGCAGGTGCCCACGTCCCAGTCGTAGTCGGTGGCCCAGCCGATGGAGCGATCGTCCCACGCGTGGTACTCGTCGTCGCCGAGGTGGTCCACGAGGATGCCCAGGCCGTGGCACTTGGAGGTGCCGATGCCGCGGTCGGGGCCGTGGTACCAGTCGTGGCCGTCCCGCTCGACGAAGACGGTGACCGAGTAGTCGTGGGCCAGGGCGATGGAGCTGTGCGTGGGCTCGAGCTCGTCGTTGTAGGTGTCGTCGCCGCCGCCCTCGACAAAGGCCGCGAGGGCGAAGTGCTCGGTGGCGCCCTGGATGTAGTTGTAGCCGTTGTAGCGGTCGTTCCCGGCGCCGTCGGCGAGGATGCCGAACCCGAACCAGTAGCCGTTGGCCTGGGCCATGACCGAGGCGAGGTACTCGTCGTCCCCTTCGCGATCCCGCAACAGGCCGATGCCGCCGCCGAGGTGGACCTCGTTGACGTAGTCGCCCTGGCGCAGGCCCGTCGCCGCCCCCTGGCCGCGGCTGATGTTGTGGGGGTAGCCCTCGTACCAGCCGTACATGAAGGGGTCGTCGGGCTCGAGCTCGTAGGTGTCCGCGCCCTCGTGTTCGTACAGCAGGGCGAAGGCCATGGGCGAGGCAAAGGCCTGGGAGGAGTAGAAGGCGCGGTAGCGGTCGGGGCCGCCGCCGTCGTGCAGCAGCGCCAGCCCGGCCAGGGACGAGGCCTGGCAGCTGGACTCGCATTCGTAGTCGTCGGCGCCACCGTCGTCGTACAGCACCCCCACGCCCACCGCGGCGAATCCCTGGGAGAAGCGCAGGCTGCGGTACACGTCGTCCCCCCCGCCAAGGTCCAGCAGGAACCCGTAGCCGCCCACTCCGGCGCCCTGCCGGGGGAAGTTGCTGTCGGTGATGGGGCCGTAGAAGCCGTCGCCGTGGTAGCGACCGTCCTCGTCCGACGGCAGCAGGCCTTCGAGGTCGTTGGGATCGGCCTCCTCCACGTAGCCGTAGGCGTCGTCACCGCCCAGGTCCACGCACAGGGCCACCCCGTTGTCCTCCGAGCTGGTGGCCCCCGCGGGGATGCGGTAGGTGTCGCTGCCGCCCGCGTCGATCACCAGCAAGAGGGGCGCGTCGAGCCGCTCGTCCACGGTCGGATCGTAGACGTCGTCTCCGCCCCCGCGGATCAGCACGACGCCGCGCGGCGTGTCCACGAAGAACTCGAAGTCGTCGTCCAGCGCCTCGATCCAGGGCGCCTCGTCGAGGGCCTGGGCGAGGCGGATGGCGCCGGTGTACATGGCGGCCGCGGCCGCGTCGTCGGGCACGAGCACGGCCAGGTCGTCCTCGTCGTCCGGATTCATGCCCTGGCCCATGGAGGAGATGTAGGTGTGCGGTACGCGCTCGAACATCATGCCGGCGTCCCACACGCCGAGCCAGGCGTCGAGGGCGTCGTCGCGGGTCTCGGATGCCTCCGCCGCCGCCCGGACGAGCCAGCCGGCGAGTGACCGCAGCTCCAGTGGCAGCGCCGCCGCGTCCGCGGCCGCCGTGTCAGCGTCCCAGTTCTCGTCGTCGCCGAAGAGCTCGGCCAGGGCGGCCACCAGGGGCTCCTCGCCGTCCAGCGCCGCAAACTCGCCGCCGGCCTCGACCGTGAGGCCCAGCTCGGCCGCCATGTCGGCGATCTGCGTCGCGAGGCGGTGGTCCGAGTCGGCCGCCGCGTCGGCGCGCAGGGCGTACCCCTCGGCAGTACACGGGATCAGGGTGACGTCCTCTTGCAGGTCGTGGAAGAAGTCCAGGCGCGCCGGATCCTCCTCGATGTAGCCGCCATAGTTGTCGTAGTAGAACCAGTCGATCCCCACGGTGAGGTCGAGTCCCAGCTCACCCAGCAGCTGGACCAGGGCGTCGTCGTCGGGGACCTCGGGGGGACAGGGGATCGGCTCGCTCAGCTCCCACGCCGCGGCCTCTGCCCACGGATCGTCGTCGTCCCCGGCGCTGTCGTCGTCCCCCACGTCGTCGTCGTCCGACACGGCGCTGTCGTCGTCGCCGTCGTCCTCGGGGCAACCGACGGCCATGAGCGCCGCCGTAACCAGGGCCAGCAGGATCCACCGTCGAGCCATCGTCCGTCCTCCCTCGCACGCGTCCGGATCCGCATAGTACCGTGTCGGGAACCCCTTCTTGAACAAACCCGGCGGTGAGTCGTTGTCAGGGTAGGAACGAGGAACTGGCGCCAAGTTCGAGGTTTCGACCATGAGCAAACGATCCGAGACCAAGGCCGAATGGGTGAAAGCAGCGCTGCAGCGCTACGAGCAGCCGCTGATCCGCCACGCCACCTCCATCGTCGGAGACACCGAACGCGCACGCGATGTGGTCCAGGAGACCTTCATGCGGCTGTGTGCGGCCCGACGTGACGACGTGGAGGAGCGCCTCGCGGCGTGGCTGTTCACCGTGTGCCGCAACCGGGCGCTGGACGTCCGCAAGAAGGAGGGACGCATGGGACCGCTCGATCAGACCCGTGCCGAGGCGATCGCCAATGGCGGCGCCGGTCCCCGGGAGCTCGCCGCGCGCAGCGAAGCGCACGGCAAGGTACTCCGGGCGATACACGAACTACCGCCAGACCAGCAGGAGGCATTCCGACTCAAGTTCCAGGACCACCTGACCTACCGCGAGATCGGCCAGGTCATGGGCAAGTCCCTGGGTACGGTCAGCAACCTGATCACCGCAGCGCTGACCACGGTCCGGGCACAGGTCGGGGCGATCCCGGCCGGGGAGGTCCAGTCATGACCATCCAGCTCAACGACGAAAAGCTCACTGCCTACGTGCTGGGCGAACTGGATTCCGACGAACACGCCGCCGTGGAGGCGGCGCTGGAGAACGACGAGGCGGCCCGCCAGACGGTGGCCGACCTCGAGGCCCTGGCCCTGCTGGCCTCCGAGGCCCTGGCCGACGAGCCCATCGCCGCGCTGTCCGACCAGCAGCGCGAGGCCATCGAGGAGCGCGCCACCGAGACGAAGGTCACCCCGATCCGCCGCAAGCGCCGCTGGCCGTGGTTCGCCGCGGCCGCCGGGGTGCTGCTGATGCTGGGCGTCGGTGCGGTCAGCGTCCGTCTGTACACGGCCACCGGGCACCTGAGCGAGTCCGTGATCGGCAAGCCGGACTCGGTGGTGAGCTACGACATGGCGGCGACCGAGCCCGTCCCCGAGGTTATCCCGTCCGAGAGGTACTCCCAGCTCGAGGACATCGGGTACCTCGCCGCCGACGGCGCCGAGGCCCCCATGGACACCGGCGGGGAGCTCATCCCCGTCCTGAAGGACAAGGCCGGCGCCGACGCGGAACTCCCGACCCCCTCCGGGGAGGAAGGCTGGAACCGCCAGGACTTCAAGACCGAGTCCTACGACCACGTCACGGACAACCCGTTCTACTCCGTGGCCGACGAGCCCCTGTCCACCTTCTCCATCGACGTGGACACGGCGTCGTACTCCAACGTGCGGCGGATGCTCGAGGGCGGCTCGATGCCTCCGGCCGGAGCGGTGCGCATCGAGGAGATGGTCAACTACTTCGACTACGACTACGCCGCCCCCAGCGGCGACACGCCCTTCTCCTCCCACGTGGAGGTGGCGGGCTGCCCCTGGAACGCCGACCACCGCCTCGCCCGCATCGGCCTCAAGGGCTGGGAGATCCCCGCGGACGAGCGCCCCACCAGCAACCTGGTGTTCCTGCTGGACGTGTCGGGCTCCATGAACCAGCCCAACAAGCTGCCGCTGCTCAAGGACGCGCTGGGAATGCTGACCCAGCAGCTGGGGCCGAACGACCGCGTGGCCATCGCCGTCTACGCCGGCGCCTCGGGCCTGGTGCTCCCCTCCACCCGCGCCGACGACCACCGCGCCATTCTCGACGCCATGGACCGGCTGAAGGCGGGCGGCTCCACCAACGGCGGCGCCGGCATCCGCCTGGCCTACGACACGGCGATGGCGAACTTCGTCGAGGGCGGCGTCAACCGCGTCATCCTGGCCACGGACGGCGACTTCAACGTGGGCACCACCAGCCAGAGCGAGCTGATCGACCTGATCGAGGACAGGGCGAAGTCGGGGGTGTTCCTGACCGTGCTGGGCTTCGGCATGGGCAACTACCAGGACTCGACGCTGGAGAAGATCGCGGACAAGGGCAACGGCAACTACGCGTACATCGACACGCGCAACGAGGCCCGCAAGGTGCTCGTCGAGCAGATCAGCGGCACGCTGGTGACCATCGCCAAGGACGTGAAGATCCAGGTGGAGTTCAACCCCGCCCAGGTCGGCCACTACCGCCTGATCGGCTACGAGAACCGCATCCTCGCCGCCCAGGACTTCAACGACGACACCAAGGACGCCGGCGAGATCGGCGCCGGCCACACGGTCACGGCCCTGTACGAGATCGTGCCGGCCGGGGTCGAGCTGAAGGTGCCCGGGGTGGACCCGCTGAAGTACCAGCAGCCCGGCCGCCCCACCGCCGCCGCGTCCAGCGGCGAGCTGCTCACGCTGAAGCTGCGCTACAAGGAGCCCGACGGCGACACGTCGCGCCTGCTGACCTTCCCCATCACCGACTCCGGCAGCAGCTACGCCGGGGCTTCGGCGGACTTCAAGTTCGCCGCGTCGGTGGCCGCCTTCGGCATGCTGCTGCGGGATTCCCCCTACAAGGGCACCGCCTCGTTCGACGGCGTGGTCGAGCTGGCCGGCGAGGGCGCGGTGAGAGACCACCACGGCTACCGCGCCGAGTTCATCGAGCTGGTCAAGAAGGCGCGCGGCTACGCGCAGTAGGTCTTACAGACTGACGATGGTGCTGATCAGCGGCGTGAACTCCCGACCGCACACCGAACCGCTGGTCTCGCACTGGCCGAACGAGTCGCACGCGAGCAGGGAGTCCAGCGCGCAGCTGTCGTCGAACTCCATCTCCCCCAGGTCCGTGTCCACCATCCCCTGGAAGCCCACCTCCGAGGCCGTGTAAGTGAACTCCACCAGCGTACCGCCGTTCTCGAATGCGCCGTACTGCAGCACCTCGCCATCGAGCACCAGGTGGTACTCGCTGCCCCGTGCCTCCTCGCAGGCGGCCATCTCGAACGCCAGATCCGCGTCCAGGATGCCCTCGGGATCGCCGTCCACGGCGCCCGTGACCGCGGCCGAGCCGCCGAACCCGCACTCCAGGTCCACCTCGACCGCGCCGAGGGTGCCGGACGCGGCGTTGAACAGGGACATCACCGACCACTGGATCCCGTAAGCCAGGTGCTGATCCGCGCAGTCCTGGTCGCAGACGCCGCCCTCCCCTTCTCCGAGATCGCCGCACCCCAGCCCCGCCAGCACCACCAGAATCCACCCGACATGTCGGCGCATCGCCGCACCTCCTCGTACCGGTCCCGATTCTAGCGCGTGCTGCGCCGGGGTTTGGTACGCTTTCGCCTCCATCGGAGGGGCACCATGGCCGGGAAGACCACCGCATCCGTCACCGTCGCCGCCCTCGCGGCCCTGCTGGCGCTCTCCGCCCTCGCAGGGCCCCCCGCACCGGACGACGGGCTGGTCTTCGAGCCTCCCCCGGATCTCGAGGCCGGGGTCGACTCCACCGTCCCCCCGGTCCGCACGGGCAACAGCGCCCGCCTGTTGATCAACGGCGAGGCCGCCTTCACCGAACGCCTGCGGATGATCGACGACGCCCAGGAGTCCATCTACATCCAGGCCCTGATCTTCAAGGCCGACATCGTGGGCAACACCATCGCCAGGCGGCTGCTGCTGAAGAAGGCGGCCGACCCGGACATCGACATCCGCATCATCGTGGACGCCTACTCCAACATCCAGGACCTCGACGCACAGCTGATGTACTTCCAGCTGCAGGACGCCGGAATCGAGGTCGAGGGATACGAGGCGTTCTACCTCCAGTGGCTCAACGAGGTGAACCTGCGCGACTGGACCGCCGGCAACAAGCGTTACCACGAGAAGTACTGGATCGTGGACGGCAAGGCGGCCGTGGTCGGCGGCATGAACATCGGCGACGAGTACGCCCGCATCGGCGACGACCCCCTGCTGATCTGGCGCGACCAGGACGTCTACCTCGAGGGGCCCGTGGTGGAGGACGTCGAGCGGGCCTTCCTGGAGAACTTCGAACAATTCAAGGCCATCAAGGAGACCTGGCCGGGGGCCCTGAACTCCGACACGTACTGGGAAGCCTGGCAGGGGGTCCACCCCGACCTGCGCGACCTGGTGACCCACTCGCTGGACAAGCGGCGCGAGGACGCGCTCGCCGAGCTGCCGGCGTGGGAGACGCTGGGGCTGGAGCGGCGCCGCGTGGGCCGAGCCCTGCATCAGGACGTCTCCGTGCGGTTCGTACGCAGCCGCCCCCGGATCGGCGAGACCTACATCGACCAGGCGTACTGCCAGCTCATCGACTCGGCCACCACCAGCGTCCTCATCGCCAACGCCTACTTCGTGCCCACCGAGCGGCTCGCGCGCTCCCTGGCCGAAGCGGCCCGCCGCGGGGTCATCGTCAAGGTGATCAACAACAGCCTGGCCACCAACGACATCCCGGTCATCACCACCGCGGGCCGCCTGAGCTACGCTCCGCTGATGGACGCCGGCGTCGAGATCTACGAGTGGCACGCCGAGCGCGAGGGGGAGGGCACGATGCACGGCAAGTTCGCCGTGGTCGACTCCCGCGTCGCCGTCATCGGCTCGTACAACCTCGACCCCCGCAGCGTCGGGCTCAACTCCGAGGACGTGGTGCTGATCCACGACGAGCGCATGGCCAAGGAGCTCGAGGTCCACTACCTGGTCGAGGACCTGCCCATGTCGGACCGCGTCACCCCCGCCGAGGCCGCCGAGTGGTCCAACCCCGACCTCCTGCCCGTGGTCGACGAGCCTCCCCCGCTGATCGCGAGCCCGCTGTTCGACGCAGGGCGCCTCGAGCTGTTCCTGATGAAGCAGGTGGAGAAGAGTCTCTAGCTAGGGCACGGAGGACTGTCCCGACTCGTCCGATCCCCAGCAGGTCACCGAACCGTCGGTGGCCGTCGCGCAGCTGTGGTGTTCGCCCGCGGTGACCTGGATGAAGGTGCCGGCAGGGCCGGCGCACTGACCGAAGTCGTGGTCGTCCTCGTTGCATCCCCAGCAGGCCACGGTCTGGTCGGTGCGAACGCCGCAGCTGTGGTTGCGGCCCGCCGACACCTGGATGAAGGACCCGGACGGGGCCTCGGTGGCGTCGTAGCCGTCGAAGCCCCAGCATTCGATCCCGTGCTCGACGGTGACGCCGCAGCTGTGCTTGTAGCCGGCCGCCACCTGCTCGAAGCTGCCCGGCGGCGGATCCGCCTGCCCCGAGGAGTCCTGTCCCCAGCACGTCAGGGAGCCGCCGGTCATCACCGCGCAGGAATGTCCCTCGCCAGCGGACACGTCCAGGGCCGTCCCGGTGGGCGCGGCGGTCTGGCCGTAGCCGTCCCAGCCCCAGCACTCGATCCGGTTGGCCAGCGACACCGCGCAGGTGTGCCGGTCCCCGCAGGAGATGTCGACGTACTCGCCGTCGGGCGCCGTGGCCTGGTCGGCGCCGTCGTTGCCCCAGCAGACCAGCCGCCCGTTGTCCCGGATCCCGCAGCTGTGGGTCCCGCCGGCACAGACGCGCGCCAGGGTCTGGGCGGGCGCGGTGGCCTCGCCGTCGACGTTGTTGCCCCAGCACGCGGCGGCCCCGTCCACGGACACGGCGCAGGTGTGCGCGGCGCCCGCCGAGACCATCGGATCGATGTCCAGCGAGAAGGTGTCGTCGTCGTCACCGGCCGAGTCGTCGTCCGTGACGGACGTGTCGTCGTCACCCGCGTTGCTGTCGTCGTCGGTGGTGCCACCCGGCGAGATACCCACGGTACAGCCCGCCACGAGCCACGGCACGAGCACCCACCCCGATGAGAGGCCGAGTCGCATGGGTCCTCCTGCCGCGAGGATACCAAAAAGACGACCGCTGCGGACCCGACCGTCCGGGAGGCCGCGCCCTCGCGCGCGTGCGCCGCGCCGTTCATGTACGATGGGAGGTTCGAGAATGAAGACACCTGACGCGGGGGTGCGTCCGGAGGTCCGAGGGATTCGCGAAGAGGGTGGTCCGCAGTGGGTACGGAAGGAAGCGAAACGGCCAGCCTGGTGCTGGGGCTCGGGGACTGGGGTCGCCTGGTCCTGGCCCGGATCCAGGCCGGCCGCGACCGACCCCAGGCCGAAGGCCTGACCGCGCTGCAGATCGACCACGCCTCCGCGGCCACGGACGAATCCACGCCGCGGGAGCGATTCCTGCTGGGCCTGCCCCGCAGCTTCGATCCCAGTCCGCACGTCTGGATGCCCTCGGAGTCCCTGGCCCAGACGCCCTTCGAACTCGGCACGCTGCCCGATCGAGCCCGTGCGCGGCTGCTGCTGTCCACGTCCCAGCGCCAGCTGCGCGGGTTCCTGTCCCTGCCCATCCACCGGCTCGTCAGCGGCCTCGAGGGCCCCCAGAGCAGCCTGGAGATCCTGATCTGCGCGTCCCTGTCCGACGTCCTGGGATCGGGCATCTTCCTGGACCTGGCCCACGTGCTGCGGGAGATCGCCGACGGCGACCACGACGTGTCCATCGGCGCGCTGCTGGCCTTCCCCGACGCCCGCGCCTTCGCCGAGGAGGACCCCACCCTCTGGCAGGCCCGCGCGTACGCCGCGCTGCTCGAACTCAACCACTTCTCCACCGAGGGGGCCAAGTTCTCGTTGCACGACCACCTCGGCCAGGAACGCGTGGCCGAGGGAGGGCCGCCGCTGGACTGGGCGTACCTGATGTTCCCCGAGGAGGGGCGCTGGCAACCGCGCGACGCAGAGGTGGAGGCCGCCGCCTGGATCCACGCCCGCACATCGGGTGAGCCGTTCCTGTCCGAACTCTCCCGGCCGCGACCGATGCCGCTGCCGTCGCGCCGGGGTCCGAGGCGCCTCGACACCCTCCGCGCCGTGACGCTGCGCGTGGCCGGGACCGGCCTGCCCCAGCTCACCGCCATCCAGCTCTCGCGCCGGGCCCTGGCCCGCTGGACGCGATCCGGGGCCAACCTGCCCCTGGACGCGGAGGGGCAGCGCATCATGTCCGCGCTGCGCGAGCGCGTCACGGGCCTGCTCGTCAAGAAGGAGACGACCGCCTGGCTGGCGGACATCAACCAGCGTTGCGAGCAGCTCACCAGCGAGGTGGACGGCCTGGTGGACAGCAGCTTCGACGCCGGCGCCCGGGCCTGGCGTATGGTGCGGCGGCTCGAGCGCCTCGTCTACGCGGACCTCGACCGCGGCGGCAAGGTCTGGCGTGAGGCGCGGGGGCAGCTCACCGGCCGCTTCGAGCTCGTCTCCAACGCCGTGACGGATGAGCTGGACGGCATGCTCGCGCGTCCGACCGACGGCCACCAGCTGGCAGTGCGGGCGTACGACGAACTCCAGAACCTCCGCAACGAGCGGATCCGCGACCTCACCCAGCGGATCACCGATGCCGGCCAGGGCGAGGCGACAGCGCGCCTGCGGGTCGCGCGCACGGACCTGCGCTCGGTCACCCATAGCGAGCCCGGTCTGTTCGGCCGCCTCCGCGGCCGCACGGACGTCAAGCTGATGGCTGCCCTGGGCGAGTGGGTGCGGTGGATGCCGCGCTTCGCCATGCAGGAGCGCGAACGGGCAGTGGCCCAGGTCGAGATCGAGATCTTGCAGGATCTGCTCAAGCCGGTGGAGAAGCGCCTCGCCACCGCCCGGCTGTGGGCCGAGGAGCTGGGCGCGTCCCTCGATGGCCTCGAGCAGGACCTGGTCGAGGGCGTCTTCGACGTGGAGGACGGCACCTTGCGGGTGCTCCCCGGCGGGACCCAGGATCCGCGGCTCGCGGCGCGCCACCTTTGCGAGGAGCTGCTGGGGCTGTACCCCGAGGCCGCGGCGCTGCCGCTGGAGATCACCGATCCGGCCCAGATGGAGACCAGCGACGCCGAGGAGGGGGCCCGCCGGCTGGGTCGCTGGGCCATGCCCCTGTGCGCCTCGGTGAGCGACCGGCTGACCATCGACGCCGTGATCGCCGGGACCGCGACGGGGACGCCGACGCGCGACGTCATGGACCGCGCCGTGGCCCGGTGGCTGTTGCCGTTCCTCGAGCGCGACCCCGCCGAGCGCTCGGACGTGCGCCTGGCCATCGCGATGCCCGGACATGCCATGGGCAGCCAGCTGCAGGACTGGCTCGTGGACCGGGCCGTCGAGCGAGGCCTGCCGGCGCCCGAGATCGTGGGATCGGCCGCCCCCGACGAGGCCGTGCTGTTCCGGCTGGAGCTCGGCTTCCCGGCCTGGCGGCTGGGCAACATGCTCGACTCGCTCCGCGATAGCTACGAGGCCATGCGATTCGGGTCGGAGCCGGTGAGCCTGCACGCCCGCGCCGACGTCCCGGACTGGACTCCACTGAAGGTGCAGGACCCTTGACCGACCGCAAGCTGCGCATCGCCGTCTCCGCCCATCACGTCCACCTGTGCCGCGAGCACGTGGAAGCCCTGTTCGGTGCCGGCCACCGGCTCGAGCCCATGATCCGCCTGTACATCGACAGCCAGTTCGCCTGCGAGGAGACCGTAGATCTGGTGGGGCCGCGCGGCCGCGTCGGCCGTGTCCGCGTGCTCGGACCGGAGCGCGCGCGGACCCAGGTGGAGATCTCCCGCACCGAGGAGTTCGAGCTGGGCATCGACGCCCCCGTACGCCGGTCGGGCGACCTCGACGACACCCCCGGGCTCACGCTCGTCGGCCCCGCGGCCCGCCTCGACCTGAGCGAAGGGGTCATCTGCGCCATGCGCCACATACACATGACGCCGCAGGACGCCATCGACCTCGGGGTGGATGCCGGCGACAAGGTGATGGTGAGCGTGGAGGGGGACCGCGAGCTCATCTTCGGCGACGTGCTCGTGCGGGTGAACCCGGCGTACAAGCTGGAGATGCACATCGACACGGACGAGGCCAACGCCGCGGAGCTGCCCCAGGTCGCCGAGGGGGAGCTGCTGGGTATCCAGCCCGACGACTGACTCGCGTGCGCGTGGGTGCTATCCTCGTTCGCCAAGGAGGCGAGGGCGGCCATCTCCGTTCCCCGAAGATCCGTTCGCACGAGCTGCGATCGCCCCGCTCCGACCCGCTGAAGAAAGGCATCCCATGAACCCCATCGACCAGATCGTGATGACCTTCCTCAAGCTGCTCGGCCTGGTGAAGGACGACGGCGCGGCCAAGCCCAAGCCCCAGCCCAAGCCCCAGGCCGCCGCGCCGCCCCCTGCGCCGGACTCGGAGGACGACGAGGACACGCTGGACGAGGACGAGGACCCCGCCGAGGAGGAGTGGCGCGAGCTGCAGGACTACATCGCCCGCGCAGAGCAGCACGCCATCGACCTCGCCGGCATCGATCTGGGCGACCCCGCCAGCTACTGGGCGGTGTACTTCGCCATCGAGGAGGCCGAGGCGTACGGAGGCAGCCGCGATGACGCCATCGCCCAGCAGGGCTTCCGCAGCAACGACCACTGGCAGCAGATGAGCCAGTACGTGCAGGCCAAGTGGTCCGAGCTCGGCCGTGACGAGGACGGCGACCTGTGCGTGCGCCACCGCGACGAGTTCACCAACGGCATGATGCAGGCCCGACAGTCCGGCATGCAGGCCCAGATCCAGCAGAGCGCCGACGCCAGCCCCGAGCTGCTCGAACCGGTCGATGGCGTCTCGGTGGACCAGTGGGCCGAGGCGGCCGCCGGCATGACCAAGCTGCCGCCCGACGCCACGCCCGACGACGTCAACCAGTACCTGCTGGGCTTTGGCATGGACCGGGCCAGGTGGGACACGGTCAACACCGAGTGGACCGCGCGGATGAGCCAGGACTCGACCATGGTCATCTCCACCAAGTACTCGGAGGCCTTCACCAGCTCCATGGGCGTGGCCACCGAGGCCCAGGGCGGCGGCGAACCGTGCACGTGGGAGCAGTTCGTGGAGGTGATGGTGGCGCAGGAGGCCTGGTCCAACTCCGGCATGGACGTCAACGCACAGCTCCAGGCCGTGTTCGGGCTCGACGCGGCCACGTACGGCGCGTGGAGCGGCTACTGGTCGCCCAAGATGAGCACGGACATCGCGTTGATCAACCAGATGGACTCCCTGCGGGACAAGTACCTGCAGAAGTACGCCGGCGCCGACCTGGACGCGGACCTGGTCCTGTGACGGTCGTCGAACAGATCGACGGCATCTGGGTGCGATTCCGCGAGCGGATCGCCCAGGCGTTCGACGCCGCCCACGGGGTCGAGGAACCCGCCGGCACGTCCGACGCGTGGCAGGCCCAGCTCGCAGGCAGCGGCGTGGAGCCCATCTCCGACACCGAACGCCAGCAGGTCCTGGCGGCCCAGCGCCCCCTGCGCGGAGCGCCCGCCATGGAGCTGGTGGAGGTGATCAAGGTGATCTGCCGCGCTCACCGCATCGAGCTCAAGAAGGTGGACACCTGGGACGCTCCGGGCGTGGCGGACGCCCGCCACGGCGCCCTGATGAACCTCATCGACCGCACCGACAAGGAGGTGTTGACGGCCTACCGCAACGCCGTTCTGCCCAAGCCCACGGGCATGTTCGGCAACGTGTTCGCCTCCACCTCCACCCCGGCCACCGCCCACCAGTCCGCCTCGGCGGCGGCCATCACCTGCAAGGCCTGTGGCGGTCCGCGGCTGAGCCCGTCGGACTACTCCTGCGCCTACTGCGGGACCCAGTACGCATGATTCCAACCCAACCCAGGAGACTGATTCCATGGCCGAGCTGAAACCCCACCTGCAGCAGAAGGTCCAGCCCACCCTCCAGCGCTGGGAGGCCTTCGTCGCCAAGGTCAACCAGCGTGTCTCCGACGTGATGCAGGAAGCGCAGGTCGGCCTCGATCAGCTGATCGCGGCCCACGCCACCGACGCCGGCCCGATGGGGACCGCCCTGGGCGCCGTTCAGGCCCGCTTCCGCGGTATCGACGACAAGGTGGACACCGCCTGGGAGCAGGTCGAGGAGCTCCTCGAGGAGCCCATGGAGGAGATCCTCGATCAGGACGACCTGCCCCAGGACGACTTCGACGCCGTCTACGAGCTCCAGGAGCGGCTGCGCGGCGAGTACGACAATCTGCGCGAGCACATCGAGAACCAGTACGCCTGGCTCGAGATGCGCAATCAGGCCGCGTGGGCGCGCAAGCTGTACGAGCTGGTCCACGAGGAGGCCAACAAGGGCCTCAACTGCTCCCAGTGCGGCGGCACGATCCAGAACACCACCTTCTGGCAGGCCAGCAACATCACCTGCCCTAGCTGCCAGTCGGTCAACTCCGTGCAGCCCGGCATGGCCGCCGGCCTCTTCTACCAGGGCATCGGCCTGCACGCCCTGTCCCACGAGCAGGGCTGGAACGAGTGGCTCGCCGAGCAGGCCGCCAAGAAGGCCTACGACAACCGCCGCCACCAGACCGCCGGCGATCACAGCCGCTGGCTCGACGGGGCCCGCGTCTACTGGACCAAGTACTACGAGACCACCAAGTCCATGAACCCCGGCTTCACCCAGGAGGTGGCCGAGGCCGTGGACAACCGCATCGCCCAGTACACCTCCTTCGAGCCGCCCCTGTCGGCCATGCAGCGCGACTTCTTCGAAAACGTCTGCGCCGCAGCCGCCGCCCGCGACCAGGCCGCCCTCCAGGCCGCGGTCCAGGACATCCCCACCGGCGTGGACATCGAGGAAGCCACCGAGTGCGTCTACGAGCACGGCGACCGCGACGGCGCTGTCTTGCTCCTCGAGTATCGCCACGCCGCCGAGGGTGACGGCGACCGCAAGGGCCCCTGGATCCGCGAACAGCTCAAGGAAATCGCGGAAACCCTCAAACCCTGATCCCTCAGGGGTCAAGTCTGGTCTTGCATCATTTCCCGGCGCGAAGCGCCGCAAAATGATG
>CAZLEO010000073.1:28226-34459 GCA_964558555.1 uncultured Rickettsiales bacterium | reverse complement strand
AGGTGACGACATCATGCCCCGGGCCGGGGTATACGAACTGTTCAACGCGAACAACGAAACGCTCGGGATCGTGGCGACGTGGTACGAGCCCGTACCGGGCATGAAGTACTTCAACGAGTGGCGGGTCCACGCCATGCCGCTGCCTTCCGCGGTGCAGTCCGAGCGGACGGCTGACTACCACGTGGGTCAGATCACGGGCGACACCATCCAGGATCGCCGCATCGTGTTCCAGCAGGTCTGGAACGCGTACAAGGCCGCGAAGCCCGAGATCATGAACTTCCCGACCTACGATCCCAACGATCCCAACACGGAGCCCGGCCTGGTGGACAGGCAGCTGGTCGGCACCGTGCAGGACGGTACCGGGTTCAACATCCAGGGAGCCGGCTCCGCCACCACCTACGGTGGCCCGCCGGGAGCCAACCGCAATCCGTAGCCTCGAGGGGACGCGATGATGGAGGAAAACGTGCCAAACGAACCCGGAACGATTGTCTGGAAGCTCCTCGACACCAACGAAGAGGCCATCGGCGAGCAGATCCTCGCCTGGAGCGTGGCGGATGGGGACATCACGGGCAGGGACTGGAGCCGAGCGATTCAAGCGTGGCGCGTCGCGCCGTTCCTGCCGGGCAAGTTCCTGATGCTCAAGGTGGAGAGCCGCGACCGTGGCCCCTACCAGGTGAACGGCGCCACGACGTACGAACGCAACGCCCAGGCCGCCGAGGTCTGGAACGAATACGTGCTGGACAACGGCGTGCAGCCCGGCACCACCGTGGCCGAGTTCCGCGGCGAGCTCACGCCGATCCCCGACTTCGACCTCGGCCGCGAAGAGCCCGAAGAGGCCAGTTGATCCCCGCGGATCGCGAGTCCCGATGAACCCACCCGATCTCGTCGCCGACCACATCCGCACCCTCGCCGACCGCGGCGACCTCGAGGCCCTGTGCCACCACTGCGGTGACTGCTGCCAGTTCGCCTTCCGCCTCGACGGCCCCGACGGCATGGAGCGCTACCTCGTGCACGGCTTGCACTGCCGGCACCTCATGCGCCAGCCCGACGGCACGACCCGCTGCGCGGTCTACAACGACCGCGCCGCCCAGGCCCCCTGGTGCAGCAGGGACCTCCAGTCCCAGCTCACCAACGGCGTCTGCTCGGCCCGCTGCGGGTACGTCCAGGGCGCCAGCCTGCGCGTCAGCGAGTTCCTGCCCGACCAGGAGCTGCCCTTCTTCTCCACGGGCATCCACAACATGATCGACGACGTCGAGGACACCCTCGACGCCCAGTCCGTCCGCGGCTTCCGCGCCCGCTGGCGCTGATCCCCCGCCGTCCGTCATAATCGACGGACCCACGGAGGATCCGCCATGCCCACGGCCAAGGACCTGACCAAGAAGCCCATCTACTCCGTCGCGGACGGCACCAAGCTCGGCGAGATCAAGGACGTCTACCTCGACGGCGACGCCACCACCATCACCGCCGTCCTCGTGGGCACCGAGGGCCTGTTCACCAAGAAGATGCTGGTCATCCGCCGATCCGACATCCGCACCATCGGCGTGGACTGCTGGCTCGCCCACGGCCCCACCGAGGTCATGGACCTCAACGACGTGGACGGCTCCGACGACTTCCAGCTCGTCACCGAGCTGCGCAAGCGTGAGATCGAGACCGTCGGCGGCACCAAGATCGGCACCGTCGGCGACGTGGTCTTCGACGACGACGACGGCGTGGCGGGCTTCGCCCTGGCCAAGGTCCTCGTCCAGGGTCCCGTGGCCGACGCCAAGCAGGTCGCGCTGAGCGCAGTGACCGCGTTCGGCGACAAACGTTCGGCGATGATCGTGGATCTGCAGGCTGCGGAGTCGGCGGCGAACGAGAACGCCTAATCGCAGACGATCGGCCCCAGCGGCAGCGTCTGATCCACCGCAAATCCCACCGTCAACGTGTCCCCGTGGCCCGTCCCCATGTAGTGGTGGATCTCTTCGACCACGCCGGCGACGTTGGACAGGTCCCCCGGGCCGGTCTCGTACCCCGCCGCGGCGACGACCGCGCGGCCGTCGCCGTCCATGACGATCATCCGGGTGCCGGGATCGGGGCGGCTGGACCAGTACATGCAGATGTACCAGGCCTCGTCCAGCACGGGCAGCTTGGAGCCATACGCGGCCTGGCCGTACTCGCAGCCTTCCTGCGGGCACCAGGACGTGTCGCGGTAAGCGACGTAGCCGGTGGCGGCCTGGCTCATGGCGTAGTGGTCCTCGATGCTCTCGGTGATGGACTGGGGCCAGGGGTCGTTGGCGCCGGTGCCGTAGCCGTCGTCGACGGTGACGAGGTGGGCCTCGTGGACGACGGGGCCGGTGGCGGGCATCTGGAGGTGGTCGCCGCCGTCGCCGACGCGCTCGATCTCGCCGACCTCCATGGTGCAGTCGCCGTGGGAGGCCTCGAGGAAGCCGATGGTGATGCCGTAGGTGCCGCTGAGCTCGACGCCGCCCTCGACGTACGAGTCGGCCGCGACGTAGTAGGTGCCGGGGCCGACGAGGTCGCCGGCGTCGTAGTGGCCGCGGGAGAGGCAGGTGTCGGGGTCGAGGTCGGTGAGGAGGTGGGCGTCGATGTCCACACCCTCGGTGGAGTCGTCGAGGAGGATGCCGAGGTAGCCGGTGGCGGGCACGGTGACGCGATAGAGGATCTCGGGGCCGGACTCGTCGAGGGTGGGGGCGCACGAGTAGGCGTCGAACTGTGACGAGTCGGACGTGGTGGTGTCGTTGGTCTCGAAGAACGGCAGCGAGTCCACGCAGATCAGGCCCTCGGGGCACTCCTCGGAGGTGTCGTCGTCGTCGCCCACGTCGTCATCGTCGTCGTCGTCCGCGCCCGTGGTGTCGTCGTCGTCCGCGGCGTCCGTGGTGTCGTCGTCGTCCGCGGTGTTGCCGGTCTGATCGCAGCCGCCGGCGAGGAGCAGGGTCACCAGGGTGATCCAGGAAATCCGCACGATGGTGTCAAAAGTCATGTCCGCCATCGTGTCGCGCCGGCAATTCCCTTTCAAGGGCTTCGCCGAACCGACTAAGATTCGGTGATCCATCGCGAGGGACCCATGCAGCCGACAGGAAGCGCCAAGTGCCCCAACTGCGGATCGCCGCGCCAACCCGGGCTCGAGGAATGCCCGGCCTGCGGCATCGTGTTCCGCAAGTTCACTCACAGCAGCGCCGCCCGCGCCGTGGGCGGCGATCGGCCCCGTCGACGATCGTCGCGCAGCGGGGGCAGCTCCCCGGTCAAGAAGGTCTTCGGCTGCGGCTGCGGCTGCCTGCTCGTCGTCATCGGACTGCTGCTCGCGGCGTTCCTGATCGTGCTCAACCTGTTCAAGACCTCCGACTCCTACATCCGCGCCACGGCATTCATCCTGCAGTGTGACGAGGTCCAGGAGACCGTGGGCGAGCCCATGGAGTTCGGCTTCCTGCCCACGGGCAACATCAACTACACCAACGGCCAGGGCACGGCCGACTTCGTCATCCCCGTCAGCGGCCCCGAGGGCAAGACCAGGGTCCAGGTCGGGCTCCAGGAGGTGGACGACGAGTGGGAGATCCTCGGCGCCACGTACATCGACGCCAGCGGCAACTGGGCCACCGTCGCCGTGTACGATCCCATGGACGAGATCGACGCCATGCGCCAGCTCAGCGCCGAGACCTCGGCCGAAGCCCTGGCCGAGGCGCTGCGACTGATCGAGGATGGCGACGCCGCCGGCGCGATGACCCAGCTCGACATCGCCATCGCCGCCGACAATCAAAACGGTGAGGCCTACCTGCAGCGCGGCTACCTCTGGGCCGACCAGGAGCAGCCCGGCCTGGCCATCGACGACCTCGAGCGCGCCGCGGACATGGGCTACGACAGCCGCGAGGTGCGCGACAAGCTCGGCCTGCTGTCCTACCAGCAGGAGGACTGGCCCGGCTGCGTCGCCCAGCTCAGCCGCAGCATCGACAAGGACCCGGAGAACGCGTGGGCCTACGAGATGCGCGCCCGCTGCCGCTTCTCCCAGGGTGACGCCACCCTGGCTCGCGAGGACGCCAAGGCGGCGTGCGACATGGGCCACGACGAGGGCTGCCGCATGTTGCGCTCCATGCGCTGATCGCGCCGATGATCGAGCTCAACGAACAACAACGCCACGCTGCCGAGTACGACGGCGGCCACGTCCTCGTGCTCGCCGGCGCGGGCACGGGCAAGACGCGCACCATCGTCGCCCGCGCCGCGCACCTGCTGCGCCAGGGCGTGCCGGCCCGGCGCATCCTGCTGCTGACCTTCACCCGCCGCGCCGCGAAGGAGATGACCCATCGCCTCGGCCAGACGGTCGGCGAGGGCGCGTCCGGTGTCACCGCCGGCACCTTCCACCACTTCTGCCTGCGGTCCATGCGCCGCATGCCGCGGCAGTTCGGCGTGGAGCAGGCCACGGTCATCGACCGGGACGATCAGATCTCGCTGATGAAGCTCGTGCGCGGCACCCTGGTCGAGCGTGGCGAGCGCAAGCGCTTCCCCCAGGCCGCCCGGCTGGTCAACCTGCTGTCCTACGCCCGTAACACCAACCGCCCCCTGCGCGAGCACCTCGAGGCCCACACCGACCTCGACGACGCCACGCTCGACAAGGTCGACCGCGTCTTCGCCGGCTACGCCCAGCGCAAGCGCGACAGCCACTACCTCGACTACGACGACATCCTCCACGTCTTCGCCCGCGGCCTGCACTCCAGCCCCGAGATCCGCGACCGCATCCGCGGCCTGTTCGACCACGTGCTGGTGGACGAGATGCAGGACACCAACCCGCTGCAGTGGCTGATCCTCGACGGGTTGCGCGATCCCGCGAAGCTGTTCTGCGTCGGCGACGACGCCCAGAGCATCTACGCGTTCCGCGGCGCCGACTTCCGCAACGTCCACTCCTTCGCCGAGCGTGTGGAGGACGCCGAGACCCTGCGCCTGGAGGAGAACTACCGCTCCACCCAGGGCATCCTCGACCTGGCCAGCTGGCTGATCTCCGAGTCGCGGCTCGACTTCGACAAGAACCTCGTCGCCCACCGCGGCGAGGGGGACAGGCCCCGCCTGCTCGACTTCGACAGCCCCTTCGACGAGGCCGCCTGGATCGCCGGCGACCTCCTGGATCGCCGGGAGACGGGCGCCGAGTGGTCCGAGCACATGATCCTCACGCGCACCGCCTTCGGCGCCCGCGAGATGGAGGCAGAGCTCGTCGCCCGCGACATCCCCTACACCTTCATCGGCGGCACCTCGCTGATGCAGTCCGCCCACGTCAAGGACCTGCTCAGCCTGTGCCGCACCGCCCTGAGCCCCCGCGACGAGCTCGCCTGGGCCCGCTACCTCACCCTGTGGCCCGGCGTCGGCGACGTCACCGCATCGCGCATCGTGGGCCAGCTCCGCGCCTGCGCCACGCCCGCCGAGGCCTTCGAGGTCGTCGGCAAGCAGGCCCGCCTCGGCCGCACCGCCGCCGACGGCCCCGTGGCCGTCGCCGACCACGCCAACGCCCCGGCCGACGCGATCCGCGCCGCCGCCCACGTCCTCGAGCCCCTGCTGCGCGAGCGCTACGAGCGCTGGGACTCCCGCCGCCGCGACTTCGACCTGCTGCGCACCCTCGCCCAGCGCCACGCCACCCTGGCCACCTTCCTCGAGACCTACACCCTCGACCCGGTGTACGCCGAATCCCGCAGCCCCGACGAGGACCGGGACACCGTCGCCCTGATCACCGTGCACTCCGCCAAGGGCACCGAGTCCCGTGTGTGCTACGTCCTCCGCGCCGAGCCCGGCATGTACCCCCACGCCCGCTCCCTGGGCGACGACGACGCCGAGGAGGAGGAGCGCCGCATCCTCTACGTCGCCATGACCCGAGCCCGCGACGAGCTGATCCTCACCCGCACCCTGGACCGCTGGGGGCACACCACCTTCCACGGCGGCTTCCGCGGCCCGGCGTCGCGAGGCAGTACGCCCTACCTGCTGGAGAACGTCCCCGACGACCTCGTCGTCTCGGACATCGCCGCGACCCCGGCCCCCGATCCGTGGGACGACGGCATCATCACGCCGTGGGATCGCCGCCGATGACGCCGGGACGCGCCGCCGTCCTGCTCGTCGCGGCCTCCCTGTTCTGTGGCTGCACTTCGGCCGAGGACGAGCCACCCGGCGACGACGACACCACCGCCACCACGGACGACGACGACGACTCCGCACCCGGCGATGACGACGACGACACCACCCCGCCCGACGACGACGACGAC
>CAZLEO010000073.1:13083-28216 GCA_964558555.1 uncultured Rickettsiales bacterium | reverse complement strand
CCCGCCCGCCCCGGACCCGGGCTATCCGCCCGCGGCCCCCCCCCCCCCCGACGACGACGACGACGACGACGACGACTCGGCCCCACCAGTCGAATCGAACGCGCGCGGCGTCTGGATCTGGGCCTCGGAGTACGGCAGCGATCCCCACACCTCACCCGCCGCCATCGACGCCCACGTCCGCGAGATGGTGGACACCGGCTTCAACCTGCTGTTCCCCCTGGCCAAGTCGAGCCGCGCCGCCTACCCCTCGGCGGTCACCGGCGTCCACGAGGGCTGGGAGGCCTTCGACTTCACCGGATCGCTCCTGGAGTCGACGGCAGCCGCCTCACCCGACGGCCGGGTGGAGGTCCATCCCTGGACCTGCGTCTACTGGACCGGCTCCCTGCTCGAGGAGCACCCCGAGTACGCCGCGATGTACTCCGACGGCACCTCCGACGGCACCCTGGCCTGCCCCGGCCGCCCCGAGGTCCGCGAGCGCGCCCTGGCCGTGGCCGACGAGATCCTCACGCGGTACGACGCCGCCGGCATCCACCTCGACTACGTGCGCCACGCCGCGGAGGACACCTGCTTCTGCGATGCCTGCCGCGCCGAGTTCCAGGCCCAGCACGGCGTCGACCCCCTCACCCTCCCCCTCGACGATCCCGACTGGGTCGCGTTCCGCGTCGCCCAGGTCACCGGCTTCGTCGAGCAGGTCCGCGCCCTGGCCGACGCCCACCACCCGCCGAAGTACGTCTCCGCCGCCGTGTTCAACAAGCCCACCCCCACCGAGGCCCGCGTCCAGTGGGCCCAGGACTGGGTCGACTGGCTCGACCGCGGCCTCCTCGACTTCGCCATCCCCATGAACTACACACCCGATCCCGACTTCTTCACCGAGATCACCCACGGCGCCCTCGACGGCCTCGACCCCGACCACCACATCTACATCGGCATCGGCCTGTACCTGTTCGTCGAGGAGGAACGCGACGACGCCATCGACCAGGTCGCCATCGCCGAGGGGCTCGGCGCCGACGGCACCGTGATGTTCCGCGCCGAGAGCATCAACGACAACTTCAACGAGGCTGCGGCCGATGCCTGGGCCATCCCGGCGTACCCCCCGCATTCCGTGACCCCGTAAGATTCGCGCCCCGGGCCGTGTACTCCTCGACATCACGCGAGGAGAACCCCGATGACCGACCCGACCACGGTTGAGCGCCCCCTCACGGTCCCCGTCGCCGAGGAGAGCACCCCCGAGCTCCGTTCAGACCACCTGCAGGACTCACTCCAGGATCCGTTGGTCGACCCCCTGCAGAAGCAGGCCACCCCCGGCGCCGAGGCGCCCGTGCAGGCCTCGAAGCTCGGCGGCGCGGGGGGCGTCAAGGTCGACATCTCCCTGGGCAAGTACAAGCGCTCGAAGATCGACTTCCTCGTCGCCGTGGCCCTGGTCGAGGGGTGGACCCGCGCCGAGCAGGCCGCATGCGACAGGCTGGTCGGCATCACCCGAGGAACCCTGGTGGGCCCCACCGAGTCCGGGCCGGGCTGGGCACCCCCGAAACCCGAGCAATGGATCCTGCCGCTGAGCCACGCCCGCATCGCGCGGGACCTCCACACCAAGGTCCGCGATCCGAAGAAGGCCAAGGTGGCTCTCGAGAAGGCCGTGGCCAGCTACAACCTGGTCCACGGGGCGTGGCAGGACTACCAGGTCGCGCTGGGCCGCCTCGCTGCGGCGCAGAAGACCACCGCCGAGGTCTCGGTGTTCCTCGCCACGGCCGCCCTCAGCGGGGGTGCCTCGGCCGCCATCGGCTCCGCGGGCGGCGGGATCGTGGCCAAGGCCGGCGCGTCCGCGGCCATCAAGCTGGGCGAGTCCGCTGCACGCCGCGCCTCCAGGTCCTACCACCTGAACGAACCCTTCGACGTCACCAGCCTGCTCGGCGACGGTCTGACCGCGTTCATCGCCAGCCTGACCGGAGGCGCCCTCAAGACGACCCTCCACAAGCACCTCGTGGCCGGCGTGGACGCCCTCGCCACGCGTGGCATCCCTCACGCGGCCAAGCTCAAGATCGTGGCCGAGGTCCTCGCGCGAGCCGGGCAGGCGACTGTCAAGGCCGCCGTCGCCGACGCGAGGAAGGACATCGAGGGCAAGTCCGTCACCACGGAAGACACCGTCAAGGCCGTCGCCAAGAACCTGCTCAAGGGAAAGCTCAAGTCGATGCTCGAGGAGGCGGCCAAGGCCGCCATGGCCCGGTAGGCCCCGCTCCTACCGTCCCTGCTGTGCGAACACCGCCATGTCGGGGATCGGCAGCTCGGCGTGGACGACGTCGGTCAGGGTCTGCCGCCACAGGGAGAAGCCGAAGCCCGCGCCGAGGTGGGAGTTCAGCCGCCACACCACCTCCCCCCCGGGAGTGACCTCGTCGATCCGGCCGGCCGAGCTCCAGGTGATCAAGGTGTTGCCGTTGTCCAGGCGCTCCACGTCACCCATGGCCGCGCAGAACAGCGGTGGGTCCGCGTGGTGCTCCCACACCCGCGTGGCCGTACCCGCGGACTCGTCCAGGGCGTACTCGACGGCGCGGGAATCCAGCTTCTCGGCCGCGCCGTTGTCGAACACCACGATACCGCCGTCCACCAGGTCGAACTGGTGCTGGTGCACGAACAGCTCCTTGCCGCCGTCGGGCAGGGTGAAGCTCGACTGCGCACCACCCAGGACCCAAAGCTGCTCGCCGGTCGAGGCGTCGATCTTGACGATGCAGTCGAAGTTGCGCACCGAGACGTAGTAGGCCCCCTCGGCCTTGTCGAAGTGCACGGCGTTGGCGTGGGACCAGGCGCGGTGGGGCCCGACCACGTTCTCGGCATCGAACGGGAAGTGATCCCACGCGGTCCAGACCTGGCGCTCGGAGCCGTCCGGCGCGATCTCCACGAGGGCGTCGCCGATCCACGTCACGCCATCCACCTCGCGGCGGTCGTAGCGCAGCAGGGCCAGCGTGCCGTCCCCCAGCTCGAAGAAGTCGTGGTGGGTGTCGGGGAGCAGCAGGATCTGCTCACGCGCACCGTCGAGACTGACGCGCACGATGGCGCGCGTGAGGTCCGGCTCGGGCAGACCGTGGGGGTGCCCGCCGGAGAGGCTGTAGGTGATCCACTCGCCGACGCGAGCCTGCCGCACCCGGGACACGAAGTGGTCGTCCCAGCCCAGGTCCGGCGGCGCGTCGGCCCACACCACCTGGCCGTCGCCGTCCAGGATCACGGCCATGGAGGCACTGGAGTACAGCGACGTGGCCAGGAAACGCCGCGTCGCCCGCCCCTCGTCCATCTGGATCAGCGACAGCTGGACCGGCATCGTCGGGAGCGCGCCGGTCTGCACCTCGTGATCCGCCGAGAAGAGCCTCTCGCCGCTGCGGACCTCGGCCAGTCGGACCCGGTAGGTCGACCGGGGTTTCATCCCCATCAGCGTCGCGCGAGCATGCCCCGACTCGTCCAGGTAGGCACGCGCCATCAAGCCCAGATCCCGGTCCGGACCGAAGTCCACGAAGGCATCCGTGCAGCCCGCGCTGGCCACGTCCCACTCCACCGTGGCCACCGTGGGTATCGCCTCTGCGACCGTGATCTTCGGCCTCACGTCGATGTCCGGGCGTCCACACGCCGTGGCGATCAGGCCGCAAAGGGCTGCGCCCAAGCCCACCAGGGACCGCGGCTTCACGCTCGCCGCTCCATCTCTCTGACGTAGATCCCCTGGGCTCGCGCCCCGAACTGACAGAAGACCACCCGGTCGATGTCTCCGCACGCCTCCAGGAACGACAACACCGTGTCGAACGCGATGGCGCAGGCCTGTTCCATGGGAAAGCGGTACACGCCGGTGGAGATCCCGGGGAAAGCCATGCTGCGGACTCCGTTCTCCACCGCGACCTCCAGGCATCGACGGTAGCACGAGGCCAGGAGCAGGTCCGAGTGTTCGGGATTGCGGTAGACGGGCCCGACCGTGTGGATGACGTGCTGGGCCGGCAGCCGGTAGCCCGCGGTGATCTTGGCGTCGCCGGTCTCGCAGCCGCCGAGCGTGCGGCATTCGGCCAGCAGCTCGGGCCCGGCAGCGCGGTGGATGGCGCCGTCCACGCCCCCGCCGCCGAGCAGGGAACGGTTGGCGGCGTTGACGATGGCGCCCACGTCGAGGCGGGTGAGGTCGGCCTCGACGAGCTCGATGCGATCCAGAGATGCAGCAACCATGGCGCCTCCCGGAGTCGGTAGTGCGGGCAATACCGGCCGTGCGGCGGTGCCCGTTCCGTGTGACAATGACGCTATCACGCCCGGCGGACAGCGATACGGTTCCGCGACCGCGGGCAGGGCCGGGGAGGGTCCGGAATGCAGCTGGCTCGAGTCGGATGGCTAGCCCCGGTGGCCGTCGTGCTGTGTTTCCAGCTGGCCTGTGCCGACACGGCGCTCCCGGTTCCCGAAGATCGAGACGACCGTGTCCCCGCGTCGGACGACGACGACGCTGCCCCCCCGAACCCGCTGGACCTCGGCGCGGCCATCGCCGACGCGAAGATCGTCGCGGAGACTCCCTATCAACTCGTGGGCTGGGGACTGGCCTCGGCCGGCGACGTGAACGGAGATGGCTACGGTGACGTGGTCGTGGGAGCTCCCGGCGACAACGAGGGAGGGGGATCACCGGGCCCGGGCTACCACGATCCGGGGGCTGCGTACCTCCTGCACGGTCCCCTGTACGGCGAGATCCCCCTGGAGGACGCGCAGGCCAAGTTCATCGGCGAGTCCAGCACGGACATGGCCGGGCTCTTCGTGGCCCCGGCGGGCGACGTGGACGGAGACGGCCTCGACGAGTTCGTCGTGGGGGCTCCTTGCTACAACACCCAGGGGGATCACGGCGGGAAGGCCTACGTGATCGGCCATCCCGCCCAGGGCGACACGGACCTGGCGACCGTGTCCCCCGCGATCTCGGGGGAAGCTCCCGAACGGCACGCGGGTGCTGCGGTGGCCGGGGCCGTCGATGTGAATGGAGACGGCCTGGCGGACCTGCTCGTCGGCGATACGGCGGACGAGGCCGAAGGGGAGCGGACCGGAGCCGCGTACGTGATCCTCGGTCCGGTGGTGGAGGACATGGACCTCACCCTGGCCTCCGCCAAGGTCACAGGCGAGGCCGAGTTCGACGACGCAGGCTACGCGCTGGCCGCGGCCGGGGACATGGATGATGACGGTTGCGGAGACTTCCTGGTCGGAGCGCCCAACGACCAGGCCATCGGCCCGGGCAAGGCCTACCTCGTTCACGGTCCAGCGTCCGGGACGAGCAGCCTCTCCACGGCCGAGGCGATATTCCTGGGCGAGGCGGACGGGGACCGGGCAGGGTTTGCCGTCGCCGGCGCGCGTGACGTGGACGGGGACGGTGTGGAGGACGTCCTGGTCGGTGCGCCCTATGCCGGTCGAACGGAGGAAGGCGCGATGGGCATCGCCTACCTGGTGCTCGGTCCGGTGACCGGGAGTTTCGATCTCGGTGATGCCCATGCGAAGCTGCGCGACGAGGAGCCGGGCAACGCCGTGGGCATCTCCGTGGCCATGGCCGGCGACGTGGATGGAGACGGCGCCGTGGATCTGCTCGTCGGAGCGCAGTACGCGGCCTACCTCATCACCGAGACGGTGAGTGGAGAGGTCGAACTGGCCGCGCTCGGATGGCATTTCGCGAGCGACCCGAGCGCATCCCTCGGTTGCGCGGTCGCCGCAGCAGGCGACGTGGACGGAGACGCCATCGACGACTTCCTGCTGGGCGCCTGCAGGGACTGGGGCAGCCACCAGGAAGGTGGAGCTGCGTTCCTGTTCTACGGCGGTGAGAAGTTCCGCTGAGGTGACCTACTCGGACCTTGCCGCGTAGTACAGCTGCCCCAGCCACTGCCCCTCCAGATGCCAGCGCTCGAAGTAGACGCCGTGAGCGGCGAGTCCCCCGATCGTGTCCACGAAGTCGCAGTCTCGCTCCGTGTCCCCGTGGGGATGGTGACAGCAGTACCGCACCTCCAGGTGGGCGGCCTCGTGGATCAGGATGGAGGCCGCCAGGGCCGGGCCCAGAAGGTACGACCTCGCGCCCTCGGTCAGCTCCCAGTACCCGTCGTCGTCAAGGGTCTCGACCAGGCTGGCGACCTCGACCGCCGAGAGCGCACCATACGCCTGGCCTGCCTGCCAGTCCGCAAGCGCGCGCTGCCACGTGATCGACTCCACGTTGACCAGGATCGACCGCCCCTCGTTGAACACCAGGCCGCCGAAGTCGCGCTCCGCCTCGGCCGAGGGGATGCCGCAATGGATCTCGCTGGCGGAGTACACCTCCACCAGGCGATCCACGATCGTCGCGTAGGCGGGCACATCACCAACAAAACGATAGGCGAGGGCCTCGTCCACGTAGGCCTCCACGAGGGTCGCCTCGGCCACGCCCCGCTCGATCAACGACTCGTCCCACTCGCTGCAGTCCGTGCCCTCCCAGTAGCGGCCCGACGTCGGGGCGCCGCACGACACGAGGAGGACGGCCAGGGCGTTCAGGGGCATCCAGAGTCTCACAGGCACACCCCGGCATGATCGGGGCCCACGTCGTAGGGACTCGCAAAACAGCGGATCTCCCCCTCGACGTTCACCGCGCACGCGCCACCGAAGCCGGTAGCGATCTCCACGAACTCTCCGGCGGGCGGAGCCTCGCCGCGCTTCTCACCCCAGCAGGCGATCGCCCGGCGCTCGTCGATGCCACAGGCGAAACCGATCCCGGCGGCGACGGCCCGATAGGTGCCCGTGGGCGACGTCAGCCAACCTCCCCAGCACACGACGCTGCCAGCCGCGGTCAGCCCACAGGCCCCGGAATCCGACATCGAGATCTCGACGAACGTCTCGTCCGTGGGGATCTCGGCCTCGTCGTAGTTGCCCCAGCAAACCACCTGCCCGTCGGGGAAGATCCCGCAGACGGTATCGCTGTCGGAGGCGATGCGGACGAAGGACCCCGTCGGCACCGCGCACGGACTCCAGTGGTCGTGAGGATGGGGCTCCGCGTGCCCGCAGCCCCAACACTCCACCGATCCGTCTTCGCGCAGCCCGCACGAATGAACACTGCCCGCGGCGACCTGGACGAACGGTCCCTCCGGGGCCAGGCACTGTCCGGAGCCACAGGAGTACCCCCAGCAGAAGACCTCGCCGTCTGCCCGCAGACCGCACGTGTGCCCGTCTCCCAGCGCCACATCGACGAAGGCCCCTGGCGGTGGCTGACACGTTCCGAAAACGGACGTCGGATCCGTCCCCCACTCCGGACAGCCCCAGCACCGCAGCTCCCCGTCGTCGGCCACGGCGCAGTACCACGACCACCCTCCATCCAACGCGGTCCACACCTTCTCAACACGTTCGATGGAGCGCGTATCGGTGTGCTCACACCCGCAACACAGCCCGAGGGCCACGGCGGCGAGGAGTCCGCAGGAACATCGAACGGCTGGCGTCATCGGATTCCCCCCACCTTCCGGCTGGCCTGCACGATCGTAGCCCAACCAGGAGCCCGACGTGTAGGATCCGCCAGGAGGAGGAGGGCTCATGTCCAGGATGTGCACGTTCCTGGTGCTCGCGATCGCCGTGATGTGGACGAGTCGCGCGGCGGCGCAGTGCGAGCTGGTGCAGGGGGAGGACGAGGTGCTGGGGTGGGGCACGTCGGTGCGGATGGCCGTCGATCCGGTGACGGAGGAGCCGGTGGTCATCTACGACGTGCCGGGTGACGGGTTGCGGTACCGGCACTTCTATGGCCCGGAGTGGGGGCTCGAGGTGAAGGTGGACACGGGGGGCATCCTGCTACCCCAGGGCGTCGGCAACGTGATGCACCACGCGGTGGACCTGGTCATGGACGACTACGGGCGGCCGCGGGTGGCGCTGGCGGACCTCGTCGGCGTGTACCACACGCGCTACACCAGCGGCTGGTCGGCGCCGGAGACGATCCTGCCGCTGGCGCTGGGGGAGCCGGAGCTGGGCGGCATCCAGCTGCGGTTCGAGCGCGACGACATGGAGCGGGCGCACGTGAACTTCTGGACGTCGGCGTACGACGGGTCGGGGCGGCGGTCGTACCACATGTTCGACGGCGGGGCGGGGTTCGGGGAGGCGACACACTACGACGGTGGCTGGACGGCGCGCGGCAGACCCGACTCCCAGGGCAACCTGCACGTGGTGAACTTCGACTCGTTCTCCGACCCGGACAACCCCAACGGGCTGCACCAGTACCAGGCGTACTACTGGAAGTGGACCATCGAGGGGGGCTGGCCCGAGGACGAGGAGCGCATCACCGACGAACCCAACCCGCCGGAGGGCAACGGCGCCGGGCCGCTGGGGTTCTCGCCGACCATCGAGGTGGGTCCCGGCGACCGCCTGGTGGTGCCGTACCCCATGCACGAGACCGACGACGCCGCCAACGGCGAGATGCACGTGATCACCAACGACGGCAGCGGCTGGAACGAGCCCACGAACCTGTTCCCCACCAACGGCCACGGCGGCAAGCCGGTCATCGCCATCGACCGCCACGGCACGACGATGGTGATCGGGCTGGTCTACGAGAAGTACTACAGCGTCGACTACGGCCACGGGTTCGAGATGTACGAGGAGTGGAACAGCAGCGGCTCGCACTGGCAGTTCCATGATCTGGTGGAGACCTGCGGGCTGTTCTGGCACGTCTACGTGCCCATCTACTGGTCCAACAACGAGCCCGGCGACATCACGCTGCACACCTTCACCAAGAACGGCACCTGCCCTGGCGTGAAGGGCAACGATCTCGACGACGACGGCGTGGACGACTCCGTCGACCTCTGCCCCGACGTCCCCGATCCCGCCCAGTGGGACACGGACGGCGACGGGAGCGGCGACGGCTGCGACCTCGACGACGACGGCGACGGGTTCGACGACAGCGTGGACGTGTGCCCCCGCCTCGCCGACCCCGACCAGGCCGACACCAACGGCGACGGCCTCGGTGACGCCTGCTCCAACCTCGTCGACGAGGACCTCGACGGCTGGCTCGAGCCCTGGGAGTGCGACGACACCGAACCGAACGCCTACCCCGGCAACGACGAGGACTGCGACGACGGCATCGACAACGACTGCGACGGCGACGTGGACGGCGCCGATTCCGACTGCCCGCCCGGCTCAGGGGATGACGACGACGCGTGGGATGACGACGACTTCAGCGGCGACGACGAGGGGAGCTGGGAGTCGGGGGACTGTGGGTGCAGGACCGACGGCGACGGCGCGGGTCTCTTCGCGGTCGCAGCCCTGCTCGCCGCGCTGGCAGCCGGGCGGCGCGATCGCTGAACGGGTCCGTCAGGGCAAGGCGAGGACCAGCCCCACCGATCCCTCGACCAGGGGGCGCCCGAAGGTGGCGACGGGATCGTCGTCGAACTGCACGACCACCTCCGGGAGGAGGACGCCGACCCCGACGCCGAATCGCACACGCAGGAACTTCGTCGGCACCAGGGCGGCCTCGAGACCCGCGCCGATCACGCCGGTGGTCGTGGTGTCGCGGCGGATCACGTGGACCGGCGACGCCCCCTCGGAAGTGAACATCGCCAACCCACCCCCCAGTGACGCAGCCGCGCGCAGGGGGCCGCGGTCGACGAAGTGCCAGATCCACCACCCTCGCACGAACCCGAAGTCGAACGTCGAGCTCGCGACGCCGCTGGCCAGATCTGCGCCCGGCAGGGACAGCAGGCCCGTGGCGCGGATGGACAGGGCCGGGACGATGCTCCAGGACAGGCCCAGGCGCAGGCCGCCGCGGGGGCCGACGCCGCCGGGAGAACCGACCAGGACCGGTCCGAGATCGGCGCGGAAACGGGGATTGCGGGCCGGAGGGGCGACCGCCGGGAGGGGCTCGGCGTACTGATCGAGGCGGAGATCCTGACGGCAACCGACGATGGCCTCCACGGCCTTCAACGCGGCGATCTGCGCCGCCCCCACGCCCTCCAGTTCCCCCACGGACAGGTAGCGCGTCGTCACGTCCCTCGACCCTGCCTCGGAGACCCACAGATCGATCCCGGCGAGGTGGCGGGCGCGCACCATGCGGACGGTGAGGTCGGCGCCGTGGCGACGGCCCAGGCGCAAGAACTCCCGTCGCTGGGCCCCCTCGCGTCCAGAGCCGCCGGGGACGACCTGGACGTCGAGCTCGAGGATCTCGAGTTCGCGGACCAGCCGAGCCTCCCCCTCGTCGTAGCTCGCGTCGGGGCAACATCGGGCCATGGACACCAGCACGGCCCGCGCAGGTCCCGGCTCCTCCGCGTGGGCCAGCTGGACCGCTCCGAAGGCGAGCCAGAGGGCGTAGACGGATGCGGCTCTACTCGCCGACCAAGGAAATCGCCTGGCTGGCAAAGGTCCCCTCCGGATAGCGGTCGAGGTACGTCCGCGCGGAATCGCGTGCATCGTCGACACGCCCCAGCTGATCGTAGGCGAGGATGGCGCGGCCGAGGGCTTCCTCGGCCAGGGGGCCGTCGGGGGCTTCGGCGAGGTAGGTGTCGAACCACCGCGCAGCCGCCACCGCGTCGCCCCGCTGCTCCAACGAGATCCGTCCCAGCAGGTAGGCCGCGGTCCTGGCGTCGTCGGAAGCGGCGAACCTGTTGCGATAGGCGGACAGGGACGTCACGGCGAGGTCACCGTCCCCGATGATGCGTGCCGCGTCGGCGAGCCTCCACAGGTCGTCCTGCGCCGAGGAGGCGACGAGGCCGTCGATCCCCTGCGCCCGGGCCTCGCGGACCGCCGCACCGAACTCACCATCGGCGTACAGCGCCTGCCAGGTGGGTGGGGCGGGCGGGGCGGGATACGCGGGCCCGGGGCCGACGAAGACCATCTGCTCTCCGACGACGGGCAGCTCCGCCGGGGCTTCGGGTGGCATCCCCTGTTCGTTCGAAAGGGCCGGCAGCCCCCCGTCCTCGGCCACCGGGAGCACCCCGCCGGCCTCGTCGGGCTGGCTCGGAGGTGTCGGGACGACCGCCAGGGCCTCGGCTGCCGGCACGTCCGGGGCGACCGTCTCGATGGCGCCCCTCGGCTCCTCTGCCGTCGCGTCCCGGCTCTCGGCGATCACGCTCTCCTGCAGGGGACCCAGGAACACCACGCCGCGCGCGGCGTCCGCTCGCAGCTGCTTGCCCGCGGTGATCTCCACGCCGTGCGCGGTCAGCCCCTCCCCTTCCAGGCGGACCACCCCCTCGTCCACGCGCACGTGCAGCTCCGCGGACTCCGGGTTCCAGTCCACGGAGAACACCGTCCCCACGACCACGACTCGATACGGCCCGGCGACCACGCTCCACCGGGTCGTGCCGTTGCCCTGGATGCTCGCGTCCACCGTCCCGCGGTCGAGAGCCACCTCCACGGCCGCGTCCGTGGCGTCGAGGACACGGACGGCGCTTCGCTCGTGCACGGAGATCTCGCTGCCACCGATGAACTCGAGGCGCCCGGTCCCGCCGGACGGTGCTTCGAGCACGGTCGCGTCGGCCCTGGCGAACCGCAGATCACCGTAGGTGTGCTCGACGGTGCGCTCGCGGGGCCACAGTGCCCAGGTAGAGAGTCCGGCGAGCAGGATCACCGATGCCGCCGCGACCCACCAGCGAGCCGCAGTCGAGGAGCGCCGAAGCGACTCCTGCCCCACCAGCGAGACCAGCGCCTGCTCATGACGCCGGGAGCGCTCCGGGGACGCCCCGGTTCCCAGATCGTCGGCAACGCTCCGGCCGAGGCGGCGCACGGACCGATCGTCGTCGTGGCGCGGCGCGCTCATCTCGGCTCCAGCAGCGAGATCAGGACCGGATCCTGGATCGCGCGTTTCTTGAATGCCCGGGTCGCCCGCGCGATCCGGCGTTTGGCCGTGGCCAGGGAGTATCCGTTGGCCGCAGCGACCTCCTCCAGGGTGCAGCCCTCCAGGTGTCGCAGCACCAGGACGATGCGGTCTTCCGGCCGCAGCTGGTTCAGCAGTTGGTAGAAGCGGCGGACGTGGGCCTGTCGCGCGGGATGATTGGGGTCTGCGGCGCGATCGACGGTCTCGGACCTGGCCACGACGAATCGGCCGTACCGCCGACTCCGGATCTCCTTGCGCACCGTCCGGATGGTCACGCTGTCCACCCACGCGTCCAGGGCCTCGACGTCACGCAGCTTGCCGATGGACGACAGGATGTTGACGAACACCTGGTGCACCACGTCGTCGTGCTCGGGATCGCCGCCGAGCAGCCGCCACACCCAGCGACTGATGCGTGCCCCGTACTGTCGGTGGAAAGCCGATGCGGCCGACGGGTCGCCCTCGCGTAGGCCGCACACCAGCTCGGCCCGGGGTATCCGGTGCTGGGCGAGGTCTACGACCTGGCCGGTGCGAGATGTCACGGCGTTCGATACCTCCCGGGCGCAAATCCCTCGTTCCAGCAGTACCACGGCAATGCGAATCGGCTCACGGATCTTTCGCCATGGAGGTGACGGGCGACGGCGGGAGGACAGGCCCTCCAGCAAAGCACCGTGAGCCGTTCCGGCCGCTGGGGGTACTGGTGATTCAGAGGATATGCTGGTGGGTACACGCCGGGAGGGAAGGGACATGGGATCTTGGGACTCGCCGATCGCTTCGCTGATGATGGCTCTGTTGTGGTGCGCCGCGGTGCCGCTGACTCTGTCGAGCTGCAAGGGTGCCCTCGATCCGGTCGATTCGCCGATCCAGGATGACGACGACGTCGTCGTGGGGGACGACGACGACGATGACGACGACGTCCAGGACGATGACGACGACACCACGGAAGGGCCGTGCGAGCCCAATCCTTACGGGCCGATCGAGGTGATGGCCCACTGTACGGAGGGCGAACTCTCGGACGTGCAGCTGCCGCTGGAAGCCGGATCCCCGGCGCTGAGATACATGGGTGTGTACCAGGTGGTCTCGAGCCACGACGAGAACCTGATGGACCTCGAGGTTCACCTCGACGCCGACCATCCCACCGTCCTCGCCCTCAACGGGTACCACCCGATCCGCTGGGTCGTCACAGAGGCCGTTCCCGGAACGGTCCAGGAGATCATCATCAACGGTGGCTACCAGCCGCAGGTCTCGGCTCCCGCTGGCGTCCCCGTCACGATCTACAGCTCCGACCAGGGCGACAGGCTATGGAGCTCCGCCTACGACTGGTTCGACCACGACACGCGCGAGGTGATCCCCTCTCTCGAATCCCTCACCGGCCTGCAGCTGACGTCGTTCCACGGCTGCAACGAGTCCGCCTTCTTCACCCTGACCGAGACGTGCGAGCCCGACACCGAGGACCCCCGGCCGGACTGCTCACAGGCGGGCGAGCCGTTCAAGGATCCGGACATGTCCCTGCTCGACGGGATTTGTGCCGACATCCAGTCCGAGGACTACTGGTGCCTCACGAACGCGGGGTTCGAAGCGCAGCTGTTCGGGCTCGAGAGCGGCGATCTGTGCGCCATCAATCCAGGGGTACAGCTCCAGGGTGCCTACACGACGTCCATTGCCTGGATGGGGGAGTACATCTACGGCTGCACGGGTCCCTACGACACGCTGGAGGAGGTTTCGCTGGTCGACGGGCAGGCAGAGCAATCGCTCGCGTACTGCCAGGCCGTCGCCTCGTACGAGGGCGGTCTGCTCACCGAGGAGGACGGCAAGCTGCAACACGGTACCGACCGCATGTGGTACTTCGAGACCTTCCTCGACGCCCAGTGCCAGACTGGTCAGGAGTGGTACCTGGACGGCTCCAAGTCCCGCATGACCATCTACGAGGACACGCTGTACTACGCCTGGCACTCCACCAACGTCATCGAGGGCACCGACATCCTCACCGGCGATCCCATCGACGACATCTACGTCGAGGACTACGACACCTGGGTCCAGGGGATGGCCGTGATCGACGGCGAGCTGCTCGTCCTCAACGCCACCTGGCCCGAGGAGCGCGTCGTGGTCTTCGACGTGGACACCGGGCTGGAGCTCTGGGAGATCCCCATGGAGACACGAATCAACGGCCTGATCTGTTTCGGCTCCTGACTCAGCGCCCGATCCTCGGATACACCGTCTCGTCGCGCTCATCGCAGACGCCGTGCGCGGCGATGTCGCTGAAGCCGCCGTCGCTGGTCCGAGACTTCGAACGACTTGCTGATCTCGTCGTACAACAACCCAGTGAGCAGCCAGCAGGGGCAAGTGTTCGTGCTCGCCGGCCGCCAGCGAATCCTAGACGCTCAACACTTCCGTCGGCGCAGCGCCGCCCCGGCCAGGGCGAGCAACATCCACGCCGGGCCGTCGCCACCGTGCCCGCTCTCGCACGCACACCCCTGCGGCAGGTCGTACTCGTCGTTGATCCGCGGTTCGGGCAGCGTGTCCAGCGGCGGGACCTCGGTGTCGTCGTCGTCCCCCGGCGGCGTGTCGTCGTCGTCATCGTCCTGCGGCGGCGTGTCGTCGTCGTCGTCATCGTCGTCGGTGGGCATCCAGCCGCCGGTGTAGCCGTCGATCCACGAGGCGTGGGTGTCCACGCGGGTGTTGTAGCCGTCGTACTCGCAGTTGGCGTCGCCCCAGGAGACGACGGAGGCGACGCGCCAGCCGCCGGAGTGGTTGGTGAGGCTGGGGCCGCCGGAGTCGCCGACGCACGTGTTGTGCTGCGGATCGGCGTGGTACAGGTAGTTGCTGTCCCAGTCGTCGATGACGATGTCCACCGTCCGCTTCACGCCCTCGTCGTTGTAGTGGATGTCGGTGACGCCGAAGCCCACGAAGGTCAGGGGGTTGCCGTTGTTGAGCCAGGAGCCGGACGCGGCGTCGCGGTTGATGGGGATGGGATCGAAGGGGGCGTTCTGCCGCAACACGACGACGCCGATGTCGTGGGTCATGGAGGCGTTGTACTGGGGGTGCATCTCGTAGTCGTTGGTGTTGGAGGTCCACCAGGAGTCGTCGGGCCAGTAGCAGCTGTTGCAGGCCTTGACGGTGATGTTGCCGTACGCGCCCTCGAGGCAGTGGGAGGCCGTGAGCACCACGTCGGGGGAGACGAGCGTGCCGGTGCACATCCACCCGGAGATGTCGAGGAAGACCACGGGCTCCCAGCCGTCGGTCTCGTGGCCGCCGACGATGGGGGAGGAGCGCTCGAGCACGCGCCAGTAGCCGTCGGTCTCCTGGGCGTCGTGGCAGCCCAGCAGGGCGGCCAACGCGACGAGGGGGATCAGCCTG
>CAZLEO010000073.1:0-13073 GCA_964558555.1 uncultured Rickettsiales bacterium | reverse complement strand
GGGGCGCGGGGGCCCCCCCGCCGGGCGCCCCCCGCGCCGCGGGGCCCCCGCCGGGCGCGGTCCACCCGGGCCCGAGCCACCGGCGCCGCCCCAGACCCACGGCCAGCGTGAACAGCAGCGCGAAGCCCGCGGCAGGCGAGCCGCCGGACTGACGGCACTCGCAGCTACCCGATCCGATCTGGACGGTGTTGTCCGGGGAGTTGGTGATGGTGTCGTCGTCGTCGTCATCACCCTCGGTCGCGTCGTCGTCGTCCCAGACGTCGTCGTCGTCGCCCACCGTGTCGTCGTCGTCCCCCACCGCGTCGTCATCGTCCGCCGCGTCATCGTCGTCGTCGTCCGCCGTGGCGTGCTGCGGCTGCACGTCGATCTCGGCCTCGTAGGGGCGCATGTTGCGACCCGTGGCGGTGATGTACAGCACCTCGTCGTCGGTGGTGTCCACGTCGAAGGTGACCTTGCCGGTCTCGTCGGTGAGCCCGTACACGTAGGTGCCGCCGTCCCCCATCAGGCAGACGCGCACGCCCTCGCAGGAGCATCCCTCGTGGGTCGCGGTGATGGTCACCTGCTGCGCCTCGCCGGGCACGCAGGGCGGGTGGCTGACGTCCAGCGGCCTGGGTACCGAGGTCCACAGGTTGAGCTCGGGGTCGCCGTACATGTTCGACGCCACGTACTGCTGGGTGGACAGGATCTCGTTGTAGTAGTGCAGCCGTCCGGCCTCGACCGCGCCACCCATGGTGGTGATCTCGTGGTCCGCGGTGTCCTCGAAGATGTGCCCCCAGAAGCCGCGGCGCAGGGCCGACCGCCAGTGGGCGCACCCGCTGCAGCTGATGGACTGGCCCACGTGGGCCACCGCGCCGCGCACATCGCCCGGCGATCCGGCGCGTATCCACTCCTCGCCGCCGTAGCTCGCGCCGGCCAGGGTCTGGCAGGTGTAGGACACGGCGACGGGCAGCATGGGCCCGTTGGTCATGTTGTCGGGCACGATGTCGAAGCCCCACCAGCCCACCGTGCCGCTGATCTGGCCGTGGAAGCCGGCGTAGGAGGCGCCGTCGTTGAGGAAGTCCATCAGGGTGCCCGTGGGGTCGGGCGTGGTGCCGCGGGTGTAGATGTCCACGGTCTCGAAGCCGGCGTCGTACATCAGGCCGGCTTCCCAGTAGGAGTCGCCGTAGTAGTGCACCCAGTCGTCGTCGTCCCAGTCCTCGGCGATGGTCAGCACGGCGTCGAGGTAGTACGACTCGTCGTCGGTGGGGAAGCGCTCGTAGTTGAGCGTCTTCTCCACCATCACCTCCACCTGGCTGGCGGACTGCGCCGGGAAGCGGGCCGGGTGGACCTCGATGAACGTGTCGTTGTCCGTGTCGCCGTAGTAGGTGTCCGTGTAGCCACCTTGCAGGTTGGCCATGGGCAGCTGGGACGAGTCACCCACCAGCAGCACGTACTCCGGCTCCGGGTCCCAGTTCGTCACCGCGTCGACGATGGTGTTGCGGATCTCCACCGAGGAGTACCCGGTCTGGGACAGGGGCACCACCGTGGCGAGCATGCCCTTGCGGGTCTTCCAGTCCACCAGCGGCTGCAGCTCGTCCACGTAGTCGTCAGGTGCGATGATCAGGTAGCGCGCGCCGTCGGCGAGGGCGGGCAAGGGGCAGACAAGGACGGTAGCCAGGGCCAGGGCGATGAGCCGAACGTGCACGGATTCCTCCTGAATTCCACGAACAGGATAGCACCAACTCGGCATAGTTGAAGTCGCGCGCGAGAAACTCCACCAAACCTGTAGACTTGTCTACGAGTACTCCCTCCACCTACCCTGATCGGGCCATGCCCGAGCTCCCCGACATCGAGCTGTACCTGCACGCGCTGCGGTCCCGGATCCACGGCGAATCGTTGCGCAGGATCCGCCTCGCCAGCCCCTTCCTGCTGCGCTCCGTGGACCCGCCGCCGGCCGCCCTCGAGGGGCTGCGGGTGCAGGTGCTGAGGCGGCTGGGCAAGCGAATCGTGATCGGCCTCGACGGCGACCTCTTCGCCGTGGTCCACCTGATGGTCGCCGGACGCTTCCAGTGGAAGAAGCCCGGCGCCGCCATCCCGCGCCGCCTCGGCCTCGCCTCCTTCGACTTCGACGGGGGATCGTTGCTGCTCACCGAGGCAGGCACCCGCAAGCGCGCGTCCCTGCACCTGTGCCGTGGCGAGGACGCAGTATCCGCCCACGATCCCGGCGGCATCGACGTCCTGTCCGCCGACGTCGCCGGCTTCCGCGACGCGCTCACCCGGCGCAACCACACCCTCAAGCGCGCCCTGACCGATCCCCGCATCCTCAGCGGCATCGGCAACGCCTACTCCGACGAGATCCTCCACCGCGCCCGTCTCTCGCCTTTCAAGCAGACCGGCAAGATGGCCGACGAGGACTTCGCCACCCTGCTCTCCGCGACCCAGGCCGTCCTCGCCGACTGGACGCAGCGCCTGCTCGACGAGGCGGGTGACAAGTGGCCCACCAAGGTCACCGCCTTCAAGGAGGGCATGGCCGTCCACGGCCGCTACCGCAAGCCCTGCCCCGACTGCGGCGCGCCCGTCCAGCGCATCCGCTACGCGTCCAACGAGGCCAACTACTGCGCCCGCTGCCAGACCGCGGGCAAGGTGCTCGCCGATCGCGGCCTGTCGAGGCTGCTCAAGAAGGACTGGCCGCGGACGCTGGAGGAGCTGGAGGCGAAGCTGGGGCGGTAGTCAGACCCCCGCGACCGCGGCGGCGAGCATGATCACGATCATGAACAGGAAGAACAGCCCGTAGAACACCACCATCAGCACCACCATCACGACCATCATCAGCACGTACAGGCCGAGCAGCGATCCCCACAGGATCGTCACCACCATGCCCATGATGCGGCCGACCTCGGCCGAGCTGTCGGGCTGACGGCCCTCCTTCTCGCAGCGGTTGACGTACCGCGAGCCCAGGTACCAGGCGATGGGTGCGGTGACGATCAGGGGGATGCCGAGGGCGGCGAGGATCAGGATGGTCTGGGGCTCGGAGTCCTGGGACGCGGCAGCGGGACGCGAGGCGGCCTGGGGTGGACTCGCCTGGCTCTCCGTTGTTTCGGGCGGGGTGGCGGGCTCGACGTCGGTCACGAGTCGCGCTTCCTGGCCTCGCGCTGGAAATGCGGGATCTGGCTCTCGAGGCCCACGACCTGGTCCACGCCGAGCACGAAGGCGATACCCCCGCCCCGCTCCGTGAGCCGGCCGCGGCGGTCGCTGGCCTCGAGGACCGACTCCACGAGGTGCTCCTCGAGCAGCAACAGGATGACGTCGGTCTGGGTCTCGAGGCTCAGGCCGAAGAACGACATGGCCTCGTGGATGCCCGTGCCTCGGGCCGGGATGATGGTGGCGCCCGTCCCGCCGGCGGCCTTGGCCGCGTCGATGACCTTGTCGGTCTCGGCAGTCTTGGTCATCGCGATGATCAGCTTGAATTGCATGGCTACCCTCGTTGCCTCTTTCTTGCCTTGCGCCGCGCGAGCGCGTGGGCGATCTGCGCGTACCCCAGGACGGTCATCACGGGGAACACGCTGGCGAATGCGATCAACCCGAACCCGTCGAGCGCAGGATCGCGGCCCGGGATGGTCTCGGAGAGTCCGAGGCCGAGGGCCGCGACCAGCGGCACGGTCACGGTCGAGGTTGTCACGCCCCCCGTGTCATAGGCCAGGGGAATGATCTCCCGCGGGGCGATCACGGTCTGGATCAGCACGATGATGTACCCGGCCATGATGTACAGGTACAGCGGCGTGCCGGTGACGATGCGGAACGTGCCGATGGCGATACCCAGGGCGACGCCGGTGGCCACGGCGAGGCGCAGCGCCCACTGGTTGAGGCCGCCCCGCGAGACCTCCTGCGCCTTGAAGCTCACCGCGATCAGCGCCGGCTCGGCGATGGTCGTGGCGAAGCCGATCAGGGCCCCGAAGACGTACACCCACACGAAGGCCCACCAGGCCGTCCCGGCACCGGGGGTGTCCAGGATGAACTCCGGGTCCGACAGCTGCCGGGCCATGGTCTTGCCGATGGGGAACAGGGCGGTCTCGAGGCCGTCGAGGAACAGGGTCAGCCCCACCAGCACGAACGCGAACCCCACGGCCATCCGCTTCCAGTTGGGCAGCTTGCGGCGCAGCACCACGAGCTGGAAGAACACCAGCAGCGCCATCACCGGGCCCACGTCCTTGAGCATCGAGCCCAGGGTATGGCTGAAGGTGGTCAGCAGGTCCATGGTCGCGCCCCCCTCATCCCAGCACGACCATGCCGTAGGCCATGACGAAGACCATCGGCAGCAGGGATGCGAACGCGATCAGCCCGAACCCGTCCACGAGGGGGTTGCGGCCCCGGATCGTCGTGGCCAGGCCCACGCCCATGGCGGTGACCAGGGGGACCGTCACCGTGGAGGTGGTCACGCCCCCCGCGTCGTAGGCGATGCCCACGATCTCCTTGGGAGCGAACGCCGTCATGATCATCACGCCGCAATAACCGCCGATGATCAGGAAGTGGACCGGCCAGCCGCGGATGATCCGCAGCAGGCCCACCAGGATGGCGATGCCCACCGAGAACGCCACGGTGATGCGCAGCCCGACGGCGTAGTCCTTCATCAGATCGGGTTCTGCAGGGATGTGGGATCCGGCAGCGGCCACGTAGGCCGCCTCCTTGGCCACCGCGATCAGCGCCGGCTCGGCCACCGTGGTGGAGAACCCCAGCCCGAAGCCGAACAGGAGCAGCCAGAACAACGAACCCTTGCGCGCGAAGGCCTCGGCCATGGCCTCGCCGATGGGGAACAGCCCCATCTCCAGGCCCAACACGAAGAGGGCCAGGCCCAGCACCACCAGCACCAGACCCACGCCCACGGCGAGCAGATCGGGGAACGGCTGGCGGAGCACGACCATCTGGAAGAAGACCACCACGCCGATGATCGGCGCCAGATCCCGGCACGCCCCCAGCACGTGCACGCCCAGGCTCTTGAGGGCCTTTGCGCCGGGCAGGATCACTGCGGTCTTCACGCTCATCGGCTGCTGTCGCCCTAGTCCGAGATCCGGGCGAACCCGTGCCGCAGCGCGAACTTGCCGTCATCGGTCCTCACCTGGAACCCCACCAGCTTCTCCACGCCGCGCTGCTCGCGGTGGGTCAGCTCGACGGAGATGTTCGTGTCGGGCACGACCATCGAGGCGAACTGGGTGGCGATCTCGCGCAGGCGCTCGGGGGTGCCGCCGGCCTCGCGGTCGAGGACCTCGCGGATGGCGATGGCAAGGGTGGCGGTGCCCTGCAGGACGATGTCGGGAAGGCCCATGCCGCGGGCGAAGGACACGGACGTGTGGATGGGGAAGACGATGCCGGTGCAGCCGTCGTACAGGTAGGGCAGCTGCCGCGGGATGGGCAACGCGACCTTCCACTCGGGCTCCTCGGGCTGGTCCCAGAACAGCCAGCCCGGCACCTTGTCGCGGCCCTCGCCCTCGTCGGCGCACGACACGCCGCGGAACACACCGCCCACGTACTCGGTGAACACGGGCCCGCCGCTGAAGTCATGGGCGTCCAGCCGCATCACCAGGCGGGTGCCCGACTTGCCGGGATAGACCGCCACGAGCTCGCCGCTGACGCGCAGGTCGTCGCCGGGGCGGATGGGGCGGTGCATGACGAGGTGCTCGCTGGCGTGCACCAGCGTGGGCATGACCTGGGGCGGCACGGCGGTGTCGAGGCGGTGATTGAACTGGTGCATCACCGGCCAGGTCACGGCCGCGGCGAACATCGGCGGCGCGACGATGCCGCCCTGCCGCGAGTCGTCCACGTAGCGGGGGTTGGTGTCCCCCACCGCCGCGGCATAGTTGGTGATGTCGCGCCAGGTGACCTCGCGATCGTGGGGGCTGAACTGCCTCCCCACGGCCGAGGATTCGATTTTCGGCAAGGGCATGGTGTCCCTCCTAGGCCTGGTCCCACCCAGCGTTCTCTCGCAGCTCGGCCACCGCCTGCTGCGCCATCTGCTTTAGCACCACGTAGTCGGTCTTGGCCACCCGATTCAGCGGGATCTCGCCCGTGCCCAGCACGACGTAGTGGGACGGTCGCATGTATCCGGCCAGCCCGCGGGCGTGTTCGCGCAGGTCGTCGGCGGTGAGCTCGACGCCGGGTTTGGCCTCCACGTAGGCCACGATCCCCTCGGAGAACACCTCGTGCTCGACGCCCACGACGGCGACGGCGCCCACCTTGGCGCGCAGCTCGCACAGGAAGTCCTCCACCTGGGCGGGGAACACCTGGTAGCCCTTGGGCTTGATCACGTGCTTGGCGCGGCCGGCGAAGTGCAGCCCCTGGTCGTCCACGAACCCCATGTCGCCGGTGTACAGGAATCCGTCGCTGGACACGGTCTTCGCCGTGGCCTCGGGGGCGTTGATGTAGCCGAGGAACGTCTGCGGGCCGCTGAAGCAGATGTGGCCGGTCTCCCCTGCCGCCGCCTCGGCCCCGGCCGTGCCGTCCGCGGCCATGGGCTCGCGGATGGTCATGGGGTAGACGGGCATGTCGTACCCCACGCCGGCGAGGATGTCGTCCACCGTGCCGTCCAGCGGCGTGTAGGTGCAAAAGCCCGCCGTCTCGGTCAGGCCCAGCCCCGTGCCGAAGCCCGGCGCCATGGTGGACAGCTGCTCGAGGAACTGCCGGCTCACCTGCTGGCCGCCGTACAGGGCGAACTTCAACGACGAGAGGTCGAACTCGGCGTAGCTGGGCAGCCGCCACTCCATGGCGAACAGGGCCGGGATCTGGCCGAAGGAGGTCACCGCGTGGTCCTGGATCGCCTGCAGCGTCTTGACCGGGTCGAAGATGTGCAGGATGACCACGGCCCCGCCGTAAAAGAACGGCGTCATCAGCTGCTCGGTCTGGCAGCCCACGTGGGACGGCGGCAGGTTGACCAGCATGATGTCGCCGGGCCGGTCCATGCCGAACGCCGCGCCCAGGCACATGTTCTGGCAGGTGATGTTGCGGTGGCTCAGCAGCGCCGGCTTGGGGTAGCCGGTGGAGCCGGTGGTGAAGATGGCCAGGGCGCCGTCGTTCTCGTCCACCGACGCGTTGAGCTCGCGATAGGTCGCCAACACCGGGTGGTCGTCCGGGGCGTTGAACGTCTCCATGGCCAGGGTCATGGCGTCCGACCCCAGCTGGTGCACCGAGGTGGCGCCCTCGACCAGCTCCTGGTCCAGGGGCGACACCTGCACGAAGTGCTCGATGAACGGGCACGCGCCCATGGCCGCCTTGCCCAGCTCGCGGAAGTCCGCGACCTCGGTCTTGCCCAGGAACGCGTACCCCCTCGGCTTGACCAGCGCCAGGCTGCGGATCACCTCCGGCCCCTTCAACCGCAGGTCCAGCGGCACCAGGATCACGCCGATCTTGAAGCACGCGTACTCCAGGAAGACATGCTCGGTGAGCAGCGGCAGGGTCGTGGCGAAGTGGTCGCCCTTGCGAAAGCCCAGCTCGACCAGCTTCAGCGCCAGGGCCGTGGAGCTCCGCTCGAAGCGATCCCAGCTGATCACGTCGCCGGTGTCCGCGTTGACGATGGCCGTCTCGTCCGGCTTCTCGGCTGCCCACTTCGCCACCACGCCGTGCAGCAGGTGCCGGTCGCCGAAGTCGGTCTCGTAGTTGTCGAGGGTGCACTGGGGGACACCGTGGAGCCGGGCGAACTCGACCATGGTGAAAACCTCCTGATCGTGGGAAGGCCGGTAGGATACCATCCCCAATCCAGCGATCGAATCGACACGAGGAGAGCGACGACATGGGTCAGGACCTGTACCTGGGTGGCGTGCTGAGCGACGGGGAGGTGGCGTCTCCCTATCACCTGGACACGGACCGGCTGCGCACGCACGGCGTGGTCGTGGGCATGACCGGCAGCGGCAAGACGGGGCTGTGCCTGGTGCTGCTGGAGGAGCTGGCGCGCGCGGGTGTGCCGGTGATCGCCATCGATCCCAAGGGTGACCTGGGCAACCTGGGGCTGCTGTTCCCCGAGCTGCGCGCCGAGGACTTCGCGCCGTGGGTCGAAGGCGACGATCCCGGGGCCATCGCGGACCGCTGGAAGTCCGGCCTCGCCGACTGGGGGCTGCAACCCCAGCAGCTGGCCACGCTGAAGTCGCAGCTGGCGCTGAACGTGTACACGCCGGGCAGCGGCGCAGGGCAGCCCATCGACGTGCTGGGGTCGTTCCGACGGCCCGCCGCCGGCGCCGACGAGGACGCCCGCCGCACCGTGGTCGCGGCCTGCGTCTCCGGCCTGCTGGGGCTGGTGGGGCGACGCAGCGATCCCATCCGCGACCCCGCGCACATCGTGCTGTCGCAGATCCTCGACTCCGCCTGGACCGCGGGCGAGGACCCCACCCTGGAGGAGATCATCCTGCGCCTGGTGGACCCGCCGTTCTCCAAGGTCGGGGTGTTCCCCCTGGACCGCTTCTTCAAGCCCGACGACCGCATGGACCTGGCCATGACCCTCAACGGGATCCTGGCCGCGCCGTCGTTCTCGGCCTGGACCGAGGGGGCGCCACTGGACGTGAACGCCATGCTCGCCCCGCCCGACGAGGCCGGCGGCCGCACCCGCGTCAGCGTCATCACCCTGGCCCACCTGGCCGACGGCCAGCGCGCGTTCTTCCTGTCGTTGCTGCTGGGCCAGCTGCAGGCGTGGGCCCGCTCCCAGCCCGGCACGGACGGGCTGCGCGCCCTGCTGTTCTTCGACGAGGCGGCCGGCTACCTGCCGCCCCACCCCTCCAATCCGCCCACCAAGGCGCCGCTGCTGACCATGATGAAGCAGGCCCGCGCCGTGGGCCTGGGCGTGGTGCTGGCCACCCAGAACCCCGTGGACCTGGACTACAAGGCCCTGTCCAACGCCGGGGTGTGGGCCATCGGCCGGCTGCAGACCCCCCAGGACCGCGACCGCCTGCTCAAGGGACTCGGCCGCCCCGAGCTGCACGACGTGGTCGAGGCCCTGGACAAGCGCCAGTTCCTGATCCACGACGCGGCCGAGGACGAGCCGAGCGTCATCTCCTCGCGCTGGGCCATGTGTTACCTGCGCGGGCCGTTCACCTCGGCCGAGATCGCGCGGTTGCCGCGGGATGCGAGCGCCGCGCCGACGCAGGCGGCCCCGGCGGCCCGCCCGGTGGTCCAGCCAGCAGCTGCATACGCGCAGCCCGCCGCGGCCGCCGCTCCGACCCCGGTCGCCGCCGCACCCGCCCCAGCCCCGGCTCCGCGGGTGGACGACGGCCTGCTCCCTGCCCCGCCGCCGGTGCCTGGCGACTCCTGGTTCCTCGACCCCCGTACCGCCTACAGCGCCCGTGTCGGCGACACCTTCGCGCCCTGGGCCGAGGCCGCCCGCCCCGACAACAAGATCGCCTGGCGCCCGGCCCTGTACGCCGACATCGACCTGCGCTTCGACGAGGACAAGGCCGGCTTCTTCCTCGACCACCGCGAGCGCCGCATCTGGTTCCCCGTCCAGGAGGGCTCCCCGGGCGAGTCCCGGCCCGCCCCCCTGGAGCCCGACGATCTGTGCGCGCGCCCCGATCAGCCCGGCCGCTACCACCCCCTCCCCACCTGGATGGACGAGGCCAAGGAGCTCAAGCAGCTCCAGCGCCAGGCGGTCGACGACGTCTACCGCTCCGAGACCCGCGGCATGTTCGTGCACCGCAAGCTCAAGGCCTACGGCAAGCCCGGCGAGGCCCGCGAGGACTTCGAGCGCCGCTGCCGCCAGCTCATCGAGGCCCGCATCGACGCGGGAATGGCCAAGCTCCAGAAGAAGTACACCCGCGACGCCGACCGCCTCGAGCAACGCATCCGCATCCGCGAGGACAAGATCGTCGAGCAGGAGGGCGTCGCCCAGTCCCGCAAGGCCGAGGAGTTCGTCAACATCGGCGAGACCGTCTTTTCCCTGTTCTCCGGCCGCCGCAAGTCCATCACCTCCGTCATGTCCCGCCGCCGCCAGACCCGCTCCGCCCGCGACCGCCTCGACCGCACCCGCCGCGAGATCGACGACCTCGAGGACCAGATCGAGGATCTCAAGACCCGGCTCGGCGACGACGTCGCGGAGCTGCGGCGCGAGGAAGAGGCGCTGCTGGCGCAGATTCAGGAGAAAGAGGTCCGCCTCGAGAAGAACGACGTCAGGCTGAAGTCGTTCGGGGTGCTGTGGGTGCCGGTGACGCGGAGGATCTGAGTTCCAGCCCCCCCCTACCTCTCCGGCAACTCCTCCGACCACAGGGGATCCCCCGAATCCTCCCCCGGGTCGGTCCCCAGCTGCCCATCCAGCCCGTTGACCATCGCATCGACCGCGACCTGGCCCTCGGCGTCGTCCATGAGCCACCAGGCCACGAGGCCGGTGGTGTCGGTGGGCTCCCAGATGCTGTCGAGGATCTCCTGGTCGGAGCGGGCGACGTTCCACAGGCGGACGTCGGTGAGGTAGCCGTGGAAGCGGGTGCTGTCGTAGGCGGAGTTGATGCCCAGGGTGAGGGGCTGGACGGTGGACGGCGGGGTGCCGGAGTAGCTGCCCGAGTCGACGGGGACGCCGTCCTGGTAGTTGGTCCAGGTGGAGCCGTCCCAGACCGAGGCGATGTGGTACCACGTGTTCGCGGCGACCGAGCCGCTGGTCCGCTCGAGCAGCCCCCACCCGCCTCCGTTGCCCAGTAGCAAGCCGAAGCCGCCGCCGTAGACGCCGAACCAGTACTGCTGCTGGCCGCCGCCGGCCTCCCTGGCCAGGACGGGCTCGTCGGAGCCGGGATTGGAGGCGTTGACCCAGGCCTCCATGGTGATGGGGCCGGTGATGTCGACCTCGGGGGCGTCGCCGATCCAGACCCGATCGTCGGAGCCGTCGAAGTACAGCGATGTGATGCCGTGCTCGTCGACGTACCCGTCGCAGTCGTTGTCCAGGCCGTCGAGGACCTCGACCGCGCCTGGGTGATGGGCCGGGTCGGCGTCGTCACAGTCGCCGTCCACGTCGGCGTGGCCGACGCCGCCGTCGCAAGCCTCGAATGCGGCTCCGCCCGCGCCGTACCCGTCGCCGTCGGCGTCCACGTACCAGGGGACCGGGTCCATCACGTCGGGATCGTCGTCGTCGACCAGACCGTCACCGTCGTTGTCCGCGCCGTCGCACCATTCGAACTCGCACACGGGGAGCTCGCCGGACCAGGTGGGATCGCGGCTGTCCGCGGCGGGGTCGTTGCCGAGCTGGCCGTCGAAGCCGTGGCCCGACTCGTCGTAGGCGATCTGCCCTTCGGTCTCGTCCATGGGCCACCAGCCGACCAGGCCGGTGGTGTCGTCGAGCTCGATCATGTCGTCGCGGATCTGGTCGAGGGTGCGCGCGACGTTCCACAGGCGCACGTCGGTGATGTAGCCCTGGAAGCGGGTGTAGTCGTAGCCGGAGTTGATGCCGATGGTCAGGGGCTCGTCGCTGGTGGGGACGGTGCCGGAGTAGGTGCCCGATTCCATCAGCATGCCGTCCTGGTAGTTGGCCCAGTTCAGGCCGTCCCAGACGCTGGCGATGTGGGTCCAGGTGTTCGCGTCGATCTGGCCGCTGGACCGGGCGTCGAGGCCCCAGCTGTTGCCGTCGCCGAGCAGCAGGCCGAACCCGTTGTAGAAGACCCCGAACCAGTACTGCTGGAGGCCGCCGGCGTACTCCTTGGCGAGGACCGGCTCGTCGGAGTTGGGGTTCTCGGAGTAGACCCAGGCCTCCATGGTGATCGGCCCGGTGATGTCGAGGACGGGATCGTCGCCGACGTGGACCATGTCGTCGCCACCGTCGAAGTACAAGGACGCGGCGCCGTGGCCGTCGACGAGGCCGTCGCAGTTGTTGTCGATGCCGTCGCAGACGTCCTCGGCGCCGGGGTGGATCGCGGGGTCGGCGTCGTCGCAGTCGCCGCCGTCAGGGAGGTGGTCCACGGGCTGATCACACGCGAACACGGGGTTGGCGTCGTCGCCCCAGCCGTCGCCATCGACGTCGGGATACCACGCGGGGGCGCCGATCAGGTCCCCCTCCTCGTCCACCTCACCATCACCGTCGTTGTCCAGGCCGTCGCACCACTCGAAGGCGAAACACTCGGCAGCCTCGGCAGACCAGTCGGGATCTTCGGCCTCGACGTTGGCGTCGTGGCCCAGGAAGCCGTCGCCGGCCAGGCCGAACGCGTCGCCCACGATCTGCCCGGCTCCCTCCTCGAAGTCCCAGCCGCCGGCCAGACCGGCCTCGGACCCGTCCAGGGCGCAGATGGCCTCGCGGAGCTGGTCCTGGGTGCGCGCGACGCTCCAGAGCCGGACCTCGTCGAGGTGGCCGACCCAGCCCGAGCTCGCCTCGGTCCCGACCCCCAGGGTCAGGTCGGCCGACGTCGAAGGCAGGGTCTTGGCCAGGGACACGCTGTTCGAGACCACGCCATCGACGTAGATCGTGGCCGTGGCGCCGTCCCACGAGCACGCGATGTGGTACCAGCGGTTGGCCTCCCACGCGTCGTGATCGGTGTTCACGCCCTCCCAGCTCCACAGGTCGCAGAAGAACTGGTCGGGTTCGCTGTTGCCCTCGCCGCCCGACGAGTACCACAGGCGGTAGCTGCCCGAGCGGTCCATGATGTACGAGCGAGACTGGCCCCACGCGTGGGGATCGCTGCCGAACTCGACCCAGGCCTCCAGGGTGATGGCCGCGGTCATGTCCAGGTCCGCGGATGACGGCACGGTCACGTGGCGGGTCCCGTCGAACTCCAGCGAGCTGCAGGCTCCCGCGTCGGCCGCGCCGTCGCAGTCATCGTCGATCCCGTTGCAGACCTCCGCTGCCCCCGGGTGGACGTCGGCAGCCAGATCGTCGCAGTCGCCCTCGCAGATCCTCAGGCCATCGCCGTCGTCGTCGGCCTCGTCCGCGGGCACCACGGCGTCACAGTCGTCGTCGATCCCGTTGCACGCCTCGGCCGCACCCGGGTGGATGTTGGCGTCGCCATCCTCGCAATCGCCCTCGCAGATCATGAACCCGTCGACGTCGTCGTCGGCCTCGTCAGGGTCCAGGGAGCCATCGCAGTCGTCGTCGATCCCGTTGCACGCCTCGGCCGCGCCCGGGTGGATGGCGGCGTCACCGTAGTCCCAGACCC
>CAZLEO010000072.1:0-35050 GCA_964558555.1 uncultured Rickettsiales bacterium | reverse complement strand
CTCCGGCGCTGTCGTCGTCATCGTCTGCGACATCGTCGTCGTCTCCGGCGCTGTCATCGTCATCGTCCGCAACGTCGTCGTCCGAGATCCCGGTGTCGTCGTCCGAGACGTCGTCGTCATCCTCTCCGGGACAACCCACGATCAGGGCCAGGGCGGCGAACAGGACGAGGTACAGGCGTGCTGGCATGGTGGCTCCCCTTCCACGGCAGATCTGGGTGATCCTAGCACCCCGCCACCAGGCCCCCGGGCATGATCTGATGCTTCCACGGAGGACCACCGAGTTCCGGGGGGGGCGTTCCTTGCGAGCATCGCAGGTGTTCGCGGACACGCGTTGATGTTTACGGACCTCGCCGGTGCGCTCCTGGTGACCTGGGGGTTCATCGAGCTGGTCGGGATGGCGGTGGCTGGGGCCTGATCCCTCCACACCTGTCATCGAGCTCACCTGCCGCACCTACCCGAAGGTGGCCCCCCCCGGCGAAGTCAAGAGGGATCAAAAAGGGACGGTCTCCGCCCCCAGGCAGCGTTCGAGCGGATCGGTGGCTTCGGAGTGCTGCCTGCTCTCCGATTCGAGCCAGGCGAGCATCTCCATCTCGGCCTCGTACCCGCACAGGAAGGCCTCCTGGGTCTGCTCCTTCCAGCCCGACCGGATCCACCACGTCAGGAGGGGCTCCCCGTCGGGCCAGCTCGCATCGGGGAGGGACTCACGCGCCAGCTGCATGCCGACCCCCACGGCGAGCCAGGCCTCATCGCATCCGTGCACCCAGGAGTGGTCGCTCGGGCCGCTGAGCAGCAGGACGTACCGCTGTCGCGTCCAGGTTCCGGCCGCTCCCGCGCACACGGCGGCCTGCCTGGAGCGTACCCCGGGCTGTCCGTCATGGGCGATCTCGTCGAGGATCTCGCGGGTCCTGTCCGAGGTGGACGCCCCTATCCCGTAGGCCCCGCGCGGTACGGCGGTCAGAGCTGCCAGACCGGAGCGGTTGTTCAGCTGGACCGGCGGTGGGTGGTCCGCTCGGGCCGCGACCGGCTCGGCCGGTACCACAACGAGTCCGACCCCCTCCCAGAGCCATGGCTGCGCCGCGGGTCGGAACTCCGCGATGGTCGCCTCCGCCGCGGTGGGCCAGAGCTCGCCGCTCCCTCGGCGGCGCTCCACGGCCGAGACCCCCACCTCCTCGCCAGCAAGACGCAGCAACTCGAAGCGATCCCCGGGGCGCGCCTCGCTCAGCGCCACCAGCTCCGCGAATGTCCGCGTGGACAGAGCCTCGGTCATGCTGGGCAAGTAGTAGTAACCCTTGAAGTTGCGTTCCCGGTACGCCACGGGCGAGTGGCAGGCCAGTTCCACCAGCGTCCAGGTCCCTACGAGCAGGGGGATCGCGCACGCGGCGAGGACCACGGGGAGGCGCCAGCGCACCGAGGAAGCACGGCGCCCTCGCCACGCCGGAACTCCGGCGCAGGCCAGCAGCATCGCGAACGGGACGAGGGGCGCGAGGTATCGATCGGCGAGTACGGCCGTGTCGTACCCCGACAGGCTGCAGGCGAGCAGGTGGACGACGACCGTCGTGGCGCAGGCGGTGAGCACCGCGCGGTAGCTCCGCAGGAGGCGAGGACGATCCGCGCAAGGGATACGGAGAGCCCCCAGGACCGCCAGGGTGGCCAGGCTCGAGGCGTACGCCAGGCCCACCGCGAACAACAGGACGCCGCCCAGCTTCGAGCTGAAGAACAGCGGCAGCCGCACACCGACGAGCTTCACGCCCCGCAGCAACAGGCCGTCCTGGCCGGCCACGGGGGCCTGGGCTCCTGCCAGCAGGTACGACGGCGAGCCGTCGCTGGCAGGATTCCAGGGGCCAGTCGAGGCGAACCAGTCCAGCCGCGCCTCGAGCAGCGGGACGAGCCCCACCCCGATCCCGAGGACGAGCGCCACGACGGGCCACCATCCGATCCGCCACATTCGACACAGCGCCACCGAGAGGATCATGGCTGCGAGCATGGACAGGCCGACGTACGTGAAGAAAGGGGCGACGCCGGCGAACAGCCCGGCGCCGAAGGCCCACGCAACCGCCCCGGAGCGGGAGCGACTCCCCATGGACCGAGCGAACGACAGCACGGCGAGGCCACCGAGCAGGGTGGTCTCCAGGTGATTGGCCCAGCCGAACTGTTGCAGCTCGACCAGCGCGGGCGGGGCCAGGGTCCACAGTCCTCCCATCACCAGCACCCCCCAGTGACGCCCCACGCGCCAGGCCAGGGCACCGAAAACGGCCAGGACCAGGGCATGCCACAGCACGTTGGCCGTGCGCAGGGCGAACAGGGACGGGCCCAGCAGGCTGAAGATGGGCGCGCAGAACGCTCCGAAGAGCAGACAACCACCCTCACGCACGAGGGGCATGTACGCCCACGGCGGGGCGAGCACCCCCTCGCGCAGGTGCTGTGCGAACATACCGAAGTCCATGACCTCGGTCGTATGAGGGCTGAAGGATCGCCGCAGGGTGAACAGGCGGACGAGCACGAATCCCGCGCACACCACCGCGACGAACCTCGCCGCAGGCGCACGGAGCGCCGATCCTCCCGACCCGACTCCCCCTATCCTCATCGGGGCTGATTGTACGATCCAAAGGGGGGGGAGGGGGAAGCCGGGTGGAGGCGAGGGTCTGGCGGAGAGAACGGGACTACGGCAAGCAGATGGCCGTTCCGTCATTGCCGTTCACCAGACATCGCTCGTCCACCTTGCATTCCGAGCACAGGTCCCCCTGCGCGTCGGGGATGAGCGTCGCGATCGCGAGCTTGCTGTCGATGAGATAGAGCCCATCGAGGGTGCTCTCGACGGACACCTGGACGTCCAGCAGATCGATCCCATCGAGACACTGAGCTGCGAGGAAGCCCTGCGCGCACCAGTCGTCGAGGACGGGGTCCTCGTCGGCCCACCAGAGCTCGTCCAGTTGCTCCTTGTCGAGGTCTTTCCCCTCGAGGTATTTCCCGGAGTACTCGTCGTACCCAACCAGGTCATCGTAGGTCTCGGCAGTGCTCACGCCACCGATCGCGAGGACCGTGGTCATGGAGCAAAGACCGATCAGGAAAAAGGCCTTCGAGCGGTTGTGGATCGTGCGTGTCGGCATTCGGAACTCCCCGGCCATCGCCCCGATCCCACATCCGAGCCTCGCCCCACCCCGAAGCCTCGGTCTGCGTTCAGCTGCGGTTTGATTTTCCGGATGAACCGGCCGCGCAAGCTGCGGTTCACGGCCCCCCACAGCCGACCAGATCCGTCTCGTACAGACTCTCTTGCCAGATCGTGTAGAAGATCCCCGCGCCCAGATCCGTGTTCAGCCGCCAGACCAGGTCGCCCTCGGGCGTGGTCTCGTCGATCTGCCCGGCGGTGCTCCAGGTGACGAGGGTGTTGCCCGACGGGAGGCGGTGGACGTCGCCGCCGGCGGGGACGAAGAGGGTGGGGTCGGTGGTGTAGTTCCACAGGACCTCACCGTGCATGGAGTCGGTGTCGAGGGAGACCTCGACGGCCTGGGAGTAGTTCCGGGAGACGGTGCCGTTGTCGAAGATGAGGATGGAGTCGTCGAGGAGCTGGAACTCGTGCTGCTCGGCGAAGGGAGGGACACCGTCGAAGTCGAAGTCGGTGTGGGGGCCGCCGTAGACCCACAGGGTCTCGCCGGTGGCGCGGTCCACCTTGACGATGCAGTCGAGGTTGCGCAGGCCCACGTAGTAGGCGTCCTCGTCGGGGATGTACTCCAGCGCGTTGGCGTGGGTCCAGCCGGTGCCGGGGAGGTAGACGTCGTCGGTGTACTCGAAGTGGTCCCACACGGACCAGATCTGGGTCATGGTGCCGTCGGGGGCCATCTCCATGATGCGGTCGCCGCGGATGTCGTCGTCTTCGACGGGCTGGAAGTCGTGGTAGAGCATGGCCACGACGCCGTCGGGGATCTCGACGAAGGTGTGGTTGTGCTGCAGCACCTCGAAGTGCTCGACGACGGTGCCGTCCCAGGACACGCGCACGACCCACGCCATCATGATGCCGTCGTCGGCCGCGTCGATGCTGTTGAACCAGACGGACTGGCCGTCGCAGGAGGGCTTCACCGCGAGGATGCGCGGCGAGGGGATCACGAAGTCCTCGTGGTACCAGACCACGTTGCCGTCGCGGTCGAGGATGATGGGGTGCTCCTCGCCGCTGACCAGGGGGGTGAAGAGCCAGCCGCCGTCGGCGTCGCCGCCACCATCCTCCACCAGGCTCATGCCGATCTGCTGGATGGCCGGGGGCAGGTCGCCGGTGGTGAAGTTGCCGGAGACCTCTACGGGGTCCTCCCCCTCGGTGGTGGACACGACGGTGTAGCCGTATTCGGTGGACGAGACGAGGCCGCGGAGCTGCACCTCGTGGTCGGTACCCGACGCGGACTCGCGGGCCTGGGATCGGTCGTCGCCCAGACCCCAGCTGACCGTGCCGGAGCTCGACGAGTCGGTGGACCAGCTCACCGTCACCACCGTGACGATGGCCGGGCTCACCTCCACCTGCACGCTCAGGCCGGCGGGATCGCCCGAGTCGTCGTCGTCGGTCGTGTCGTCGTCGTCGTCACCGTTGCAGCCCAGCGCGAGGGCGAGGGCCGTCAGGAGCAGGGCAAACAGCAGCAGCGGTCGCAGGTGAGTCACGGCCAGCAAGGTAACCGTTCGCGCTGAATTCGTGAAGGGAACGTTGCGCCCCGGGTGATCATCGCTGGACGAGCACGAACTCGAAGTAGCTCGCGAACCTGCCGCCGTCGGTGCGGAAGCGCTCCACGAGCTCGTACCGGCCGAACCGGGGATCCGCCACGATGGCGCCGGCGCGCGGGTCGGGGGGCTCGAGGGTCGCCCATGTGGTGGAGGTGAAGACGGCGCAGCGGGCGTCCCGCTCGTAGAAGTACTCGAGGATCTCGTCCGAGGTCGGTGTGCCGCGGGCGAGGTAGGGATCGTTGATCATGCCCAGGTCGACGGTGGGGCGGTCGGCGACGTAGGGGATGGCGCCCGCGTCGGCCACCACCACCAGCCACTCGTCGGGCCCGCACAGCTCCGCGACCCTCTCTCCCGCGGGTACGTGCACGTCGGCGATGAGACGGCCGTAGTCCGCAGAGAAGGCGCGGTGCTCGCGGGCCTCGAGGAAGAAGACCAGCCCCTGGGCCAGCCCGATCAGCACCGAGAGCACGACCACGGTGCGTCGCGTCGTGGTGGCGCCCGCGGCGCCGACGGTGCGCAGCCCGGCCTCACAGGCCAGACACGCCAGCAGCGCGGTCACCGGCAGGAAGGGCGCGAAGAAGCGGTGGCCCACGTTCATCGCCAGGTGGCACCCCAGGTAGACGGCGGCCAGGGCCAGCAAGAACAGCAGCCCGGCTCCGGCGAAGACCCGGGCGCGGACCACGTCGGCGCCGCCCGGCCCCCGGGTCAACCGCTGCAGGGCCGCCCGCACCGAGGTCAGCTGCAGCCCCAGCGCCGCCAGGAGCGGCAGGACGACGTAGCGGGCCAGGAACAGGCCCAGGGCCTCCACCGAGCCGGGATCGATCCCGCCGCCGAGGGCCTTGGCGTGGAACGAGTTGGGCAGCCACTGGCCGTAGGTCCCGTGCCGCCAGGTGAGGTACACGGCGCCCGGGATCACCAGCAACGCGAACACCTGGCCCGCGAACTCGAGCCCGGCGCGGCGGCCGGTGCGCGCGCGCATCCACCCCAGCACGGTCAGGCACGCCGCGGCCAGCGCCACCCCCTCGGGGCGCACCAGCGCGGCGACCAGCAGCGCCAGGCACAGCGGCGCGTCCCGGAACCGCCCCTGCGGCCGCAACGCCCGCGCGAACAGGGCCAGGGCGAGGCTCACCGCGCCCACGAAGATCGTCGTCTCCAGCCCTCCCAGGGCGTGCAGGTGCAGCATCGGGGCGATCAGCAGCGCCAGCGCCGTCAGCCCGGCCAGCCAGCCGCGAACCCCGAGGCTCCTGGCCGCCACGTACACCAGCGGTCCGCTCGCCAGCAGCGCGACGATCCCCAGCCAGCGCGCCGCGGCCAGCCCGCCCAGGCCCAGCGCGATGGCCGCGGCCTCGGCCAGGGGCAGCAGCACGCCGGTGTACCCCTCCACGGCGGGCTCGCCGGGATTCCACGTCAGCTGCCCGTGCTCGACGAGGTTCGTGGCGTAGCGCAGCGTGATGTAGGCGTCGTCGAGGGTCCAGCCAGGGTGGGTGATCAGCGCGACGACCGCCGCGCACAGCCCCAGCGCGAGCAGCGCGGGGCCCACGAGGTCGGTCCGGTCGGGCGATCCCATGGGCGCATGATGCGCCTTCGCGTGCGCGTTCTCCATCAAAACCAGGCGTGCTATCCTCCCCGCGCTCGGTCGGACCCAGTCACGGAGGAAGCCCCATGTCGAGCAGCATACGCGCCCTGATCGCCCTTCTGATCCTATCCCTCGCCGCGCCCGTCGCCGCCAAGGAGCTGCCGGCCTACTCGCCCGACAGTGACGCGGACCGCAGCGCCATCCCCGACGAGTACAAGTGGGACCTCACCCCCATCTGCTTCGCCCCGGACATCTGGGAGACGCGGATGACCACCCTGGACAAGGAGCTGGGCGGCCTGAGCATGTACCGCAACGTGCTCGCCGACGGGAACATGCTCGTGAAGTGCCTCGACGAGTACTTCCGGCTGCACGACGAGGGCTCCAAGCTCGCGCAGTACGCCAACCTGACGCACGAGACGGACCTGACCAACGAGGAGCACCAGGCCATGGTCCAGCGGTCCCAGGGCCTGATGGACCGCCTCGCGGGCCAGTCGTCGTTCATCCGCACCGAGGTGCTGGCCCTGTCGGAGAAGGAGATGGCCAAGGCCTACAAGAAGGCCCCGGAGCTCGAGCAGTACCGGCTGTACATCGACGGTATGCGGCGCCGCCAGGCCCGCGTGCTCGGACCCGAGGCCGAGAAGGTGTTGACCCTGATGGGCGACAACCTGTGGGCCGAGATCGACCTCAACGAGATCCCCTCGCCGGTGGAGGACGCCTACGTCGGGCTGATGACCGACATCCCCTGGCCCACCGTCCTCGACGCCGACGGCAAGGACATCACCCTGGGCGGTTCGGCGTACGCGCGCCTGAGGCGCGACCCGAACCGCGAGGTTCGCAAGCAGGCCGTCGCCACCTACATGGGCACCCTGCGCCAGTACCAGCACGTGTTCGCCGCCACCCTGGGCGGCCAGGCCGAGTTCGACGTGGCCCTGGCCCGCTCCCGCGGCTACGACACCGCCCTGGAGGCCTACCTGGACAAGGACGACCTCGACCCGGCCGTCTACCACAACCTCATCGAGACCGTGAACGCCAACCTCGAGCCCCTGCACCGCTACGTGGAGCTGCGCAAGACCGCCCTGGAGCTGGACGACGTGCACCTGTACGACCTGTACGTGCCCATGGTCGAGTCGGCGGACTCCGAGGTGACGTTCCCCGAGGCCCGCGAGACCATCCTGGCAGCCCTGGCGCCCCTGGGTGACGACTACATGGCCGTGCTCGACAAGGGGCTGGACCCGCGCAACGGCTGGATGGACCTGTACCCCAACCAGCACAAGGACTCCGGCGCCTTCTGCGCCAGCGTCTACGGCTCCCACCCCTACGTGCTGATGAACTACCAGGACAGCATGTACGACGCGTCCACCCTGGCCCACGAGTTCGGCCACGCCGTGCACAGCCACTACTCCATGACCGAGCAGGCCTACCCGGACTGGCGCTACGTGCCATTCCTCGCCGAGGTCGCGTCCACGTGCAACGAGGCGCTGATGACCGACTACCTGCTGGCCAACGCCACGGACGACCGCGTCAAGGCCAGCATCCTCGCCGACCGCCTCGACGGCATGCGCGCCACCATCTACCGCCAGGCCCTGTTCGCCGAGTTCGAGCTCGCCGTGCACGGGTTCGCCGAAGCGGGCACCCCCATCACCGCGAGCCTGCTCGAGAAGACCTACGCGGACCTGATCCAGCGCTACTACGGCCCGGGCTTCACCGTGGACGCCGACGACGGCATGGAGTGGGCCTTCATCCCCCACTTCTACTGGAAGTACTACGTGTTCACCTACGCCACCGGCCTGTCCAGCGGCATCGCCCTGGCCGAGCTGGTGCAGCAGGGGCCCGAGCAGCGCGACGCCTACCTGGGCATGCTCGAGGCCGGCGCCTCGGCTCCGCCGCTGGAGATCCTGAACGGTGCCGGCGTGGACCTGACGCAGCCCGACGCCATCGTGTCGGCGTTGCAGCTGTTCGACGAGACCGTGACCGAGCTCGAGGCGCTCCTGCCCGCGCTCGGGGCGCTCGAGGAGGCCGAGGCGGCCCCCACGACGGAGTCCGAGGAGACCGCGACCGAGTAACACGCCGCGATCGCGGCGGGAGGTTCCCATGGCGAAGATCGCAGTGCTGGGTGGGTGCGGCGCCGTCGGCAGCGTGGCGGCCAAGGCCGTCGCCGACCAGGGGCACCAGGTGGTGCTGGCGGACCGGAACACGACGCGGGCCGCGGAGCTGGCCGCCGAGTGGGGCGGCGACAAGGCCGTCGTCTTCGAGCTCGACGCGTTCGACCCCGCGTCGATCACCGCGGCCATCGAAGGCTGCGACGTGGTGCTCAACTGTGTCGGGCCGTTCTACAAGACCGTCGAGACGGTGCTGGGCGCGGTCATCGAGGCCGGCATCGACTACGTGGACGTGTGCGACGACGTGGACGTCACCGACGGCGTGCTGGGCATGGACGCGAAGGCCAAGGAGGCCGGCGTCACCGCGCTCATCGGCATGGGCAGCTCGCCCGGCGCCACGAACCTGCTGGCCAAGTTCGCCCACGACGTGCTCATGGACTCCACCGACTCCGTGGACATCTTCCACGCCCACGGCGGCGAGCCCTTCGAGGGCCCGGGGGTCATCGGTCACCGCTTCCACTGCATGACCATCGAGATCCCCATGTACCTCGACGGCGAGCTGCAGTACGTCGACTACTTCGAGCCCGGCGGCATCGCCCTGCGCGAGAAGTTCACCTTCCCCGTGCTCGGCGACGAGGTCCTGCTCTACCCCTACCCCCACCCCGAGCAGGTCACCCTGCCGAACTACCTGAACGTGCAGCGTGTGACCAACAAGGGCACCGTGCTGCCGGCCGAGTACTACGAGCTCACCGCGGACATGTGCCGCCTGGGCATGGCCAGCCGCGACGCCCTCGACGTCAAGGGCCAGACCGTGGTGCCCTACGACTTCGCCGTGTCCCACATCATCCGCGAGCGCGAGCGCATCCTCGAAGAGACGAACTTCGGTTCCCAGCGCGGCTGCTGCTCGGTGGTGGTCAAGGGCCTGCGCCGCGGGGGATACCGCGAGTACCGCTTCCACATGGCGTCGCGCAGCCAGGCCCTGGGCGAGGGCACCGGCATCCCCGCAGCGGGCGGCGTGTTGCTCATGCTCGCGGGCAAGATCGGCCCCGCCGGCGTGCACCCCCCCGAGGGCTGCGTCAACCCGGTGGACTTCATCGGCCTCGTGCCGACGCTGATGAAGCTGGACAAGTCCAAGGAGGACGGCGAGTCTTTCGGCGGCATCATCGTCGAGAAGATCGACGAGCACGGCAACGTGGAGAAGATCGATATCTAGCGCCACCACGATCCTCGCCATCGACCACGGCACCAGCGGCATCAAGGCCGCGCTGGTCTCGGTGGACGGTGAGGTGCTGGACTTCGAGTACGTCCCCACCACCACCGAGTTCACCGACGACGGCGGGGTCGAGCAGGACCCCGACGGCTGGTGGGCGGCCCTGGTCCAGGCGTCGCGGGCGCTGGTCGAACGCAACGGTGCCGACGACGTCGAGGCCGTCTGCGTCTCCTCGACCTTCTCCACCACCGTGGCGGTGGGCGCCGACGACCGCCCCCTGATCCCGGCCATCACCTGGATGGATTCGCGCGGCGCGCGCCACGTGCGCGACGTGATGAAGGGGCCGGTGAGCGTGGCCGGCTACGGCGTGGGCAACCTGGTGCGCTGGGTGCCGCTGACCGGCGGCGGGCCGACGCTGTCGGGCAAGGACGACGCCGCGCACGTGCTGCTGGTCAAGCACGAGATGCCCGACGTGTACCGCCGCACCGAGGTCTTCCTGCCGTCCAAGGACTACCTCAACCTGTGCCTGTGCGGCCGCCGCGCCGCCACGTTCGACTCCATCATGCTGTTCTGGGTCACCGACACCCGTGACCCCAACCACATTCGCTACGACGACCGGCTGATCCGCGCGCTGGGCATGGACCGGGACAAGCTCCCACCCCTGGTCGCGTCCACCGACGTGCTGGGCACGCTCACCGAGGCCGCAGCGCAGGAGCTGGGCCTGGGCATCCACGTCAAGGTGGTCGCGGGCTCCCCGGACCACCAGTCCGCCTGCATCGGCTCCGGCGCCGTGCGCGATCTGCAGGGCCACGTCTACATCGGCACCTCGTCGTGGGTGCAGTGTGTGGTGCCGTTCAAGAAGACCGACGTCCTGCACTCCATCGCGTCGCTGCCCACGGCCATCCCGGGCCGCTACCAGTCCGTCAACGAGCAGGACATCGCCGGCGGCGCGCTGGCGTTCCTGGTGGACAACCTGCTGCTGTACGACGACCGGCTGGGCCAGGCGCCGCGCCCCGACGACGTCTACCCCCGCCTCGACGCCATCGCCGCGGAGGTCCCGCCCGGCGCCCGCGGCGTGATCTTCACCCCGTGGCTCAACGGCGAGCGCACGCCGGTGGACGACGACACGGTGCGCGGTGGCTTCTACAACCTGTCCACCACCACCACCCGCGACCACCTCGTGCGCGCCGTGTTCGAGGGGGTGGCGCTGAACACCCGCTGGAGCCTGCAGTACGTGGAGAAGTTCTGCGGGCGCCGCCTGGATCCGCTGCGCATCGTCGGCGGGGGCGCCCGGTCCGACGTGTGGTGCCAGATCTTCGCCGACGTGCTCGGCCGCGAGATCCACCAGGTCGCCGATCCCATGCAGGCCAACGCCCGGGGCGCCGCGCTCATCGCCGCGGTGGGCCTGGGCCGGACCACCTTCGAGCGCATCCCCGACCTCGTCCAGGTGAACCAGCGCTTCCGCCCCGACCCGGCCCGCGGGCGGCTGTACGGCCGGCTCTTCGACGAGTTCGTGGCGATCTACAAGGCCAACAAGGGGATCTTCGCGCGGCTGAACCGACGTCCGTAGGCCTACCCCTCCCCCGCAGTCTCCTGCACGGTGATCTCCGCCAGACCGATCAGGTGGGTGGGGAACCGCTTCCCCGGCTCCTCGAACACGAACTCGGTGAACTCGGCGCTGGCGTGCCGGAGGTTCCAGCGCACGGTGGCGGTGACGGGGAGCTGGGCGTCGGGGGGGAGTTCGAACGTGTACTCGTCCTGGACCTGGCCGCCGGGGGCGATGACCCGGACGTTCGTCACGCTGGCCGCCTCCCAGACCCGGTGCTGGACGAGGACGTCGCCGTTGACGTCGAGCACGGTACCGCCGAGACGGTGGGCGTCGTCGGGCACGCGCTGCTCGTCGTCGAGGCCACCGATGTGAGCCACCAGGGTGCCCGCCGCGTCCCGCACCTCGATCTCCTGCCAGACCTGCCGGAAGTCCTTGGAGCCGGATGGGAAGCGGTGGGCGCTGCGGTGGTTGTGGGTGACCGCGAGAACCTCGATCCGTCCATCCGCCACCTTCCCATCGAGTTCCACCCGTAGCAGTCGCCCGCGCGCCAGCAGCTCGAAAGCCCGGAAGTCGGGCTGGAGCGTGGCCTCCTCCTCGGCATACGGCACCTCGAAGCCCGGGTCCCGCGGGACGCCGCCGTCGAGGAACAGGCGAGTGTATTCGGAGACCTCCGCCAGGGCGGGATCGCTGGCCCCGGGCCCCATGGCGTAGAGGTGCAGATCCGGGTTCACGGCCGGGGTCTCGTGGTCGTAGATGAACTTGGCCTGGTCCTCACGCGCGGCCTTGGTCACCAGCATGTGGCAGTCGTTGCACAGCAGGCCGTACCCCGGGTTCTCCGGCCCGTAGGTCTCGTCCGGGTCGAAGGGGATGGAGATGTTGAGATCGGACGCCATCCACAGGTCGGTTCCCACCTCCAGGCGGTGGCAGGTCGCGCAGGGTTCGTCGCCGAGGATCATGGGCTCGGGGAACATGTCGCGGGCGTGCTCCCGCGGGTCGAGCAGGATGTTCCGGTTGCGTTCCTCCTCGCTGTCCCCCGGGTAGCGCCGGGGCACGCGCACGGTGAACTCGCCGTTGCGAGGGCGACCCGGCACCTCGATGATGGTGTGGCAGGCGATGCAGGAGACCCCCTCTCCCCAGGCCTCGGGGGCGCCCTCCGCCCACGCCTCGGTGATGGTCCCCTCGAGCACGCGGATGGGATCGTGGCAGTTCATGCACGCATTGGACGCCTCGGGCCCCTTGTCCTCGATCAGCGCCTGGACCACGCGGCGGAAGACGATGTTGTCCGCCGAGTAGCGGTGGTTCGATCCGGCCCACTGTTGCGTCTCGATGGGGTGACATTCGGGCAGGCCGCAGCGCATCGATCCGTTCAGTAGATCCGGGACCACGTGCTGGCGGTCGGGATCCAGCATCTCCTCCCGGGTGGCCGGCATCCGCGCCACCACGATCCCGTCGCGTTCCCCCTCTTCCCACCCGGACAGCGAGTAGCGCCTCCCGTGCTCGTGTCTGTACCAGTTCGCCCACGACAGCGCGGTCACCAGGAGCACCGCGCCGGTCAAGGCAGGGAACAGCGCCGGCTTGAAGGGCACCTGCGGCAACCTCGGCGACACCGCCGCCAGCGCGACCGCCACCACGGAGAAGAGGGCGGCGAGGGAGTGTACGGCGTCCGCACCGCCGATCCGCGGAGACGTCACGATCAGCGAGCTCCCGGTGGTCCATGCCACGCCCGCGATGGCCAGCGTGCTCAGCCACGCGAAGACGAGCTGCGCGCCGCTGCGGCGCATGCCCGCTCCCACCACCACCAGCGCGCTCGCGAGGATCAGCTGGCGCAGCAGCAGGTTCGAGTCGCCGTCCCCGTAGCTGGACCAGACCCACTGGGACAGGGAGGTGTCCGACGCCGGCCACTCGATGTACACCGGGATCATGAACGCGACGTAGAACAGCACCGGCGGCAGGATCATCGTCAAGCGCCAGGCACGGCGGATGGCTGCGCGGCGATGGACGGCCTGGAGGATCGCCGCGACGACGGCGACGGGAACCAACAGGTGCGCGAGACCCATGTGGACGCGCAGGACGTGGAAGTACCCCGGCGACCGTATCGAGGCGGGGATCAGGTAGAGCCCGGCGAGGGCCATGCACAGGCCCACGGCCAGCAACACCCACGTCGCGATCCGCGTGATCTTCGTCAGCATCGGTCTCGGGATCACTCCGGCACGCCGGCCACGCCGACGGCCTCCACCCATTCCTCGTCCACCCGCACCGGGGCGTCCTCGCTCAGCTCTCCCAGGAACGCCTTCCAGGTCGGATCCCCCTCGAACCGCTCGTAGGGGGCGTCGGACCTCACGTGGTCCAGGCCCGTGTACACTGCGTCACGCTGCCCGGCGAGCCGGATCTGCTCGATGGTCGCCGCCGCGTCACCGCGCGCCGCAAACACCCAGCTGTGGTCGTAATACGCCTCGGCGCATTGCGGATCCAGCTCCTTGCACCGCAGGAAGTCCTGTTCGGCCTCGTCGAGCTTGCCCAGCTTGATGCGCACCAACCCCCGCTCCAGCACGTGGAAGTACCCCGGGTTCGGTTCGCCCGCCTCGATGGCGTTCGTACACAGCTGCTCCGCCTGGACGAACCGGTAGGTGTGGTAGTGCAGCATGCCGTTGTGGAACCACACCTCGGCCATCGTCGGATCGAGCTGTGATGCCCGCTCCAGCATGGCCTCGGCGCGCGCGAACTGCAGCCGGTCCATGGCCTGCTGGGCCTCGAACATCAGCTCCAGCGGTCCCAGGGGTCCCTCCACCCCGACCCAGGCGGGCTCGCCGGAGTCCTGCTCCAGGTGGCGCCGGGCGCGCTGCTCGTCCGTGTCCTGCCCGACACAGGCCACGCCGGCAACGATCACGACGAGCGCCAGGATGCTGGCCATCCGATACGACACGGATTCAGGGTGCCTCCCATGCACCCTGTTGACGCATGCACATCCGTGGCGGGGACAAATAAACCCGCCGCTCCGGCCTTGAGTTCTCCCCCTTCCGTCCGATGAACAGGGAAGGAAACGAACCCGTGCCGTCACTGTTCAGCGCCATCTTCTCCGGCATCCGCCCCGCCCGCATCGACGCGAATGCGAATCCGCGCAAGGTCTCGGTGGTGGACCAGCAGGGGCTGAGGCGCGCCCCCACGGGCCAGGAGCAGGCCGTCCAGGTGGAGATCACCGACGCCGTCGCCGACGCCTCGGCGAAGGGCCTGCGAGCGCTTCCGCCCGGGCAGGGCCAGGGTGCACAGGGCCACGGCGATCCCTCCTCCTACGCCGCCATGGGTCGCAGGTCGCGCACCCACCGCGCCGCCGACCACTGGCAGCGCGAGTTCGGCGCCGCGCTGGACGACACGCCGCCCGCAGCGCCCGGTCCCGCGGCCGAACCGCAGCCCGAGGCCCCCTCCCCTGCCGCCGCCGCCGCGCCGAACGACGCCGCCACAGAGGGCTGGATGGGGCACGGCTGGAGCACGGTCATGGCCATGGCGCTACGCGCGTACGCTCGGATCTTCGATCCCGATCCCACCTTCTCGGCGGTGCTCTAGCTTCCTTCACGCATCCACTCGACTGACATAGAGTGGGGGAAGCCTGGAGGTCTCCCCCATGCCCCGTACCCTGCTCGCGTGGACCCTCGCGCTGACGCTGCTCGGCTGCCCTTCGTCCGACGACGACGACACGGCCGACGACGACACCACCGCCGATGACGACGATGCCACCGCGGACGACGACGACACGACCCCGGGCGACGACGACGACGCGACACCGGGCGATGACGACGACGACTCGGGCGTCGGCGACGACGACGACACGGCCGCCAGCTACCAGATCTTCGAGCTGGCCGACGCCACGGCGCGCATCCTCGGCGTGGCCGAGGACGACCGATCGGGCCTCGACGTCTCCCCGGCGGGCGACATGGACGGCGACGGCCTGGCGGACTTCCTCCTGGGCGCCCACGCCTACGAGCTGGACCAGCCCGACGTCGGCGGCACCTTCGTGTTCGAGGGCCCGCTGGTGGGCGACCACCTCCTCACCGACGCCGACTGCACCCTGGTCGGCGGGTCCTCGGGCGACCAGTCCGGCTCGGCCGTGGCCGGCGGCGGGGACGTGGATGGCGACGAATTCAACGACGTACTGATCGGCGCTCCCCTGGAGGACACCAACGGCAACACGGCCGGCGCGGCCTACCTCCAGTACGGCCCCCTCCCGGCGATGACCGACCTCGAGGACGCGCACTGCACGTTCGTGGGGATCGAGACGGACGACTTCACCGGCACGGCCGTGGCCTTCGTCCCCGACATGGACGACGACGGCGACGACGAGCTGCTCCTCGGCGCCCCCGGCCGCAACGCCACGGGGGACGACGCCGGCGCCGCGTTCCTCGTGCTCGGGCCGCCCCCCGGATACCTCAGCCTCACGCATGCGCACGCGGAGCTGCAGGGTGAGGACGAGCTCGACAACGCGGGCTCGTCCGTGGCTGGCGCCGGCGACATCGACGGAGACGAACGCGGCGACCTCATCATCGGCGCCCCCGGCGAGGGCAGCGGCGGCGGCGACCTCGCCGGTGCCGTCTACCTGATCTACGGGCTGCCCTCGGACGAGGTCTCCCTGACCGGCGCCGACGGCAAGCTCGTGGGTGAGGCCCCCATGGACCTCGCCGGGCAGGCCGTGGCCGCCGCTGGCGACCTCGACGGCGACGGACACGACGACGTACTCGTCGGCGCCCCAGGCGAGTCCAGCGCCCACGCCTCCGCCGGCGCCGTATACGTGATCCTCGGGCCCGTCAGCGGCGTCGTCTCCCTCTCGGATGCCCACGCCAAGGTCGTCGGCGAGGGCGCCGATCAGCACCTCGGCACGGGCGTGGCCACCGCCGGGGATCTCGACGGCGACGGCCGCGGCGACCTGCTCATCGGCGCCCCGGAGGGGGGCGGCGTCGGCCCCGGCGCCGCCTACGTGGTGCTCGACCCCCAGCAGGGCGAGATGTCCGTCACCGACGCCGCCTGGAAGCTCGTGGGTGAGGCCGACGGGGACGAGGCCGGCACCGCCGTGGGCCTCGCCGGCGATGTGGACGGCGACGTGTTCGACGACCTGCTCGTCGGCGCCTGGCGCCACACCGCGTCCGGCACCGACTCCGGCGCCACGTATCTGATCTCGGGTGCGTTGCTGCAGTAGCCCCGCAAGCCGACCGTCACGCGAACGTCCCGTTTTTCCTACTCGACGAAGACCGGCGTCTCGCTCAGCTGGACCTGACGCACATCCACGGTCTCGACGCGGGGCGTCTCCCCGCGGGTTGTGGGCACGTGGGTGACGGTGGCGGTGTCACCGGAGAGGTGTTCGCTGAGGTCCATGGAGCCGGCGTCGCGGGCCCAGGCGACCACGACCTTGGCTCGGTCGGGGTTGGTGAAGCGGTAGATGCGGATGCGGTCGTGGCGGATGGTGTCGACGGAGTCGAAGTGGCCGATCTTGTCGACGAGCAGCGCGAGGGCGGCGTGGCCCGGCTTGGGGTCGCCGGTGGCGGGCTCGCGGAGGTTGCATTCGTGGAACTTGTTGTGGGCGTGGGTCTCGCGGTAGCCGTGCCAGAAGACCTTGTCGGCGCCCATGGCGGCGAAGACGACGAGTCGGATGACGACGTGGCGGGCCTGGATCGCCTCGGAGGAGGGGCCGGAGACCACGGAGCTGCTGGCGGATGAGGTGGACGTCTCGGTGACCCAGATGGGCTTGCGCAGGCCGTGGCGGTCGAGGAGGTCGGCGTAGTCGGTGTAGCGCTGTTCGATATCGGCCTCGAGATCGCCACCTATCTTGCCGTACCAGTGGATGTTGCCCACATCGAAGTAGTCGCCCGCGCCCTGGGTCAGCAGGGCGTCGAGCTCGTCGAGGTCCTGGCGATAGGACCGCTCGTCGTTGCCCACGACGCCGGTCACCACGACGACGGCGTCGGGCTGCACCTCCTTGATCCAGCCGTAGGTGTGGCGGATGAGGTCGTAGCGGTTGGCCGACTGCATGCCCTCGTTGCCGATCTCCCAGTAGCGAACGCGATCCGAGTACCGGCGGACCAGCGTCCTGGTGTAGGTCTCCGCGTCGGCGAACTGCGCCTCGTCCTGCAGGTCCACCTCGCGGGCCTTGAGGTACTCCATCACCTCGCGCGGGCCCTTCTGGCGGGCCATGTCGCCCGGCGAGAAGTCGGGGTGGAAGGGGTAGACCGAGCCGACCTGGCCGTACACCTCGAGCAACCAGGGGTGGTCGCTGCCCTCGAAGACCGCGTCGAGCTTGCGCCAGTCCCACCGCTCCCGATGGGGCTGCACCTCGAACCACGCCGATCCGCGGCCTGGATGACGCAACCACACCAGCCCGAGCTCGTCGAGGTCGCGGGTCACGGCCTGGATGCGATCCGTGCCAGCGTCGATGGCGGGGTAGGCGCCGCTGTTGACGCCGAAGCGCATGGTCTCGGGATCGGGGGCCACGGGCTCCGGTTCTTCGATCACCGGGGCGACGGGGGAGGCGCCCGAGCTGCTCGACGAACCGCAGCAACACGCCGCCAGCAACAGGAGGGGGGCGAGGAGGAGGGAGCGTGGAGGGATCACGGCCTGGTCACTCCTTTCACGAGTTCAGACGATACACCAGGCCACCAAGTTCGAGGAGCAGCTCAGAAATCCAGCAGGCCGACGTCCAGGGCGGCGGAGTCGAGGACGAGGGAGTGAGCGACGTCGGGAGCGATCTCGCCGTACCAGGGAGGCAACATGATGATCCCCAGCCCGAAGGAGCCGTTGTTGCCGCCACCCGTGGCCCTCACGGGGCCTGCTTCCCAGGTCGTGCCTTCGTAGTCATCGTCGTTGACGTTGAAGACACCGTCGTTGTCGTGATCGCCGAAGCGGTTGTCCGTGCCGAAGAAGCTCTCGCCCAGCGCCTTGAGCAGGCCCCACATGTCGCAGCGGCCCGTCTCGAACATGAAGTCGATCATCATCTGGACCTCGTCGATGAGCTGCCGCGTGGTCTCGTCGACCCGGATCACGTCGTCCACGTAGATGTCGGCGTTCAGGTCGTCGACCAGGCTCGAGTCCACGGCCTGCACGACCTCGAGGCGGCCGCGCAGGGTCACGAGGTCCGAGATCATCAACTCGCGCAGGGCCTCGGAGGGGACGAGCACCAGTTCCTCGTCGCTGAACGGATCGTAGTTGATCTCGATCTCCTCGATGGTGACGTACCCGGCGATCTCCGCCAGGGTCGCGCCACGCACCAGGATCTCGCCGGTCTGGACGGACACGAGGTCGATGTACAGCTGGTCCCTCGGAACGTCCGAGGTGGCCCAGACCATCTCCTCGGTCGGCGGCGCGTTCGCTGCGGCGGCCGGGAGGGCCACGAGGGCGAGGACCAGGAGGAGGACACGGCGGGCGGCGACTCGAATCGGTGCGAGCATGGGTTCTTCCTTTCGATGTTCGGGGCAGCACCGTGCTGCCTTCTGCACACGCCAACCGGCGGCACGGCCGGATCGGCTCAGAAAAAAAAGAGGTATCCTCCACGTTCTGCGGAGGAACCGATGACGACCCGGAATCCAGCGCACACGTTCCTCGTTCTGTGGCTCTCGCTGGCGCTCGCTCCCGCCTCGGCCGTCGCCCAGGTCGAGGAGGCCCCGAACGAACCGGGCGACTCCGTGGATCCACCGCCGGTGGAGGTCGTCGCGGAGCCGCCAGGGCCGGTGGAGCCGCCGGAGCTGATCCCGCGCGAGGTGCTGTTCGGCAACCCGGACCGCACCCAGGCCAGCATCAGCCCGAACGGCCGATGGATCAGCTACCTGGCGCCGGTGGACGGCGTGCTCAACGCGTGGGTGGCGCCGGCCGACGACCTGGAGGCGGCGAGGCCGATCACGCAGGACACGGGGCGGGGGATCCGGCGGCACGGGTGGGCGCACACGAGCCAGCACGTGCTGTACACGCAGGACCGCGACGGGGACGAGAACTGGCACGTGTACTCGGTGGACCTGGACTCCGGGGCCGTGCTCGACCTGACGCCGTTCGACGGGGTGCAGGCGCGCATCGGGTCGACGAGCCACCACTTCCCCACCGAGATCCTGGTGTACGTGAACAAGCGCAGCCGCAGGGCCCACGACCTGTACCGCGTGGACGTGACCACCGGGGAGATGACCCTGGTGCACAAGAACAAGCAGCGGTTCACCGGCGTCTACGTGGACGAGCACTTCCAGCTGCTGTTCGGTCACCGCATCCGGCGCGACGGCGGGTGGGAGCTGCTGGAGTACGAGGACGGCAAGTGGGTGCCGTTCATGGAGGTGGGCCTCGAGGATTCGATGACGACGCGGGTGATCGGGCCCGGCCCGGGGGAGGACGAGCTCATCCTCATCGACAGCCGCGGGCGGAACACCGCGGCGCTGTTCTCCCTGGATCGCCGCAGTGGAGCCGCGACGCTGCTGGCCGAGGACCCGCAGGCGGACATCAGCTTCGCGTTCCTGCACCCCACCGAGCACCACGTGCTCGTGGCGGCGAGCAACTACACGCGCACCAAGCTCCATCTGGTGGACGAGGAGTGGTCCACTCACGTGGAGACGCTGCTGGCCGTGGAGGACGGCGAGCTCGGGCTGCGCGGCTGCACCACCGAGCTCGAGCGCTGCGTGGTGTCGTACGAGATGGACGACGAGCCCGAGCGCTACTACCTGTACGACGCCTTCGAGCGGCGCGCGCATTTCCTGTTCACCGACCGCGCGGATCTCGGAGGTTACGACCTCGCGCCGATGCACCCCGCGGTGATCCCGTCGCGCGACGGCCTGGATCTGGTCAGCTACTACTCGCTGCCCCTGGAGGCCGATCCCGACGGGGACGGCATCCCCGACGAGCCCCTGCCCACGGTGCTGTTCGTCCACGGCGGCCCCTGGGGCCGCGACAGCTGGGGGTACCACCCGGTCCACCAGTGGGGCGCCAACCGCGGATACGCCGTGCTGTCGGTGAACTTCCGCGCCTCCACCGGGTTCGGCAAGGCATTCATCAACGCCGGCAACAAGGCCTGGGGCGTGGAGATGCACGACGACCTGCTCGACGCGGTGCAGTGGGCGGCGGACGAGGGCATCACCGACATGGACCGGGTGTGCATCGCCGGTGGCAGCTACGGCGGCTACGCCACCCTCGCGGGCCTCACCTTCACCCCCGACGTGTTCGCCTGCGGCGTGGACATCGTCGGCCCGTCGAACCTGATCACGCTGCTCAAGTCCATCCCGCCGTACTGGAAGCCCATCCGCGACAGCCTCTACGCCCGCGTGGGCGACCTGCGCACCCGCGAGGGAAAGGCGCTGCTGAAGGAGCGATCCCCCCTGACCCACGTCGCGCAGATCGAACGACCGCTGCTCATCGGCCAGGGCGCCAACGACCCCCGCGTCAACCAGGCCGAGTCCGACCAGATCGTCTCGGCCATGAAGGCCAAGGGCCTGCCCGTGACCTACGTGCTGTTCCCCGACGAGGGCCACGGCTTCGCCCGCCCCGAGAACTGGATGGCGTTCTTCGCCGTATCCGAGGCCTTCATCGCCCAGCACCTGGGCGGCCGCTACGAACCCATCGGCGATGATTTTTCCGGTTCTTCGATCCAGGTCCCCGAAGGGGCGGAGCTCGTCCCGGGCGTGGCCGAGGCGCTGGACAGCGAATGACGGTGAAACAAAAGGCACGCGTCAGACGTTGATCAATACGCCTGTCCAAGGCTCCCGGAGGTCCTGATGCGGTTTGTCCCGGTCCTCGCTGTCCTCCTCTCGCTGACCCTGACCGGCTGCCGCTGTTCGGCGTCTGCCGAGGCCTCCGGGGGCCATTCAGGCGAGGGGGCCACCTACGCCAGGGTGCTCATCGAGGACGTGCCCCACGTCCGGCAAAAGCCGGACTTCTGCGGTGAGGCCTGTGCGGAGATGGCGCTGCGCAAGCTCGGGCACGACATCGACCAGGACCAGGTCTACGACCGCACCGGCCTCGATCCTCTCACCGCCCGCGGGGCGTGGGCACCCGAGCTGAAGGTCGCGCTCACCGACATAGGCTTCGACGTGGGCGATGTCTGGTACAAGATCGAATCAGATGAATCCGACGAAGAACTCACCGAGCAGTTCACAGCTCTGCATTCGGACCTCGCCGACGGCATCCCCTCGATCGTGTGCATGCACGTGGGCGAGATCGACGGCCCCGAGCACTTCCGCCTCGTGCTGGGTTACGACCCCGAGACCGACGAGGTCATCTACCACGAGCCCGGCAAGGACGACGGCGCCTACGAGCGCATCGACCGCGCGAAGTTCCTCGAGCTGTGGCCGCTGCGCTACGACGAAGACGAGTGGACGGCCATCCGCTTCCGCCTGGAGCCCGGCACCATCCGCCCCCACGAAGCCACGGGCCGGTACACCGCTGCCGACTACGCCCAGCACCTCATGGCCCTGCGACCGATGATCCCCGACGGCTTCACCGTCGTCGTCGAACCCCCCTTCGTGGTGATCGGGGACGAGGACCCCGCAACGGTCCATTCCCGCTCCGAACACACCATCCGCTGGTCCGTCCGCCTGCTCGAGAAGGACTACTTCCCCCAGCAGCCCGACACCATCATCGACGTCTGGCTCTTCGGCAGCGAGACCAGCTACCTCCACCACGCCAAGACCCTGTTCGGCGACGAGCCCGACACCCCCTTCGGCTACTACTCCCCCCCGGCCAACGCCCTGATCATGAACATCGCCACCGGCGGCGGCACCCTGGTCCACGAGATCGTCCACCCCTACGTCGCCACGAACTTCCCCGAAGCCCCTCCCTGGCTCAACGAGGGCATGGGTTCTCTGTACGAGGCCTGCCACGAGGAGGACGGCCAGATCCACGGCATGGTCAACTGGCGCCTCCCCGGCCTCCAGCGCGCCATCTCCGAGGACATGGTCCTCACCTTCGAGCAACTCACCGCCCTGTCGGAGGACGCCTTCTACGGGGACAACTCCGGCATCTACTACGCCCACGCCCGCTATCTTTGCTACTACCTCGAGCAGAAGGGCTTGCTCCGCAAGCTGTATCACGAATTCCTGGCGAACCGGGCGACGGACCCCACCGGATACGAGACCCTGAAGAAGGTCCTCGGCGAGCCGGACATGGCCGAGTTCGAGGCGCAGTGGGAGGACTACGTGATGGGGCTCAGCTACCCACCGGAGGTGGTGATCGAGGCGGGATAGGCCTGGGCCCTACTCCACGAACTCGTGCTCGAACGTGTCGCTCTCCACATCCCCGGGGTTGATCACCTGTAGCTCGTGATCCCCCTCGATGGGGACCCAGCCCTCCTGGGCGAACAGCACCTGCTCGGGTGCGGTGATGGTGTAGAGCACGCCGGCGTCCTCGAAGAGCTGGCCGTCGAAGTAGAGGCACGAGTCCACGGAGATGCCGGTGCCCTCGATGACGTAGCCCGGGACCTCCTCGCCGTCGCCGGTGACGAGGATGGCGGCGTAGACGGTGTCGATCTCGGGGATGGTGGCGGTGGGCACGATCCGGAGATCGGCGGCGCCTTCGATGGCGGGGATGGGGGCGAGGTTGAGGATCTCGCCGCGGGGACCGGTGAGGTCGACGTCGAGGAGGGGATCGCCGGTCCGGTTGCCGTACTCGTCGGCGACGATGGCTGTCGCACGGATCTCGGCGCCGGCCTCCACGCGGGGCGGCGTCTGCAGCAGCAGCTGACTCGGCGGACCGGGTTCGACCGTGGCGAGGCGGTAGTCGAACATCAGGTTGCGGTCGGCCAGATCGCCGGGGAGCGGCTCGGCGAGGGTGGTGCAGTCGAGGGTGACCGAGAGCAGCAGGCGTGTCGCGGTTTCGCGGGTCATGGTGACGGCGACCTCGCCGTCGGTGATGGGGAAGGCGGTGGCGTCGATGGAAGGCATCGATTCGAAGACGACGTCGGCGCCCTCGAGCATGTCGGCGGTGAGCTCGGGGTATCGCAGGAAAAGCTCGTCCACGGTGACGGTGATGGGGATGGCCTCGCCCACGGCGCCGGAGATCTCGATGACGTCCGGTTCGGGTTCGTCGGGGTACAGGACCTTGGCGTTGGCGAGGTTGTTGGCGGCCATCAGGGTCTCGGTGACGGCGGGGGCCTGACGGATCTCGCCGTTGAGGCCCTCGAAGTCGGGGACGACCCACTGGGCGTCGGATCCCACGGAGTCGACCACGGCGCCGATGACGGCCATGTCGTCGAAGTCCTCGGAGTTGGCCACCATGGTGTCGTAGGTGCGGGTGAGCAAGGCGTCGAGGGAGGTGTCGGCGGTCTCGTCGAGGGGGACGAGGCCGCTGGCCTCGCGGTCCATGAACTCGCCGAAGAGGTCGCCGTTGGACAGGGCGGGCACACCGTCCTCGGGTCCCCTGCCCTCCTCGGTGCCCATGGCCTCGAGCATGTCGGCCAGCTCCCACAGGGCCTCCTCCATGAGCACGCCCTCGGTGCCGGTGCGGTCGGTCTGGTGGTTGCGCAGGGCGTCGGTGACGACCTCCATGGTGTTGGTGCGGCTGTCGCGGGCGGCGCGCAGGGCCTCGCACTGGGCCTCGGAGAACTGCTCACCGGCGACGAACCCCAGCGCCAGGTGGGTCTCGTCGGAGATGGAGAAGGCGAACGAGAGGCCGATCGGCAGGCCGAAGATGCCGACGCTGATGCCGACGCCAGTGGAGAACTGCAGGGACCGCGAGAAAGTGTAGCTGCCGGTGTAGGGGGTGTCGTCGCGCACGAATACCGTGATACCGACCGAGGCGAAGAGGCCGGTGAAGGACATCCCGTAGCTGGTCAGATCGGCGAGGTCGTCGATGTGGACCCACTCGTCGTTTCGGCCGGTGAGCACGCCCAGGAAGATGGAGTTGCCGTACATGGCCCAGTCCGGGGGCACGTAGATCTCGGACCCCAGCGTCACGCGAGTGAACAACCCCTCCGGCGTGATGTAGGTGGTCGAGGCCACGCCCTCGCCGAAGCCGAGGCTGCCGATGCTGATACCCCAGCCAAAGTAGCTGACCGTGTTGCCGATGGTGCCGATGGTGTCGACGAGGGCGCCGGGGGCGAGGTTGCGGCAGCCCGGGTCGTCGCCGCCGTCGAAGCCGCCCTCATCACCATCCTCGATGCCGTCGCCATCGCAGTCGGGGGTCAGGGCGCAGATGGAGCCGTCACCGCCCTCCATGGGCTGGTTCCAGTTGGACTCCTGGCCGTCGGGCACGCCGTCCCCGTCCGTGTCCGCGTCGGTGGGATCGGTGCCGTAGGCCACCTCGTCGCCGTCCTCGGCGAGGTCACCGTCCGAGTCGGTGGAGGTGGGATCCATGCCCTGGTCCACCTCGTCGCCGTCCCACAGGCCGTCGCCGTCGCTGTCGGGCTCCTCGGGATCGGTGCCGTACGTGTCCTCGTCCTCGTTGGACAGACCGTCGCCGTCGGTGTCGAGGTCGCAGGCGTCACCGATGCCGTCGAGGTCGAGGTCGGCCTGGTCGCTGTTGGCCGCCTCGGGGCAGTTGTCGTCGCAGTCGTCCACCGCGCCGCCGACACAGGGGTTGTCCCCCTCGACGCCGCTGAGGTCGCCGTCCTCGAGGATGCCGTCGTCGTCCTCGTCGCCGGGATCGGCGGCGGACAGGGTGGCGTACAGGGCCACCGCGAGGATCACCAGGATGCGGGAGGAGAGGAATCGTAGGCGTCGCCTCGCAGAGGGGGTCATGGCGACACCTCCCCGGCCACGAGGTCGCGGATGGCGTGGATCTTTGCTGCACCCGCAGCTTCGTCCACCGCCACCGGGGCGGTCAGGGTCGAGACCGGCTCGGTGAGGGTGACCTCCGCGGGCGCGCTGACCAGGGGCTCACCGCCGTTGTCGGCCTGGGCGCGCAGCCCCACCTGGACGCCGGCCGTACCCACGGGCATTCCGCCCTGGGGCGTGGCCACCTCCTCGGCAGCCGCGTCGTCGTCGTCGCCCGCCGAGTCGTCGTCGTCCCCGGTCGGGGTGGTGTCGTCGTCGTCGTCACCGGCGGCGGTGGTGTCGTCGTCGTCCCCAGGCGACGTGTCGTCGCCGCTGCACGCGGGGCACAGCAGGATCCACGCTGCCAGGGCAGCCAGGGCAGCCAGGGTCATCCACTTCGAAGTCATCGGTCTCTCCCCTCGTCTCGAGTCCGTCAGTCCACCTCGCCGCCTCCGGGCGCGTCGCCGTGCAGCCTCGCGGCGAACACCATCGACCGTTCGGAGCGCTCCCGGGCGCTGGTCAGCGCCAGGTCCGGACTCCGCTCCACCTCTCCCTCGAACCAGACCTCGCCGTCCACCTCGACGACGACCGTGCCGTCGAGATCCACGAGCTCGTCGGCCAGCATCACCGTCAGCTCGGTGACGTTCTCGGTGACCACCGACACGGTGTCGCCGTCCACGGTCCCCTCCACCCGGCCGAGGGCGAGGGAGTCGCCGCGGTCGTCCAGACGCAGCCAGAACTCCGGCGGATCCATGCCCTCGTGCAGGAACAGATCGTCGTAGTACGACGAGCCATGCTCGGCCTGATTCCAGATGACGTGGTCCGGGTAGGGATCGCGGGTGTGATCCATGACCCAGGCCATACCCTCGGACCAGACGGTGGGATCGAAGGCGTGGCCCGCTTCGGGCATGGCGAGCCAGCGGAAGTCGTGGCCGAGGGCGTCGAAGGCGGCGGCGGCGCCCTCGTTCTGGGCGACGAGGTACTCGTTGTCGAGCATGCCGGTGTGCAGATCGACGCGCAGGTGCAGGGCGTTCTCGACGTGGGGGTGGCAGTAGGCCTCGTGGTAGTCCACGTCGAGGGTGCCGGCGGTGGCGCCGATGGTGGCGGCGGAAGGTAGCAGGCCCGCGTAGACCGACGGGTAGGTCAGGCCCATGGTGAACGAGCCGCGGCCGCCCATCGAGTGGCCCGTGAGATAGACGCGGTCGTCGTCGATGGGGAAGCGGCGCTTGAGGTGACGCACGACAGAGAGGACCTGGGCGCCGCAGGACTCGGCCGCGGACCAGTCGCAGATCTCGTCGCACGTGGGGGCCGCGAGGAGGGCTCCCTGGGCGTCGGCGAGGGCCTGGAAGGCGGGGTTGTTGGCCCAGGTGGCGCCGGTGTCGGCGCCGGCGCCGTGGAGCCAGACGATCAGGGGCGGCCGGGCGTCGGGGTCGAGGCCGGCGGGTGTGTAGACGTGGACCTCGCCCGTGCGCTCCCAGTGCTCGATGAAGTAGTCCTGGCCGGCGACACCGGGCTCGTACACGACCTCGGCAGACCACGCACGGATGGCGTCGGCGAAGTGCTCGAAGCACACGTCGGCGTACTCGTCGTCGACCTTGGACAGGAGCAGGGGATCGTCGCCCGGATCGTCGGTGGTGAGGTACTCGTGCACTTCGGCGAACAGCTGGGCCAGGGTGTCCTCGTCGGGGTGGGTGCAGTCGGTGGGCGTGTCGTCGTCGTCCGCCGTGGCGTCGTCGTCGTCCCCGGTCACGTCGTCGTCATCCCCGGTCACGTCGTCGTCATCGGGGATACTGCCGGACTGGTCACAGCCCAGCAACGTGATCGCGGCGAGCATCACGAGCAGGCGGAGAGGATCACCCACAGCGCCTCCGGTGCAGGCCGAGCACGCCGAGGCACGCTCCCAGCAGCAACAGGTTCACCCCCCAGGCCGACGCGACGGACCGCCGCCGCGTCTGACTGCACGTCCCCTCGCAGCTCCCCTCCTCACCGGCACACCCCTCGGTCCCGCCGGCGCACCCCTCCTCGCCGCTGCCGCACCCCATGTCGCAGCTCGCGGTCGGATCCACCACGTCCATGGCCAGGTCCGCACCGAGGAACGCGTCCGTGGGGCCGGCCGGGCCGATCTCCAGGGACGTCAGGCCGATGCCGCCGAGGTCGAACGGGCCCAGGGTGAGGTCGTCCAGCAGCGGGCCCAGCGCCGTGTCCAGCACCCCCAGCACGATCTCCGAGAAGTTGGCCTCGATCTCGTCGCCGTACTGGGGCACGAACTCCGTGTCGGTGAGCACCGGGTTCATGTCCGCGGTGTCCACGGCCACGTCCAGCGCCAGCGAGCCGTCGCCCACGGCGGTGACGTCCACCCCCGCGGCCACGTCCACCTCCACGGCGAAGATGCGGGCGAGCCGGTCCTGGGTCAGCGCGTAGAAGCCGAGCTCCATCTCCGGCGCGTCGATCTCCACGTCGTACGCGCCGTCGATGACCAGCTCCGGGATGGCGCGGGGCACGGTGCCGATGGCCATGGGCTGGGGATCGCCGAGCCAGATGCGGTCCATGGCGTCGCGGTGCTCCTCGTCGAGCATCAGCCCCAGGAAGGTGGTGTCCAGCGGGAACCCCAGCTCGGCGGGATCGAGGAGGGCGCACAGCACACCGCCACGCCATGCCGCGTACATGGCGGCCGTGATCAGGTCGTCGGCGACGTAGGCCGAGGCGTGGTGGGTCGCGTTGGGGTTCGCCGCGGGCCAGGGGCTCTCCTGGTACGAGAAGCTGCCCGGATCGAACTCGGCGATACACTCCGCCGGGTCCGAATCGAACGCCCCGTTCATGAGCACGCGGATGCCGTCGGGCTCGATCATGACATTGCGCGGTTCGAGGTAGATGTCCAGCAGCGCGCCGTTGACGTCGAGCTCCTCGTCCACGCTGGCGGACTGGAAGCCATCCTCGATGGCGGTCTCGATCTGGCCCGGCAGCTCGGTCTCCAGCGACGCGAACAGGTCGCCCACCTGTTCGTCGATCAGGGTGCCGATCACGTCGGTGCCGAAGAAGTTCAGCACGTCGTTGATGGTGGCCAGCAGGCAACCGCTGAGCTGGATCTTGTCCGACGTGAACGCCTGCATCAGGTTGTGCTCGGGGGTGGAGACGATGGCGTCCATGTAGGACTGGGCGCTGCCGCCGGGGTCGGTGACCTCCAGCCACATCTCCATGCCGAGCGTCACGTCCATGGGATCGACCCAGAGATTGCAGTGCATGTCGAGCAGGTTGCACGAGTCGAACACGCCGCCGTCCGCGTCGAGGAACAGGTCGAAGGGGTTGGAGGCGTCGTTGACCTGCACGTGGGTCTCGGCGTCGATGTCCACGCCGTGGGAGATGGGCTGCACCGACAGGTGCTCGAAGTCCACGCCCACGGTGAGGTTGGTGACCTGGACGGACCAGTCGCAGCCCTCCATCTCGCCGAGCTGCTCGCTGATCGCGTCCATGGGGATGGGCACCGTGCCCATCTCCTCGGCCAGGGTCTCGATGGCGTCGATGCCGGCGGGTGTGACGTCGAGGAGGATGCCGTCGAGGATCAGCGCGCCCGGCTTCACGTTGCCGTGGAACTCCCCCTCGGTGGCGTCGTCGTCGTCCCCGCCGCCCGCGCCGTGGATGTCGTCGTCGTCCCACTCGCCCGAGCAGGCTGCGACGAGGCCGAGCACGGCCAGCAGGGGGAGGCACGAGCGCACTGGATCACCGCCGTGGAGAGTGTATCAGTGGTACGCGCGAGTCTGATGAACGGGACGGTGAAGGATCAATCCACGTCGATGTCCTCGGGCACGTCCTCACCCTGGGCCATGAGCCAGCCGCGGAAGGTGTCCTTGTCCAGGGACTTCTCCAGGGCGGCGGTGGCGTCCACCGTGCCCTCCTCCACCAGGTCCTGCAGCGAGTCGTCCATGGTGACCATGCCGGAGTTGCGGCCCTGGCCGATGAAGTTGGTGATCTGGTGGGTCTTGCCCTCGCGGATCAGCGACGACAGGGCCGGCGCACCGAACATGAGCTCCACCGCGGCGACGCGGCCGCCCTTGAGGCGAGGCAGCAGCTGCTGGCTGAGCACGGCGCGGATGACGCCGGCGAGCACGCCACGCACCCCGTCCTGCTTCTCGGTGGGGAACACGTTGATGATGCGGTCGATGGTCTTGCCCGCCGAGTTGGTGTGCAGGGTGCCGAAGACCAGCAAGCCGGTCTCCGAGGCGTTGAGCGCCATCTCGATGGTCTCGAGGTCGCGCATCTCGCCCACGAGGATGCAGTCGGGGTCCTCGCGCATGGCGGCCTTGAGGGCGGCCGAGAACGTCAGGGAGTGGTTGCCGATCTCGCGCTGGCTCACCAGCGACTGGATGTTGTCGTGGACGAACTCGATGGGGTCCTCGATGGTCACGAAGTGCATGGACCGCGTCTTGTTCATCTCCGAGATGATGGACGCGAGCGTGGTGGACTTGCCTGATCCGGTCGGCCCGGTGACGAGCACGAGGCCGTTGGTGATCTGCGTGAGGCGGCGCACCGCCGCGGGCAGGCCCAGCTGCTCGAGGTTCATGATGTGGGTGGGGATGATGCGGAAGACCGCGCCCATGCCGCGGACCTGCTTGAACAGGTTGACGCGGAAGCGGGCCACGCCCGGCACCTCGTAGGCGAAGTCGCAGTCCCCCTCCTTGAGGAACTGCTGCCACGAGTGGGGCGGCGCGCAGGGGCGGATCAGCTGCTCGAAGTCGCCGTCGTCGAGCAGGCGGTAGCGGATCGGCTCCAGCCGACCGTGCACCCGCAGGATGGGCGGTCGGCCGACGGAGAGGTGCAGGTCGGACGCACCGCGGTCGTTGGTGAGCTTGAGGAACCGATCCACGCGGTTGCCGCCGCCCACCAGCGTCTGGGTGGCCGCCTCGAAGGGCTGCTGGGTCGAGCCGCCCACCAGGGGTCCGGGGTCTTCGGTGCTCATTCGTCGCCCTCCACCAGCAGGTTCTCACCGGTGGTCTCGTCCACGCCTGCGACGGACCGCGCCTCCTCGATGAACTCCGGATCACACAGCCCCTCGAACTCGGAGGGGCTCTCCGAGCGCGACCAGGCCAGCTCGGGTGTGATCAGGCCCTGCTCCACCAGATCGGCCAGCGCGCCATCGCGCGTGCGCATGCCCACGCGCTGGCCCAGCCGCATCAGGTTGTGGATCTGGTACGTCTTGTCTTCACGGATCAACGACGCCACCGAGAAGGTGTTCTTGAGCACCTCGAACATGGCCACCCGCCCGTCGCCGTCCTTGCGAGGCAAGAGGGCCTGGCAGACCACGTACTTGAGGGTCTCCGACAGGGTCATGCGGACCTGGGCCTGCTCCTCGGGAGGGAAGGCCTTGATCAGGCGGTCCACGGTCTGCACGGCGTTGGTGGTGTGCAGCGTCGCGATGACCACGTGCCCGGTCTCCGCGGCCATGAGCGCCATGCGGATGGTCTCCACGTCGCGCATCTCGCCGACCATGACCACGTCCGGGTCCTCGCGCAGGGCCGCACGCAGGGCCTTGGAGAACGACGTGGTGTGCGATCCCACCTCGCGCTGGTTGATCAGCGCGGACTTGATGGGGTGGACGAACTCCACCGGGTCTTCCAGCGTGATCACGTGGACCGGCTTGCCGTCGTTGATCAGATTGACGATGGCCGCCAGCGTGGTGCTCTTGCCGCAGCTGGCCGGGCCGGACACGACGATGATGCCCTGGTGGTAGTCCAGCAGCTCGGTGAGGTGGCCGGGCAGCCGCAGGTCCGAGAACGTCGGCGGCGTGTTGGGGATGACCCGGAACGACGCGCAGATGCCCCGCCGCTGCACGTAGGCGTTGCCCCGGTAGCGCCCTACCTCGGGCACGTAGTGGCAGAAGTCCACCTCGCCGGCCTTCTTGAGCAGGCCCCTGTGCCGCTTCGACAGCACGCTCAGCAACGCCTTGCCCGTGTCGTTGGGGCCGAGTTCCTTGTAGCCGTCCAGCCGCGCCAGCTTGCCGTGGCGGCGGATCATGGGGGGCTCGCCCACGCTCATGTGCAGGTCGGACGCGCCGATCTCGCGACACTTGGCCAGCAGCCGATCCAGGGGGCGCTCGAGGTTGATGGAGCTCAACGTGAGGTCCTCGTCGGGGACCTCCACGTCCTTGTGCAGGCGCCGCCCCATGGCGCGCATCACCTCGCCGGCCTGGGTGCGCACCGCCGAAGACGGGTCGAGCTTGCGCACCTGCTTGAGCAGCTCGATGCCGCGCTCGTCGCCGAAGCGTCCCAGGGCGCGCACCACCTCCACCCGTACCTCGGTCCGCGGGTCGGACAGCAGCTTGGTCAGGGGCTTGATGGACTCCTGGGCGCCGATCTCGGCCAGCGCGTCGATGGCGGCCCAGCGGGACTCCTCGTCTTCCAGCGCCTTGACCAGCGGCCCCACGGCCCGGGTGTCCTTGAGGCGCCCGAGGGTGTCGCAGGCGCCGATGCGCAGCCACCAGTCTTCCTCTTCGAGCAGCCGACACACCGGCCCCACCACCCGCGGGTCGTCGAACCGCTCCGCCAGCACCAGGGCCTGGGTCTGGACGCTGTCGTCGGGGTGCTTGAGCAGGGCCAGCGCCGGCTCCAGGATCTCCTCACCGAACGTCTGCAGCGTCTCGAGGATGCGTGTGCGCAGCCACCCCACCAGGTCCTTGGAGAACTCGAGGATGTCCAGCAGCACCGCCTCGGGTTCGCCCGTGCTCAGCAGGATCTCCACGGCCAGGCGGCGCGTGGTGTCCTCCCCCTCGCCCAGGAGCCGGCGCATGCGCCTGCGCATCTCCTCGGGCCGACGCGCCGCCACGGCGCGCAGGTAGGCCACCGCGCGCGACCGGCTGGCCGCGTTGCCCCGTGCGAAGCGGTCGATCATCAGCTCGACCACCTTGGGGTCGTCCACCTTGATCAACGGCTCCAGGGCCGCGTCGGCCACGGCGGGATCGCTGTCCCGCGCCGCCAGCAGCAACACCTCCAACACGGTGGACGGGTCGTGTCGCTGGCCCAGCCGCTGCACGGCCACCACCCGCAGCGACGACGGCGCCTCCTCCAGCGCCCGCCTGACGTACTCCACGCCTAGCCGGCCGGGCAGGGACACCGCGACGTCCCACGCCAGCCGGCGAACGGGCACCGTCTTGTGCCCCAGCAGGTCGTCGATGCCGCTGGACACCAGCTCCGTGTCCGCCTTGCCCAGCACCCGCGCCCCGAAGGCCCGCACGTGCGCCCGCTGGTCGGCCAGGTGCAACACCAGATCCCGCACATCGCCGCGCGACGGCGACTGCAAGAACGCATCGACACCCACCTGACGTATCGTCGCGTCCCGATGACACAGCAGCAGGATCGCGTGGCCGCCAGAGATGCGCGCCTGGCGCAGCTCCATCACCAGCTCGTCGCGTTCGTCCTCCCCCGACCAGTCCGACTCCAGCGCTCGCTGGATCGCACGTTTTCGGCCGAATAGCGCCATGGTTGCCCTTTCCCGTTGGCGGATTGGGGTGGGGTGGAATTATGCCACAGGAGGGACCAGCATCGGCGCGCGCTTACATTCCCTGGCCCAGGAGCAGGTACGCCGCGCCGAGGTCGTCCACGCGGTAGCCGCCCACGAGGATGTCGGCCGCGCCGTTGGCGTCCAGGTACCCCGCCGCAGCGACCGAGAAGCCCACGTACTCGTCGTCGGCGCCGCCGCGGAGCTTCGCGCCGAGGCCGGCCTCGATGTGGATGTCGAGCACCTCGTCCGCAGGCGGTGGGCCGTAGAGCAGGTAGGCGGCGCCGGCGCTGGCGCCGCCCTGGGACTCGCCGGGCGCTCCGACGAGCAGGTCGTCGAATCCATCGTTGTTCAGGTCACCGGCCGAGGAGACCGCGGTCCCCAACAGGTCGCCGGACTGCGCGCCGCGGAGGACCGCGTCGGCGTCCTCGGGGAAGTAGAAGCCCTGCAACGGGCCGTACAGCACGTAAGCCACGCCCGTGTCCTCGTCCACGGAGGCCTCTCCAGGGGCGCCGATGATCAGGTCGTCGAGACCGTCGCCGTTGACGTCGCCGGCCGATGCGACCGAACTGCCCGCCTCGTCGCCGGCCGCGCCGCCGTAGAAGCTGGCGGGTACCGCGCTCTCGTCGAGCTCGCCGGAGAACGAGCCGTACAGCAGGAACGCCGCCCCGGCCGAGGCCGTCTTGCCGGGGGCGCCGATGATCACGTCGTCCAGGCCGTCGCCGTCCACGTCGCCCGCACAGGCCAGCGAGGCGCCCACGCGATATCCCTCGTTGCCCACGAAGCGGGCGTCCGCCGTGTCGAGGCCGGCGTGGCCGACCGTGGGGCCGAGGATCAGGTAGGCGCAGCCGGCGTCCTCGCCGCCCGCGTCGCAGCCGGGAGCGCCCACGACGATGTCGCTGTGGTGGACCCCATCGACGTCGCCGGCCGTCGAGACGGCCGACCCGGCCAGGTCCCCGGCCTCCTCCCCGGTGTACAGCCCGTCCGCGTCCGCGAGGGCCACCTCGCCGTAGACGGGTCCGAGGATCACGTGCACGCCGCCGTGGTCCACGTCCCAGCCGCCCAGCCCCCACGCGCCGATGAGCACGTCGTCGTACCCGTCGCCGTTGACGTCGCCGGCCGAAGCCACGGCGCTGCCGGACCAGTCGCCGACCTCGCCGCCGACGAAGGTCGCGTCGGCGTCCTGCGCCGCGAAGCTCGCGTCGATGGGCTCGAGGAACAGGTAGGACACCCCCTGCGAGTACTCCATGAACGGCGAGCCCACGAGCACGTCGTCGCGGCCGTCGCCGTCCACGTCGCCCGCCGAGGACACCGAGTAGCCCGCGTCGGAGAAGTCGACCTCGCCGACCATCACCGCGTCCGCGAAGGCCGATACGGGCCCTGATCCGTAGATCCCGCAGTGGTTGGCGGTGCCGTCGCAGTCGTTGTCCAGGCCGTCGTCGCAGACCTCGCTGGCCGCGGGGCTCACGTTGGCCAGCTCATCCTCGCAGTCCCCGTCGCAGGTGCTGTAACCGTCGCCGTCGAGGTCGGCCGGGTCCAGCGCCGCGTCCGTGTCGTCACAGTCGCCCTCGCACCCCCGGTAGCCGTCCTCGTCCTCGTCGGCCTCGTCGACCGGTACCTCGCCGTCGCAGTCGGTGTCCAGACCGTCGCAGAGCTCGTCTGCCCCCGGATACACCGTGGGATCGTCGTCGTCGCAGTCCGCCTCCTTGTCGTCCCACGTCTCGGCCCAGTACGCGCCGTCCTCGTCCCGGTCGATCAGACCCGTGCCGGACAGAGGGGTGACGTGAACCTCGGAGCCCCAGTACCGGACGTCCGTGGAGTCGATCTCCAGGTCCGCCGACCTGAAGCCCTCGCCCTCGGGGCTGAACGTCAGCTGGATCGCCACCCCCTCGCCGACCGGCCCCGGCGGGACGGCGAACGGCGTCGCGGCCTCCACCGAGAAGACACCGGCGTCCGGGCCCGCGATCGCCACCGCCGTGACCTCGAGGTCCTCCCCCCCGACGTTGCCGATCACCAGCTCGATCGTGACGGGCTCGTCCACGGGGACGAACTCGAAGTCGATCTCCTCCGAGGCGCTGATCACGCCGCCGAGCGCCGGGGCGCTGTCGTCGTCGTCGCCGCTGTCGTCGTCGGACTCCTGGGCGCAGCCGAACATCAGCAAGCCCGACGCACACACCACCCAGAGGGCTGGGTGCGCTCGCTCAGATCCCCGACTTCGCATGGTCACTCCCCTTGCGGTGCGTTCACGGCGCCCTTCTATTGCAGACCGTTTCGGTCCGATTTCATTCGACGGCGCGCAGCGAGGAGGGCGAGCAGAGCGGCCCAGCAGGGGAGCGGAGCGGATGCCGGATCAGCTGCGCGGCACCCACACCCGCCCGTCTCCGGCTCGACCTCGTCCCCACCCTCACACGCGTCATCCTCGCCGTCGATGTCCCCGTCGCAGTCGTTGTCGATCCCATCGGTGCACAGCTCGCCGCCGCCAGGCTTGACGTAGGGATCGGTGTCGTCGCAGTCGGTGCCCCCGCACTCGACGGGATCGAAGCCGTCCCCGTCCTGGTCGTCGCCGAGGCCGTCGCAGTCGTTGTCGAGGCCGTCGCAGATCTCGTCGGCGCCGGGGTAGGTGTTGGGATCGAGGTCGTTGCAGTCGCCGTCGCAGGAGGTGACGCCGTCGCCGTCCTCGTCGGCCAGGTTCAGGGTGAGGTCGGAATCGTCGCAGTCCCCGGCGCAGCTGGA
>CAZLEO010000071.1:23941-35051 GCA_964558555.1 uncultured Rickettsiales bacterium | reverse complement strand
CCGGATGGCGGATCGTTTGCGAGGATTGGGGGGGTGGAAGAGGGATATCCAAGAGCGCGATGAGGCCGGCCCCACGGGATACCGCCAAGAAGTCACGTCGGAGGGGGACCAATGACGAACGCTGCTAGCGCGGCAACGTCCCCAGCACGATCCGCGCGGACTCACCGTCGGTGGTGTCGGGGTAGAGGCGTAGGATGTCCTCGTAGACGCGGCGGGTGTCGGGGATGCGGTCGGCGGCGCGGTAGGAGGAGGCGGCCTGGCCGAGGGCGCGCTGGGGGGGGAGGCCGGGGTATTCGGTGAAGTCGTGGGCGAGGCGCTCGTAGGCCTCGGCGGCCTCGACGTACTGGAAGTGCTCCTTGAGCTCGTCGGCGGTGTGCTCGAGGCCGTCGGCCTCGGCCCAGCGCAGGGCGTCGCGGTCGTCGCGCAGGGAGGCGACGGCCTTGGTGCGGTGGTGGCGGCCCACGGTGTCGCGGAAACGGGCCAGGGCGGCGTCGCTGCCGTCACCGCGCGCGACCTTGCTGGCGAGGTACAGCTCCTGCCAGGGTCCCAGCGCCGCCTCGGCTCGCTCGAGATCGCCCAGGAGAACGGCCAGGGCGACCTCCTCCTCGGTCAGGTCCAGGTCGTCGGGCCAGCGCTCGTGGGAGGCGCGTAGCCCCTCGTCCGCCTCGTCGAACCGGCCGGCCTCGTACAGCTCCTCGATGGCGCGGGCCGCGTCGCGTCCGTCCTCGGCCGCGGCGAGCTCCGCCACCGCCTCCTCGCCCTCGGTGAGTTCCTCGGCCACGTCCTGGATCTCCCGATCGATGTGGGGCGCGTCCGGGTGCGCCGCCTTGAGCGCAGCGAGGCCCGGGGCGTCCGCGACCACGCCGAGCGCCTTGACGGTCTCGCGCAGGGCCCGCTCCAGATCCTGTCCCCCCACGTCTTCGGACATCGCCACCCACTGCAAGCACGCCTCGACGCGGAGGTGGGGCTGCCGTTCACGCTCGCACCGCACGCGCTGAGCCAGTCGAGCCCCCTCGGCCCGCGCCCGCGGCGCCTCGGCCCGGCCGGTCTCCTCGCGCTGCATGCGCCCGGTCAATCCCTTGAGCGTCAGGCTCACCGAGGACCCGTAGTTGGACGCGGGGTAGCGCTGGAGCAGGGCCTCGCCGTAGGCCAGGGTGTCGGCGCGGTCGCCCAGCTGCAGCGACGTGTGGAAGTAGTGGAACAGCGCCCACTCGTTGAGGACGATGCGGGTCCCGGGGATCGGCTCCAGCACCACGGTCTCGGGCAGCCCCATGTCCAGGATGCGGCCGGCGATGGCCTTGCCGTCCCGCGCCCCCTGGATGTCCGAGGACAGGGCCACCAGATCCACCACGTCCGGCACCTCCTCGTAGGGCCCGCTCGCGGCGTGGATCTCGTCGAGCCTCGCCAGCACCTGCATGGTCCGCTCGGCCAGCATCTGGTCCCGCTGTGCGCCGTACTCGGTCAGCCGCGCCTCCAGGTCGGTCAGCATCTGCGCCGCCGACTCGAACCGATCGTCGTGCTGCAGCGCCCGCTGCACCGCGTCCCGCGCGCGCTCCACCTCACCGCGGTCCAGCGCCTCGAGGCTCTGGGACCACGCGTCGAAGGCCCCGAACGACTCGGTGGCGACCTGGCTCAACCGCGCCTGGTCCCGGAAGCTCATCTGGACCCCGGCCCCCTCGGCCAGCGCCAGCGCCAGCTCCTTCTCCAGCAGGAAGAACTCCTCCACCGGCCCCGCCACCGACGTGCTCAGCAGCACCTCGCCGCTGCCCACGTCCACCAGCCGCGCGTCGATGCGCAGGGTCGGTTGCAGCTCCACGAACGACCCCGTCACCACGTACCGCGCGCCCAGCCCCTGGCCCAGACTCGCCGCCGTGTCCGGATCCACGAACGGCGTGGACGCCAGATCCAGCTCCGCCAGCAGGTCGTTGAGCCGCGACCGCTCCACCACCCGCAGATCCGACAGCTGCGACAGGTCGGTGATGAGCATGTCCGCCAGGCCACGACCCAGCGCGTCCCGCGTGGGATCGCCGGTGTTGTTGTCGAAGTAGGTCACCGCGACCGTGGGGGACTCGGCAGCGGCGGGCAGGGCTAAGACCAGGGAGACGAGGAGCAAGGAAAGGGCGCGAATGTCAGGAATCAAATCAACTCTCCATCCAGCCAGGGTACTAGAATAGGGTGTTCGATTCGAACCCCTCACACGGACACCTGGAGACCCCATGAACATCCCCAGCACCGTTCTAGCCCTCCTCTCCCTGCTCATCCTGTTCTCCGGCTGCGGTGCGACTGCGCTGTGTCAGAAGACCATCGATCTGGCCGAGGAGTGCAGCGGTGAGACCGCCACGGCGGAGGAGGAAGCCGAGATCATGGACTCGTGCCAGGACACCTTCGAGGACGCCAAGGAGATCAGCCAGGAGTGCTACGACGCGCTGTACGACCTCACGGACTGCATCGCGAACCTGAGCTGTGACGACCTCGAGGACTACTTCGTGGGCGAGCCCGGGACCACGGGCTACCCGTGCGCGGCCGAGGACGAGGTCATGTACGTGGACGGGGTCTGCGGCTGATCACTTGCCCGCGCCCCCGTAGGCGCGCCGCAGCAGCGCGCGGATGCGCAGCTCCAGCTCCTCGGGGTCGAACGGCTTGGGCAGGTAGTCGTCGGCGCCGGCGCGGAAGCCGTCCTTGACGTGGGCCTGGTCGCCGCGGGCGGAGAGGATGAGCACGGGCAGGAACGCCGTGGCGATGTCCTGCTTGAGCTGCTCGCACACCTCGAAGCCGGAGAGCCCGGGCATCATCACATCGAGCACGACGAGGTGGACCGGGTCGTTGACCAGGTGCTTCTCGATGGTCGCGAGGGCCTCCTCGCCGTCATGGGCCACCAGCACGCGGAAGCCCGCGCCCTCCAGGCCGTAGCGGACCAGATCCAGGATCTCCTCGGAGTCGTCCACCACCAGGACGGTCTCGTGTCCCGGCTCGGGAGACGGGGTGGTGATCTCCTCGGCCGCCCCGGCGTCGGGCTGGGGCGGCGCGGCCAGGGGTTCGTCGTGGGGCAGCGGCTCGGGCTCGGGGGGAGGCATGACCGCCGGCGTGGTCTTGTCCAGCGGCAGCTGGGCCACGACCGGCTTGTGCACGGCCCCCAGCGGCGAGCGGATGTGGCGGGCGAGCTCGGGCAGGGTGGTGACACCCGCCACAACCTTCTCCACGCCGTGGTCCACCAGGGTGCGCAGCCCCGAGTCCTCGGCGGCCCGGCGCAGGGAGGTCTCGTCGCCGCCGGAGATGATCAGGCGGCGCATCGAGTCGTCCACCCGCAGCATCTCGTACACGCCGATACGACCGAGGTAGCCGGTGTACAGGCACTCCCGGCACCCATCGCCCGTGACGTAGGCGTCCGGCATGGGCATGGGCTTGGTGCTGAGGGGTTCCCACGCCTCTTCGGAGGGCTGGCCGGGCTTGCGGCAGTAGGGGCACAGCCGGCGGACCAGGCGCTGCGCGACGATCCCCAGCAGCGTGGAGCCGATGAGGTACAGCGGCACGCCCAGGTCACGCAGGCGGGTGATGGTGGCGACGGTGTCCGAGGTGTGCAGCGTGGAGAACACCAGGTGGCCGGTGAGGGCGGCCTGGAACGCCGCCTGGGCGGTGTCCTTGTCCCGGATCTCGCCGATGACCAGCACGTTGGGATCCTGCCGCAGCAGCGACCGCGTGGCCGCCGAGTAGGTCATGCCCCGCTTCTCGTCCACCTGCACCTGTGTGATGGCGGGCATGGTGTACTCCACCGGGTCCTCGATGGAGACGATGGAGGTCTGCTCGCTGCGCACCCGGTTGAGGGTGGCGTACAGGGTGGTGGACTTGCCGCTGCCGGTGGGGCCGGTGACCAGGATGATGCCCTGGGGCTGGGAGATGAGCTGGTAGTAGGTCTGCAGCTGCCCTGGCGCGAGGCCGAGATCGGACAGGGCGAACTCGAGGATCGACGGATCGAGGATGCGCATCACACACCGCTCGCCGAACTGGCTGGGCATGGTGGCGATGCGCAGGTCCTTCTCTCGACCGGCGATGGTGGCGCGGATCTTCCCCTCGAGGGGCTTGTGGTGGATGCTCAGGTCCATCCGCCCCACCACCTTGACGCGGGAGATCAGGCCGGGCTCCACCCACTTGGGCAGCTGCATGGCCGAACGCAGGACACCGTCGATGCGGTACCGGACCTTGAGGCAGTCCTCCATGGGGTCGAGGTGGATGTCGGAGGCACGCGACTTGTGCGCGTTGGCCAGCAGGAAGTTGAGCAGGTCGATGTACGGGCGGGCGCCTCCCTTGCGCAGGCGCTCCTCGATGGTCTGCAGGTCGATGTCCATCACCGACGAGACCTCGACCTTGTCGGTGGGCTTGACCGACTCGAGCATCTGCGTCAGCTCACGCTCGAATCCGTAGTGGGTCGCGATGGCCTCCTGGAGCTGATTGGAATTGCAGACCACCGGCTCGATGGCCGCGCCCAGCAGGAACTCGAGATCCCGCCGCGCGTCCAGGTCGAACGGGTTGGTCATGGCCACCCGGACCACCTGAGGTCCGGTGTGGTACAGCGGCAGGACCCCCCACTTCTGGGCCTTCTGACGCGACACGACGGACAGGAGGTCGGGTTCGACGCGGCTCTTGACCGGGTTGATCAGCTCGAAGCCCACCTGCTGGGCCAGCCCCACGGCCAGGGTGTCCTCGCTCAGGGCGCCGATGTCCATGAGGATCTGCCCGAGGCGATCGCCCTTGTTGCGCTGGATCTCCAGCGCCTTGTCGAGCTGCTCGGCCTCGACGAAGCCTGCGTCCACGAGGACCTTGCCCAGCAACGGTGTCGTCATCTTCCCCTCCTGGCGGGCTCGCAGCCCGCGCCTAGTCGTCCGGGTTGGGCCCGCCCACCGGAATCTCCACGGTGAAGACGCTGCCCTTGCCCAGCTGGGAGCTTACACTCAGCTCGCCGCCGTGAGCGGCGATGATCTCGCGACAGATGTACAGGCCCAGCCCCGCGCCGCCCACGCTGCGCGTGTCCCCCTGCTCCACCTGGTAGAACTTGTCGAACACGTGCGGCAACGACGCCTCGGGGATGCCCTTGCCCGTGTCCGTCACCGACGCGCGGAGGCGACCGCCCCCCAGGGTCCACCCCAGCGTGATGGCTCCCCCCTCCGCGGTGAACTTCATCGCGTTGGTGATCAGGTTGCCCAGCACCTGCTCCAGGCGCGAGCCGTCCGCCTCCACCTGCAGGTCGGTATCCCCGCCCTCGGGCTCGCGCAGCTGCAGATCGAGGCCCTTGTTGCTCGCCTGGGGCCGGAACCGCTCGACGAGGCGCGCCATCAGCGGCGCCACCTCCACGGTCTCCACGTGCAGGTTGAGCCGGCCCGCGGCGATGCGGGACATGTCCAGCAGGTCCTGGATCATCCCCTTGAGCACGTCGGTCTGACTGGTGACGGTACGCAGGAACCGCTCCTGCTCCTCGTTGACGGGACCGGGGCGACCCATGAGCAGCAGCTTGGTGTACCCCTCGATGGCCGTCAGCGGGGTCTTGAGCTCGTGGGTGACCATGGAGAAGAAGTCGTTCTTGGCCTGGTCGAGCTCCTTCTCCCGCGTCACGTCGTGCAACACGGCCACGAACCCGGCGTCCGCGCCGGCCGCGCCCACGAGCCGGCGGCGGATGATGCGCAGGTGCTGGTGCTCGATGTCCATCCGCGGGACGGCCATCTCCACGGTCCGGGACGAGGAGAGGTCGACGTTGTCCACCGTGAAGGGTTCGGCCAGGGCGTCCACGCCCAGCTCCCGCACGTCCCGCCCGATCCAGTCGCTGGGGCCGCCGCGCAGCCCCAGGAGCTTCAACGCCGAGCTGTTGTACTGCTGCAGCCGCCCCTGAGCGTCCACCAGCAGCACCCCGTCCTTCATCGCCGACAGGATCGTCCCCATGCGCTGGTTCTGGGTCTGCACCTCGGAGAAGTGGGTCTTGAGGTTGCGGCGCATGTTCTCGACGGCCGCGGCCAGCGCCCCGAGCTCGTTGTGGCGGTTGGGCGGCACCATCACCCGAGTGCCGAGGTTGCCCTCGCCGATGGCCACCGCCGACCGGGTGATCTCCACGAGGGGATCGCTGATCAGGGCCCGCAACCGCCAGGCCAGGTAGATGGTGATGGCCGCCATGAGACAGATCCACACCAGCATGTAACCCCCGAGCAGGTTACCCTGGCGGGGGCCCTCGACCAGGTGGGAGGAGACCACGTCGGAGAGGCGGTGCTGGAGCTGCAGATACGATCCCTGCAGCGTCCGGAAATCCTCGCCGTCGCCGGGCGCGGTGGGCACGACCGGCGCCTCCTCGACGGCCGGCGCCGGGGCCGCGACGGCCTCATCGGCCTCGACCACCTCGTCGGCCTCGACCGCCTCGTCCGGGGCCGCCTCGTCCGGGGTGGCCTCGGTGGGGACCTCGGCGGCCTCCACATCGGCCGCGCTCGGGTCATCCTCGGCGAGCAACACGTCGCGGTACTGCTCGTCCTCGACCGTGAAACCGCCCCGGTACTCCAGCGGCACAGGCAGGCCCGCGCCGTACCAGCGCCGCGACGCCTCGGCGAAGTACTTCAGATCCTGCTCGACGCGGGGGAAGTCATCCTCGAGATCGCGGCGCATCCGCCGCTCCAGCTCGGCCACGTCCTGCTCGGGCCAGGCGGGCTGCTTCGGCGTGCTCAGCGCCCGCTGGGCGTCCACCATCATCTGGGCGTGGAGGCTCTCCGCGGCGCGGCTGGCGTCCCAGACGCTGCGGTGCATGGGGCTGTGGTCGCGCATCAGCGCGGGCGTGAGCACGACCATGACCGTGCCCAGCCCCACCAGGTTGAGGGCGCTCAGCAGCAGGATCACGCTCATGGCGAACCGGATTCCCGGCTTGAACGTGAGTGGTCCTCTGCCCCGCCTGTCCGTCACGCTGCTCCCCTGTTCGAGTGCGAGTTGAGCAGCTTATCACCCGAGGTGCGCGCGCGGACCCCTAATCCACGACGTAGAGCACGGTCTGGTTGTGGTTCGAGCCGCCGTCGTCGTAACTCCAGACCGGAGCGTTGAGCAGCGTGACCTCGGCCGTGTCGCCGTCCTCGTAGCGCATCTCGGCCACGGCCCCGTGGTCGGGCATGTCCGCCCCCACCATCCAGATGCCGAACATCTCCAGGTTGCTCGCGCCGTCGAAGATCCACATGCCCAGATCGTTGGCCGCGGCGGCGGGTACGACGTCGGCCCCTCCGTCCACGGTGAACGTGTCACTCCCCTGCATGTCCGGACTACCCAACGTGCCGATCCGGTACAGGGCGAGCAGGCCCTCGTCCGCGGACGAGATCCCGAACCCGATGGCGAAGGCGGCGGTGATCTCGTCCATGGAGACGACCACCCACCCCGTCACCGGGAACACCTGGAAGTAGGCGTGGATGGTCAGGTAGTTCGGGTGGGACACCTCCAGCAGCATCCAGCCGTCGGCGCAGTCCAGGGTCGCGTCGATGAATCCGTCGGCGGCCGTGACACCCGACGCCGTGGGCGACGCGTCCACCATGCCGGTGGCTGCGTCGAGGTCGTAGATGCCCCAGCTCGCCCCGGACAGGGGATTCTCGTCGGTGTCCGTGAACACGAACTGCATCGCAGACTCGGACGGGGCGCCGTCGTCGCACGTGTTGTCGTCCACGTCGTCGTCGCCCACGGTGTCGTCGTCGTCGCCGACCGTGTCGTCATCGTCGCCGACCGTGTCGTCGTCGTCACCCGCGTAGTCGTCGTCGTCGGCCGGGGTCGCGTCGTCGTCGTCGGCCGTCGCGTCGTCGTCGTCACCCGTCGTGTCGTCGTCGTCACCTTGGGTCGTGTCGTCGTCGCCCACGGACTCCTCGCCGGTGCAGCCCATCCAGGGCACGACGAGCGCGGTCAGGGTCCACAGCAGCAGTGTTCGAAGGGTCATGGTGCTTCCTCCCTCATCGGTTCGGCCTATGATGGAGCACGCGCGGGAGAACTGACAATGGGGTGGATCGTCAAGACACTGTTTCCGATGCTGGGGCTGTGCGCGCTGCTGATCGCGCCGGGTTGCTCGGACACCGAAGACGACGACAGCGCCTCCCCGGCCGACGACGACGACAGCGCCCCGCCGGTGGATCCCTTCCTCGAGCCCGCCGCGCCCGGTCCCTTCCTCGTGGGCAACACCTCGCTCTACCTGGAGGACGCGGCCCGGGATCTCGGTTGCGGTGACGGCTCCCGGGTCCTGCTCACCGAGGTCTGGTACCCGGCCGCCACCGGAGCGGACGTCGAGCCCGAGAACACCACCCGCGACTTCTTCGGCGATCGCTGGGACGAGGTGGTCGCCGCCATGGGGGGCGACGGCGGCGAGATCGTCGAGATGAGCACGGGATCGTACCGGGACGCGCCGCTGAACCCGGACGCCCCGGCGATGCCCATCACGGTGTTCTCGCACGGCTACCTCTCCAGCCGCTTCCAGAGCTTCACCACGGCCGCGTACCTGGCCAGCCACGGCTACCTGGTGGTGGCCGCCGACCACGCATGCAACACCATGGTCACCCTCACCCCGGATCAGGTGATCCCGGGCGAGGAGAGCGATCCCATGGGCGCGCTGGTGGACCGGCGCGACGACGTGGTGTTCCTCATGGATGTGTTCGTCGACGATCCACCCGACTTCCTCGAGGGGCGACTGGACGCCGAGCGGGTGGCGCTGTGGGGGCACTCGTGGGGCGGGGCCACGGCGCTGGAGACCCTCAAGGTGGACTCGCGGGCCGACGCCGTGCTGCCCATCGCGGCCTTCGCCTTCCCGCCCATGCCCGAAGATCTGGCCGTCGCGTCCATGTTCGTGTGGGGGCAACAGGACACGGTGATGGGACCGTTCGAGGACTGGCACCACGAGGTCTACGAGCAGATGCCGCAGCCCCGCCATCGACTCGAGTTCGTGGATACGGGGCACTTCGCCTTCTCGGATCTGTGCGAGTTCGTCCCCGCCCTGGCCGCCGAGAACGGCTGCGGTACCGGGACGACAGCCGACGGCACCGGCGAGTTCACCAACCCCGACCACGACGTCCTGCACGCCGCGCTGAACGCCTACGCCACGGCATTCCTCGGTGCCGCACTGCTCGGATACCCGGAGCTCGAGGCGTACCTGTCCAGCCAGCCGTTCCCCGACCTCGTGGACGTGGATGACGGCCGCTGTGAGAAAAGAGCGCGAAATGGGTATGATTCGCGTGGGAGGTTGGATCGATGACGTCGCGACCGGCCATCGTGGGTTTGTTTCTGGGATTGATCGGGCTCGGACTGGGTGCCTGCGGCGCTGCGCCGATCGAGGGTGCCTGGGAGGCCAAGGTGGACTACCCCCAGGGGAGCGATCCCTCGGGGTTCGAGGTGCACCTGACGGTCACACGGTTCCTCAAGGGGGAACCTGGCGGTGCCGTGGAGTACACGATCTTCCACCCGACCCAGAACATGGACACGTGCAAGGGCACCCTGGAAGCGGTGAGCAAATCCGGGGGGGTGTACGAGTACGAGGAGTCCATCACCAGGGGCAAGTGTGTCACTGACATGATCGTGCGCATCTCCGACACGGGCGGCGCCGGGCTGAAGTGGGAGCGGCTCACCGCGGACGGTACCGTGGACAAGACCGCCGTGCTCAAGGTGCAGACCGGCATCGCCACCGCCAAGGACCGCCCCGGCGGTTGAGGCACCCTCCCCGGGGGGAGCAGGGGCAGAACACGATGAGCGATCCGGCAGGGAAGAGTCTGTTCACCGTCGAGGTGCATCCACGAGCCGTCCCGCTGTCCGTGGCGCAGCGCGCCGAGATGCTCGACGAGACCCAGTGGTCCACCTCCTTCGTCTGGCGGGAGATCGAGCTGATCGCCCGCTACATGGCGGCCCACTCCGCCTCCCGCGGCACCACCATCTTCGCCGAGGGAGATCCCAGCCGGTATCTGGGCCTCGTGATCAAGGGGAAGGTGGACATCATCAAGCGCGATTCCGCCGGCAAGGAACACGTGATGACCACCGTCGGCCCGGGCAAGACCCTGGGTGAGATGGCCCTGATCGACCACGAACCCCGCTCGGCCGCCGCCGTCGCGGCGACGGACACCCTGCTGATGCTCCTCACCGAGGAGCAGTTCGAGACGCTGACGACGACCTACCCCGGGCTGGGATACAAGCTCGTGCTCAAGCTGGCCAAGATGATGAGCCAGCGACTCCGACGCACCAGCGGCGTGCTGGTGGACTACCTGGAAGACTAAGAGGAACCGATGACCGACGATGTGACCAAGGCATACAAGGACCTGGACTTCATCAACAGCCCCGACGCGCGCACCATCCGCATCCTGTGCGAGTACTTCGAACCGCGCCGGCGCTTCTACTCCCACAAGGTGTTCAACACGGTGGTGTTCTTCGGCTCGGCGCGCACGCGCGACCGCGAGACGGCCACCCAGCTCCTCGTCGACGCGCGCGCCGCCGCGGCCGCGGCTCCGGACGACACGGATCTCAAGCAGGCCGCGCACGCGGCCGAGCGCGCCAAGGAGATGTCGCGGCACTACGAGGACGCCCGCGAGCTCGCCCGCCGCATGACCGAGTGGTCCATGGCCCGCCCCAAGGGCAAGCGCCGGCAGCTGGTGTGCACCGGCGGCGGCCCCGGCATCATGGAGGCGGCCAACCGTGGCGCCGCAGACGTGCCGGGCGGCAAGTCCATCGGGCTGGGTATCAGCCTCCCCCACGAGGAGAAGCTCAACCGCTACGTGTCCGACGGCCTCGGCTTCGAGTTCCACTACTTCTTCATGCGCAAGTACTGGTTCGCCTACCTGGCCAAGGCGCTGGTGGTCTTCCCGGGCGGATTCGGCACCCTCGACGAGCTCGCCGAGCTCAACACCTTGCGCCAGACCAAGAAGATGACCAAGCACCTACCGGTGGTGCTGTACGGGCTCGACTACTGGAGCAAGGTCCTCGACGTCCGCGCCATGGTCGAGTACGGCACCATCAGCCCCGAGGACTACGACCTGATGTTCCGCTGCGACACGGTGGACGCCGCGTTCGAGTACCTCACGACAGAGCTGGACAAGCTCGAAGAGTAGGGATCGTTCGGGGGGGAATCAGCTACAGCCGGTGGTCG
>CAZLEO010000071.1:0-23841 GCA_964558555.1 uncultured Rickettsiales bacterium | reverse complement strand
CACCTGCGGCATTCGCCGCGCATTGGCGGCATCAGCTACAGCCGGTGGTAGCACCTGCGGCATTCGCCGCGCATTGGCGGCATCAGCTACAGCCGGTGGTAGCACCGCAGTTGGCGCACTTGTAACAGGCGCCGCTGCGCACGGTGATCGATCCGCACACGGGGCACGGTGGAGCGTCGGCCTGGAACTTGGCGTTGGCCCGATCCAGGGCCGCCTGGGCGTACAGGGCGTCCGCTGCCCGGGCCAGCCCCTCGACACCCTGGGCGTTGCTGGACCGCCCGTTGCCATCGGCGTGCTTCTGGGCCTCCACGGCCATGGCCTCCAGCGAGTCGATGGAGGTCACCTCCGGGGTGCCGGCGGCGGGCTTGTCGCCGTTGCCCGCCTCGGCCTCGGCCGCCATCTCGGCGGGGGTGGGGGTGCGCTTCTCCCGGGGGAGGAACCGCAGCGCCAGCCAGCGGAAGATGTAGTCGGTGATCGACTTGGCGATGGGGATATCCGGGTTGCCGGTGAACCCCTGCGGCTCGAACCGCACGTGCGAGAACTTCTCGCACAGGGTCTCCAGCGGCACGCCGTACTGCAGCGCGATGGACGTGGAGGTGGCGAAACCGTCCATGAGCCCGGAGATGGTGGACCCCTGCTTGGACATGACGATGAAGATCTCGCCGGGGCGGCCGTCCTCGTACATGCCCACCGTCACGTACCCCTCGTGCCCCTGGATGGAGAACTTGTGGGTCACGGCGGTGCGCTCGTCGGGGAGCCGCTCGCGGACCGGGCGGTGCTCCACCACGGTCTCGACCGCGGGGGCCTCCTCCTTCTCGCCCAGGTCCAGCGGCTGGGTACGCTTGCAGCCGTCGCGGTAGATGGCCACGGCCTTGAGCCCCAGCCTCCAGGCCTCGAGGTACGTGTCCTCGATCTCCTCCACCGTGGTGTCGTGGGGCATGTTCACGGTCTTGGAGATGGCGCCGCTGAGGAACGGCTGGACCGCGCCCATCATCCGCAGGTGCCCCGTGGGCTCGATGCTGCGCTCGCCCTGGGTGGGCTCGAACGCGCAATCGAACACGGCGATGTGCTCGTCGAGCAGGTGGGGCGCGCCCTCGATGGTGTCGTGATCGTCGATGTACTCGCTGATCTCGGCCCGCTGGGGCTTGGAGTAGCCCATCGACTTGAGCGCCTCGGGCACGGTGGTGTTGACGATCTTCATCACACCACCGCCCACGAGCTTCTTGTACTTGACCAGCGCCATCTCCGGCTCGATGCCGGTGGTGTCGCAGTCCATCAGGAAGCCGATGGTGCCGGTGGGCGCGAGCACGGAGACCTGGGCGTTGCGGAAACCCCAGTGACGGCCGTACTCGATGGCCTCGTCCCACGACCGGCGCGCGGCCGACCGCAGGGTGGAGGACACCGTGGACGTGTCCTGTGCCTCGAGCGCGGCGCGGTGCTGCTCCATCACGCGCATCATCGGCGCGGCGTTGTCCTGGTAGCCCTCGAAGGCGCCCATCTTGTGGGCGATGTGCGACGAGGTGCGGTAGGCGGCGCCGGTCAGCAGCGCGGTCAGGGTCGCTGCGTAGGCGCGCCCGTCGTCGCTGTCGTAGGGCAGGCCGTTGGCCATGAGCAGGGCGCCGAGGTTGGCGTACCCGATGCCCAGCGGGCGGAACAGGTGGCTGTTGCGGCCGATGCCCTCGGTGGGGTAGCGGCTGAAGCCGACGATGATCTCCTGGGCCAGGGTGGTCGTGGCCACGCAGTGCTCGAACTGCTCGGTGTCGTAGCTGCCGTCGGACCGGCGGAACTTCAGCAGATTCAGCGACGCCAGGTTGCACGCGCTGTCGTCGAGGAACATGAACTCGGAGCACGGGTTGGATGCGTTGATGCGGCCGGTGTTGGCGGCCGTGTGCCAGCGGTTGATGGTGGTGTCGAACTGCAGCCCCGGGTCACCGCAGACCCAGGCGGCCTTGGAGATCTCGCGCCACAAGTAGCGGGCCTGATAGGTGCCCATCACGTTGCTGGGATCGAGCCGCGCCAGGGTCTCCCACTCGGCGTCGTCCACCACCGCCTGCATGAAGTCGTCGGTCAGGCGGACGCTGTTGTTGGAGTTCTGGAAGAACACCGACGAGTAGGCCTCGCCGTTGAAGGAGCCGTCGTAGCCTGCGTCGATGAGCGCCCAGGCCTTCTTCTCCTCCTCGGACTTGCAGCGGATGAACTCCTCGATGTCGGGGTGGTCGATGTCGAGGATGACCATCTTGGCCGCGCGACGGGTCTTGCCGCCGCTCTTGATCACGCCAGCGAAGGAGTCGTAGCCCCGCATGAACGAGACCGGGCCGCTGGCCTCGCCGCCGCCGTTGAGGGGCTCGCACGACGAGCGCAGCGCGGAGAGGTTGGTGCCGGTACCGGAGCCGCCCTTGAACAGGCGGGCCTCGGTGGCCGCGAGCGACATGATGGACTCCATGTCGTCGGTGACCGAGTTGATGAAGCACGCCGAGCACTGGGCGTGCTCCTCGATGCCCATGTTGAACCAGACCGGGCTGTTGAAGGCCACCTTCTGGTGGAGCAGGTAGTGGGCCAGCTCGTCGCGGAAGATCTCGGCGGACTCGTCGTCGAGGTAACCGCCGCGGATGGCCCAGGTACGCAGGGTGTCCACCACGCGCCCGACCAGCTGCCGCACCGAGTCCTCGCGCTCGGGGGTACCCAGGTGGCCGCGGAAGTACTTGCTCGAGGTCACGTTGGTCGCCATCTGGCTCCACGACCGCGGCACCTCCACGTCCTTCTGGTGGAAGACGACCTTGCCCTCCTCGCCGGTGATCAGGGCGTCGCGGCGCTCCCACTGCACCATCTCGAAGGGGTCGGTCCCCTGGACGGTGTTGTAGCGTTCGACCCTCAGGCCGCCCAGTTCCTCGGAGATCTCGACGTCACGATGGACGTCTGCCCTGGTGTGCTTCTGCTTCTGCTCTACTCGCGTCGCGACCGTCACCGTGTTGCCTCCCGCATCCGCTGCTGCTTCTACGTCCAGTCCTGCTGCTGCGTCCGCCTGGTCCCCGATGGCTCCCTTCGACCTCGGTGAATGCGCATGAACACGCACGCCACCGGCCCCGCAAAAAATTGACTGTGGTGGGAACTTGGAAGCTGGAGATGTGCGGGGAGGTCGACTGCTCTATCGACCTCGTCCGCGCCCCGGTAACCACAAGACCAATCTGGGCCGCGGCCTACGACCGCAGCCCAGCGCGTCTTTCACCACCGCGATGTGGGGGAATCGCACCCGTCCACTTCGCTGGCGACCCTCGGTTCCCCACCCGGTGGAACCGCCCGCGCTCCCTCGACCGCGCGGAGATTCGACGTCTTTTTGCCTCATGACCGGCGCGCTCCTGCTTTCCGCTTCACCTGGTTCCGACATCGGCTTTCCGCCGCGTCACAGTCTACATAAACTCTCGCACTCCTGCCCCTGACGGTCAACCGAAAACACAACATCTGGGGGGTTTTGTTATCCACAACCACAACATCTAGTAGGTCGCTTTTCTGAGGAAAACTCGGCCGCCGTGCGCGGGCCGCCTGTGGAAAACCCCTTCAAATCTGTGGATAACCCCCTTGTTGGCGTTCAGGCGAACTTCCTGTTTCCCCGTCCCCGAGAGCGCGGTTTGAGGGGGTGGATACGGAGCACGGGTGTCGGGGGGTTGCCCCGCCTCCCCCACCCTGCCAGAGCCCCGCCGGACTCCTGGAATGAGCCAGGACCGGCGGGGCTTTCTCCGTCGACCGTCGACCGTCGACCGTCGACCCTCTTCAGTCGGTGGCGCGGGTCTCGACGATGGTGATGAGGGCGCGGTCGTCGCCGTCGAGGCGGGAGGCGCCGACGATGGTGGTATCCCCCGGGGCGGTCTCGAAGGAGGTGGCGACGACGGTACCGCGGAGCACGGTGGCTTCGGCGCCGTCGACGAGGGTGTTGGTGAGGTAGAGGTGGAAGTCGACCTCGACGCGCTCCTCACCGCGGGCCTGGGCGACCAGATCGACGCCGTAGCCGGCGGAGCCGCCGACGCGGAGGCTGGCCTCATCGCCATCGAGGATGTTGATGTAGCACGAGTCCACCTCCTCGAAGGTGTCGAACTTGAACAGGTTCTCGATCTCCCGGGCCACGTCGGGATAGTCGGTCAGCGGGCCGAGCTCGACGGCGGTCCCCTGCTTGCGAGCCTGCAGGAGCAGGATGCGGAATTGCCAGGACTTGCGGGGCACATCCAGCTCTTCGAGGACGTCGAGCATCTTCGCCACGAGGGCGGGCTCGTCGATGATGGTCAGCGTTCCCAGGGTCGGGTTGGCGTCGAGCTCCCCCCAGCGCCCCACGAAGGGATGGAGCGCGCGTTCGGCGTCCGTCGGAGAGATGTGCTTCGGGCGCACGATCTCGTGGCGGAGCTCGGACTGATCCGGCCTCGAGGTGCGGTCCCCGGCCAGCGCCGCGGTGGGCAGGCCCATCAGCAGGATGGCTGCGATCAGGATCACGGTCGTCTTCATCGGTCTCACTCCCACACGGCGTGTCGATCGCCGTGAATTCACAGGTCCAGGTTGCGATCCATGACCCAGACTACCTGGATCGACGGATCTCCCGTGCTCAGGCGCATCTCGACGCGGTCCTGGATCACGGGTGGGGCTGCCTCCGGAGCGGAAGGTGTCTCCAACATCGGCTCGGGCACCAGCAGCATCGAGAAGGCCGCAGCGGCGGCCAGGGCGACCGCCAGCGGAGCGCCGAAGCGCACGATGTTCGACCGCCGCCGGGGAGCGGGCAGGGTGTCGATCATCTCGCTCAGCTCGGCATCGGAGAGCGGATCGGCCTCGGACAGGTTCTGCAGGACCACGTCGTCGACGATCCGCTGCCGCTCGAGCAGCCCGCGGCAGGCCTCGCACCCCTCGACGTGGCGCTCGACGTTTTCTGCGGCGGCGGCGTCGAGCTCGCCGTCGAGGTAGTCCAGCAACAGGCTCTCGTCGCAGCTCATGGCAGGTCCTCCTCGAGCTCAGGGTGGCGTCTGAGCAGCTGCTCCCGGATGCGCCCGCGGGCGCGATGTGCGTATCCGCGGACGGTGACCGCGGAGCAGCCCATGACCTCGGCGGCCTCTGCCGCCGACAGCCCCTCCACGTGGCGCAGGACGAACGCCGTGCGCTCCGTTCGGGTGAGCTGCTGGAGGCAGTCGCGGATCGACGCGCCGATCCGCCGACCGGCCACGATCCGCTCCGCGCTGGGTTCCCCGTTGGACACGGACGGCACCTCGGCGGTGAGCACCTCCCGCGCCAGGCGACCCCGGCGGGACAGCCGATCCCGGCACACGTTGACCGTGATCTGCCGCACGTAGGGGTTGAGGGGACGGGAGGGATCCACGCGGTCGAGGGATCGGTGCAGCCTCAGCAGCACCTCCTGGCAGGCGTCCTTGGCCTCGTCTCGGCTCCCCAGCAGGCTCCCGGCGACGCGCATCGCCAGGGTCGCGGCGGCTCGGAGGACCTCGTTGCGCGCCGCCCGGTCGCCGTCCACGGCCGCTTCGAGCAACGCCTCGGTCCTCGTGCCACCCATGCCCACCATCCAAGTCGGCCCCATTGCCGCCGTCCGTACCATGACCGGATGTCCCTTCCAGGGAGAGGCCGGCAGCGACCAACCTCACCCTACCCCCTACTACCGGCGGTCGGGGCGGACCGTTGTGCAGATTTCGTGCAGAAAATGTGGCAACTCCGTGTAGGCGGCATTTCTTCGTTGATATCCGCTCCAGGAAATGCTTTTCAATACTTTCAGAAATTCGTGAAGGAAGAGGCCCCGCCACTCGTGTGCTCAAGCCGCCCCCGTAGGAGTAGTTCGCGCCTCCGCGCACGCAGGTCGACTGATCTCCGGCGACGTGCTACACAGCTCACCCATGCTCTGGTTGAGGGTCCTCGCAGTCGTGTTCACGGGTGTGACGCAGGCGCTGATCGCGCCTCCGTTGAGCTGGACCCCCCTGCACTGGGTCATCTGGGTACCGTTCCTGTGGGCCGTCCAGGATTGCCGCCCGCGGCGCCGGTTCTGGCTGGGCTGGCTGGGCGGCGCCAGCGCCCTGGCCGCCATCTTCTACTGGGTGGTGGGCACGGTGCAGCGGTTCTCCAACCTGCCGCTGTGGCTGGCGATCATCACGCTGATCCTGTTCTGCCTGCTGTGGGGCGCGTACGCCGGGCTGTTCGCGGTGCTCTACCCCCGCATCAAGAAGTGGGCCGGTCCCTGGTGGCCCCCGGCGGTGGCCGCGCTGTTCGTGGCGTGCGAGTTCGTCAATCCCCAGCTCTTCCCCTTCTACCAGGGGGTGGCGCACTACGAGAACGCGCCGCTGTTCCAGATGGCGTCCATCACCGGCGTTCGCGGCCTGAGCTTCCTGGTGCTGCTGGTCAACTGTCTGCTGTGGGCGGGTCTGGAGACCCTGTGGCTGAAGCGGGGCGCCGTGCAGCGGCGTCACCTGGTGTGGCTGGCCGGCGGCACGGCCGCGCTGGTGGTGGCGACGCTGATCTTCGGTGCCGTGCGGCTGAACCGCATCCGCAAGCTCGAGGAGGAGGCCCGGACCCTGCGCGTGGCCCTGGTACAGCTCAACCTCGGCATCCAGGAGCGATCACGACGATCGCGAACCCGCAAGGGGCGGCTGGGCATCTTCGAGGACTACCTGGAGCAGAGCCGCCAGGCCGTCGCACAGGGAGCGCAGGTGGTGATCTGGCCCGAAGGTGGCTCGCCGTACCGCGTCGTGGCGACCCCGCGCCCCGACGCACCCCAACCGGCGCCGGGCGAGCCGCTGCGGCTCACCTCGAGGGGGCAGGACGTGGCCTCCCTGGCCGACGAGCTGGACGCGGAGATCTGGCTGGGTGCGCTGACCGCGTTGAGGGCCCCCGACACGGGCGAGGCCATCTACCACAACAGCGCGTTCCGCTTCGACGCGAACGGCGACAAGGATCGTCGGTACGACAAGATCATCCTGTTGCCCTTCGGCGAGTTCATGCCGGGCCGGCACGTGGTCCCGAAGCTCACCAGCAAGATCAAGGGCGTGGGCAACTTCTACAGCGGCCAGGACGTGGTGGTCTTCGACACCCCCTGGGCGCCGTTCAACTTCCTGATCTGCTACGAGGCGATCCGCAGCCGCTTCGTGCGCCGCAGCGTGGCGGCGGGGTCGAGGTTCTTCGTCACCATCACCAACGACGCGTGGTTCGGCGACACGTCGTGCCCGTCCCAGCACCTGATGCTCACGGCCAACCGCTGCACCGAGTACGGCTGCCCCATGGTCCGGGTCGCCAACACCGGCATCTCCGCCGTGGTCGACGCCCGGGGCAAGATCACACACCAGACCGAGCCGTTCACCGCCGAGACCGTCATCACCGACGTCCCGCTGGTGTACGCCCCCACGATCTACGGGCGCATCGGGGATGCCTTCTCCTACCTCTGTGCGGTTGTCGCCCTGGCGGGCTGGTTCCTACCCTACGTGCGGCGCCGGTCCGACGGCCCCGGCGTTCACTGAACCTTCGAGGAACGGCCCGAGGGGATTGCCGATGACGCGCAACGCGCTGACGAGACTGGTGGACGCCCTCCCCGCGCGGGTTGCGGGGGCCGACGCCGTGTGTCTCGCCCTGGGCCGGTCCCGCTGCGAGCTGCGGCTGGACGAGGCCCTGCCCGTGGGGGCGCGCGTGTCCCTGGTCCTGCGCGCCCCGGACGAGCGCGAGGTCCGCTTGCGGGCCGTCGCCGGGGCCCCCACGCACGGGCCCGGGGGTGTCGTGCAGCCCGCAGGCCTCGAGCCGGCCACGCCCGAGGATGCCGACATCCTGGCGGGCCTGATGACGGGGCTGCGCAAGGACGCCCACCTCGCCCTGTGCGCCCACGAGGATGTGGAAGCCGAACGCGCCACCGCCGGCTGGGATGACGTGGAGCTCCCTCACGCGGCCATGCCCGAGATCGACGGCGCGACGGTGGACACCACGGCGCGGCTGTGGGGTCGGACGTTGCAGCTGCCGCTGCTCATCGCCGGCATGACCGGCGGCTCGCGCCGGGGCGCCGACGTGAACCGCCGCCTCGCCGCCGTGGCCCAGGAGGCCGGCATCGGCATGGGCGTGGGCAGCCAGCGACGCATGCTCCAGGACCCGGACCTCGCCTGGACCTACCAGGTACGGGACGTGGCACCGGACATCCTGCTGCTGGCCAACATCGGCGCGGTCCAGCTCAACTACGGCGTGTCCGCTGCCCGGTGCGGCGAACTCGTCGAGGCCATCGGCGCCGACGCGCTGTGCCTGCACCTCAACTCCCTGCAGGAGCGGGTGCAGCCCGAGGGGGACTGGAACTTCGCCGACCTGTTCGACCGCGTCCGCGAGGTGACCGAGGCCTGCCCCGTGCCGGTGATCCTCAAGGAGACCGGCTGCGGTATGGACGCGGCGCTCGTGCGCCGCGCCCTGGACGTGGGTTGCGCCGGGGTGGACGTGTCCGGAGCCGGTGGCACGTCGTGGGCCCGCGTCGAGGCGCTGCGTCAGGCCGACCCGGTGCAGCGGGCGGTGGGCAACACGTTCCGTGACTGGGGAATCCCCACCGCCCGGGCCGTGGCCGCGGCACGATCGTTGGGGGACGACCACGTGGTCGTGGGCAGCGGCGGCATTCGCAGCGGTCTCCACGTGGCCAAGGCCGTCGCGCTGGGCGCGGACGTGTGCGCCATGGCCCTGCCCTTCCTGCGCGACGTGCTGCAGTCCGAGCAGACCGCCGCCGACCGGGTGCGCCAGGTCGGCGAGGAGCTGCGCACGACCCTGTTCTGTAGTTCCAACGCGAATCTCCAAGATCTGCGTGAGGCAGGTGTTCGACCTGCCGGAGGAGTCGCCTGATGCGTGAGACGACCCATAGCTCTCGCCTCTCCGGATTCCACAAGCTCTCGGTCGAGGGCCGGCAGCAGCGGCTCTGCGAGTTGCTGGGCCTGGACCCGGACGAGATGCAGTCGCTGGTGGATGGGGCCTCCCTCGACCAGCTCGCCGCGTTCGCCGAGAACGTGGTCGGGGGTTTCCAGCTACCCCTGGGTATCGCCACCAACTTCCTCATCGACGGCAAGGAGATCCTGATCCCCATGGCCGTCGAGGAGACCTCCGTGGTGGCCGCGGCCAGCAACGCCGCCCGCCTGGCTCGCGCCGGCGGCGGCTTCCGCACCGAGATCGTCGAGGACCTGGTCATCGGCCAGGTGGAGGTCCTGGACGTGCCCGATCCCGACCTCGCCGTGCAGGCCGTCGAGGGGGCCCGGGAGCAGATCGTGGAGCTGGCGAACCGTGCCCAACCCTCGCTGTTGCCCTTCGGCGGCGGGTGCCGCGACATCGAGGTCCGCTGGCTCGCGCTCAACGGCCTGGGCAGCCGCCTGGTGGTGCACCTGCTGGTGGACTGCCGCGACGCCATGGGCGCCAACTCCGTCAACGCCATGGCCGAACTCGTGGCCCCGAAGGTGGCCGAACTCACCGGCGGACGCATCGGTCTGCGCATCCTGAGCAACCTGGCGGACAAGCGCCGGGCGCGGGCCACCGTGTCCATCCCCACCGACGCCCTCGCATTCGGCTCCTGGAGCGGCGAGGCGGTGCGGGATCAGATCGTCGCGGCCAGCCGCTTCGCCGAGGCCGACCCCTATCGCGCGGCCACCCACAACAAGGGCATCATGAACGGCGTGGACCCGGTGCTCGTCGCCACGGGCAACGACTGGCGGGCCATGGAGGCCGGCGCCCACGCCTACGCCTCGCGCAACGGCAAGTACGGCCCCATCGCCGTGTGGAGCATCGGCGACGACGGCTCCCTGCTGGGCGAAGCCGAGCTCCCGTTCCAGGTGGGCACCGTCGGCGGCGTCACCCGTCTCCACCCCGCGGCCAAGGCGTCCATCCGTATCCTCGGCGTCGAGGGCGCACAGGACCTGGGCCGCATCCTCGCCGCCGTGGCCCTGGCCCAGAACCTCGCCGCGCTGCGGGCCCTGAGCACCGAGGGCATCAACCGCGGGCACATGCGGCTGCACCAGCGCAACGCCGAACTCGCCCAGCAGCACGAAGAAGGGCGCTGATCCACCCCCATGTCTGACCTCGGTCGCGCCACGGCGCGCGCGGGCGCCAACATCGCCCTGCTCAAGTACTGGGGCCAGGCCGACCCGCGCCTCAACCTGCCCCTGAACGACTCCCTGTCCATGACCCTGACCGAGGCCTGCACGATCACGACGGTGGCCTACGACGAGGACCTGGGCGACGACGAGATCTACCTGGACGGCGAGCGCGTGCTCGACCACCGCGCCCGGCGGGTGCGCCGTCACATGGACCACATCCGCACCCACTACTACCGGGTCCACGCCCGCATCTCCACGCTCAACAGCATGCCCGCGGGTACCGGCCTGGCCAGCTCGGCCAGCGGGTTCGCCGCGCTGACTGCGGCGGCGATCGCGGCCTTCGGTGAAGGGCTCCCCGATCCCGAGGAGATCAGCGCCTGGGCCCGACGCGCCAGCGGCTCGGCGTGTCGCTCGGTGCCGGGGGGATTCGTCCGCTGGCGCGCGGGCGCGGGGGACGAGGACTCCTTCGCCACCACCGTGTTCGAGCCCGACTGGTGGGATCTGCGCGATCTGTGCGTGGTCCTGTCTGCCGCGACCAAGGAGATCCCCAACCACCAGGGCCACGCCATCGCCGCGGCCCACCCCTTCATGGGGGCACGGCAGGCGCAGCTCCCCGGGCGCATGGCAGCCGTGACCGCCGCCATCGCCGCGCGGGATCTGGAGACCCTGGGGCCGCTGGTGGAGCAGGAGTCCCTCGAGGTGCAGGCGCTGATGGCCAGCGCCGCGCCCGCGGTGTGGTACATGACGCCGCAGACGCTGGCGTTCGTGCACGCCGTGCGCCGCTGGCGCGAGGACGGGCTGGCGGCCTACCTGACCCTGGACGCCGGGCCCAACCCCCACATCCTCTGCGAGGGCGCCGACGAGGCCGCCGTGCTGCAGCGCATCGAGGCGCTCGCGCCGGGAGTCAACGTGCTGCGCAACCGCCCCGGCCCGGGCGTGACCCTCGTGAACGACCATCTGCTCTAGAATCATCGGCCATGGAGACCACCCGCAAGCTGCCCGCCCTCGGACGCGCCGGGGGCAAGACCATCCTCTTGGGCGAACACGCCGTGGTGTACGGCGGGACCGCCGTGGCCGTCCCGGTGACCGCGCTCGAGCTGAGGGTGCTGCTCGACACCGGCGAGGGCTGGCGCGCGCCCACCGGGGACACCGACGTGCTGGACCGGGCCCTGGCCGCCATCCTCGAGGCGGCGGGCTGGGACGGTCCGTCGCTCTTCGTCGACGTCCGCAGCACCCTCCCCCTGGCCTGCGGTCTCGGCAGCTCGGCCGCCCTGTGTGTCGCCCTCGCCCGCGCCGTGCTCACCGCCCAGCGCAGCGAGCACTCCCTCGATCGGCTGCGAGAGCTCGCCAACGCCGGTGAGCGGGTGTTCCACGGCAATCCGTCCGGGGTGGACGTGGCCACGATCGTCCTGGGTCGCCCCATCCGCTTTCGCAAGGGCGAGCCGCCGCAGGAGATCGCGGCGTCGGGGCGCTTCGATCTCTGGATCGTGGATACCGGCGTGCGTTCGAGGACGTCGGAGGTGGTGGCCGGCGTGGCCCAGCTCCGCGCCGAGGAGGCCGCGACCTTCGAGATCGCGCTGCGACACATCGCCGACTCCGTCGCGGCGGGTCTGGACGCCCTCGACGGCGGCGACTCCGCCCGCATGGCCGCCGCCATGGACCACGCCATGGAAGGGCTGCGCGCCATCGACGTCAGCCACCCGGTCATCGAGGAGGTGATCCGCGAAGGGGTCGGCAACGGCGCCCTGAGCGGCAAGCTCTCCGGCGCCGGCCGCGGCGGTGTGGTCCTCCTGCTGGCCCCGGATCCCGCATGGGACCCGGGACCCGAGATCGCCGGTTGCCCCGTCCTCACGCGCGTGACGCTCGCGTGAACTCGTCCCACCCGCGCGCGTTTTTGGTATCCTTCCCGGGTATGAACGCCGCCCGAACCGGTCTGCTCGTCCTCGTCGCGCTGGCGCTCGGCTGCGAGGACGCCACCACCACCAACGGCTACCAGGGGGAGATCTCCGTGTCGCTGTACGCCACCGACACGGCCTCCGGCTGGGTGCTCGACCAGACCCACGACATCTTCTGGGACGGCGGAGCCACGGACACCTACGAGGTCTCGTGCACCATCGTCGAGGACGGTCTGGAGCAGAGCTACGTGCTCCAGGTGCGCGACGGCAACTACGAGCAGGGCCTCGAGCTCACCGCCATCGTGGACGGCTACGGCGGGGACGGCACCTACCTGCTGACCGCCGACCACCAGGCGCCGCCCTTCGACCTGACCCTGACCACGGCGGACCAGACCTACGATCTCGAAACCCGGTCCTCCGGGGAATGTTCGATCGGGCTGTCCGACGAGGGCCGCTACGGCACCGTCAACTGCCCCGGTCTCGAGGAGTTCGTGCTCGGCGTGAGCATGGATCTACCGTTCACCGTCACCGGGGAGTGGGAATGCGCCCAGGTGGGATTGGATGAGTGACGCCATGACCCGAATCATCACCGCCGGTCTTTGTCTGTCGATGCTGCTGATCGCCCTGGGTTGCGACTCCCGCCCCGAGGGCACCTTCACGGTCGCCGCCACCGGCCGCCTGGAGCTCCAGCACGAGATCTACTGGACCCACGAGCACATGGACTGGGACGTGCGCGTGGACTGCCTGCTCACGGGAGACTTCGGGCACGAGACCCTGCTGATCTCGGCCTACGATCACACCTACCGTGACGGCCTGCAGGTGGACATCCAGCTGCAGGAGTTCGACGGCAACGGCCAGTACACCCGCACCCAGAACCAGCCCATGGAGGCCTTCGGCCTGTCCTTGCAGGACGACGAGACCTCCACCTGGTCGCTGGGTACCGCAGGCGGCGGTGCCTGCATCTTCGATATCGATCACCACGGCCGCGCGGGCACCTACGACTGCACCGACGTGCACGGTTCCGTCACCGAAACCCACAGCTTCGACGACTCGCACATCCAGGGCGAGTGGCTGTGCACCGGGATGTACTGGACCGACTCCTACGTCAGCGAGTCCCGCCGCTAGCCCACGCGTCGGAGGGCCCATGGCGCGCCCAATCCCTCGTCTCCTCGCCACGCTCCTGATCCCCGTCCTGGGCGCCGTGCTGTTCGGCGCCTGCGCGTCCCGCCAGGTGCGCCAGGCGCCCCCCGGCTTCGAGGCGGGGGCGCCCATCGCCACCGGAGACGAGGCGCTCGACGCCCGGGTGGCCCGGGCCCGGCGCCTCGCCGAGCTCGACGACGCCGGGATGTCCACCCTGCGCAAGTCCGCCAGCTCCACCAAGGGGGGCCAGGAGGCCTCCTTCGACCTGGCCGCGGCCTACCTGGCGCGCGGCGACTTCGGCTCCGCCCTCGACGCGCTGATGCGCCGGGTCGAGGCCACCCACCACGGCGACACCGCCATGGCCGCCTACATCGACGTGGCCATCGGCGCCGACCGCCTCGAGGACTGCATCACCGGCACCGACTCGTTCCTCCAGGTCTACCGCGACAGTCCGTGGCTCCACATCGCCCGGGGGGTCTGCCTGGAGCGGTTCCGCCGCATGCCCCCGGCCCGCAACGCCTACGCCCAGGGGATGAGCAACGTGGGTCCCATCTCCGGCTACACCGGCACCCTCGAGCGTGAGCTCGGCCTGGCCCCCGATCCCGAGAACGTCTCAGGCGACGCCCTGTACAAGGAGCGCCTCGCCCTGCTCGACGCCCTGGCCGAGGAGAGCCTCGTCGGCCACGTGGCCCTGCGCCACCTCACCGGCGTCCAGCCCGACGAGCTCCCCATCGACCGCCGCCTGCTCCCCCTCGGCGGCGTCACCACCGCCGAGATCGACGCGGTGTTCGCCAGCCGACGCGGCGCCTTCCGCCACTGCCAGCTCCTCTCGGCCGAAAGGCGGTCCATCCCCGGCGGCCGTCTCGTGACGCACCTCACCATCTCCCGCGACGGTTCGCCGCGGGACATCGAGCACGTCCGCTCCACCTTTGATGTCGAGGAGATCCCGGCCTGCCTCGATCAGCAGACCCTCAACCTCTGGTTCCCCCAGCCTCGCTACGGCAAGGCCATTCGCTACGAGCGCGAGTTCCGCATGGCGGGAGACTAGACTCCCTCTTCTCCCTCTTCCACGTCCTCTTCCACGTCCTCTTCCACGTCCTCTTCCACGTCCTCTTCCACGCCCTCTTCCACGCCCCCTTCGATCCCGGCCTCCGCGTTCTCCCTCAGCTTCCCCAGGTACGCCACCAGCTGCCACACCTGATTCTCCGACATGGCCGCCTTGTAGCCCGGCATCGCCGACCCTTCCGCGATCCCTTCGAGGATGATGTGCGCCTTGGCGCCTGGCGTGGTCAGCTCGAACCGCGTCGTGTCCGTCCAGTCGCCCGGCTTCGGGTCCAGCGCGTCGGCCGCGGCGCCATCCCCCTTGCCCGCGCTGCCGTGACAGAAAGCGCAGGTGGACTCGTAATCCAGCCCCCCCTTCTCGCGATCCACGTCGGTGGGGATGGTCGCAGCCAGGCGTTCCTCGGGGACTCGCTCGAGGGCCGCGACCAGCTGCGCGGAGGGTTCGTTCACGGGCTCGGGCTCCTCCGTGGGCTCCTCCGTGGGCTCCTCGGTCGGCTCCTCCGTGATCTCCTCGGGGGTCGGCGTCGCATCGGTCTCGCCGTCCGACTCCGACGAGCAGTCGCAGGCCAGCAAGACGACGGGAACCGCGACGATCAGGGCGAGGACCTTCAGCAACCGGCTCATGACCTACCCCGCTCGAGCACGTCCCCCACGATCCGCCCCAGCTCGGTCGCCGTGTACGGTTTGGTCAGCGCGGCGATGAACCCGTACTCGCTCGGCTTGGCGATCACCGGGTCGTCGCAGTACCCGCTCGACGCGATGACGCGGGCGTCGGGGTCATGCTTGATGATCTCCTCGAGCACACGCGCGCCACCCATACCGCCGGGCACGGTCAGGTCGAGGATGACCACGTCGAACGGATCGCTCTTCAAGGCGCGGAGGTACCTCTCGACGGCGGGCTCACCGTCCTCCACCGCCACCACCTCGTACCCCAGATGACGCAGGATCTCGGCGCACACGGTCCGCACCATCTCCTCGTCGTCCATGACCAGGATGCGGCCGGTCCCCAGGGAGGGCCGGTCCTCCACGTCCAGGTCCAGCTCCAGGGGCTCGAAGCTCGCGGGCAGGTAGATGTGGAACGCCGTCCCCGATCCCGGTTCGGAGTCCACGCTGATGGCGCCGCCGTGGTTCTGCACCGAGGTGTAGGCCACGGTCAGCCCCAGCCCCGACCCCTTCTGCTTGGTGGTGAAGTACGGGTCGAAGATGCGGTTGGCGAAGTCGGGGGGCATGCCCACGCCGTGGTCGCGGATGGTCACCTGCACGTAGTTGCCGTCATCCAGGGGCAGCGATCCGATCTCGCCGATGTTGCGGGCGCTGATCTCCACGGTGCCGCCGCCGGGCATGGACTGCTCGGCGTTGAGCACGAGGTTGTACACCACCTGGCTCATCTGGCTGGGGTCCACGTCCACGTTCCACAGGTCGTCCGGGGAATCGAACTCGTACGAGACGTTGGACCCGCTCAGGGCGAGCTGCGCGGACTCGGTGATGATCTCGGCGATGGAGGCCGACTCCTTCACCGGCGCGCCGCCCTGGGTGAGGCTCATCAGCTTGCGCACGAGCTTGGACGCCTGATCCAGCGCCTTCTCGGCGTCCCCGAGCAGGCCGTCCACCCCGTCGTTGCCGGCGGCCCGCACGCGGGCCAGGTTCACGTTGCCCAGGATCCCGGTGAGGATGTTGTTGAAGTCGTGGGCGATGCCGCCGGCGAGGATGCCCAGGGACTCGATGCGCTGGTTGCGGCCGCGCTCCTCTTCCAGCTGGCGCTCCTTGCTCACGTCGTGGAACACCATGACCACGCCCAGGATGTTGCCTTCCCAGTCGCGGATGGGGGACGCGCGCTCGACGATGAGGTGGCGCCCGCCATCGAGATCCACCAGCACGGAGTCCTCGGGGAACTCCACCGGACCGGTCGCCTCGAGTACGGTGCCCACGGGGTTCCCGCGGGCCTTGCCCGTGCGCGGTTCCACCACGCACAGGACGTCCTCGACGGTGGATCCCATGGCCTCGTCCTCGGGCCAGCCCGTGAGGTTCTGTGCCACATCGTTGATGAGGATCACCGTGCCCTCGGTGTCCGTGGCGATGACCCCCTCGCCGATGCTGGCCAGGGTCACGGCCAGCCGCTCCTTCTCCGCAGCCAGCCCGTCCTCGGCCTGGCGTCGCTCGGTCACGTCCACGAAGGTGGCCTGCACGGCCGGGGAGCCGCGGAACATGATCGGCGCCACCGACTGGTCGAGCCACAGCACGGTGCCGTCGCGGTGGTGCGCGCGGAACTCGAACCGCGGCTGCGCGTCTTCACCGTCGAGGCTCACGCGGTAGCTGTCGAAGAAGCGGTCCCGATCCTCGGCGTGGAACAGCCGCTGTATCCCGCCCGCGGACATGGCCGTGATCTCGTCCGGGGTGTAGCCGAGCATGCGGCCCATGGTCTGGTTGGCGAACACGATCCGGGGCGGATCACCCTGGGCCACGACCAGCCCCTGCAGGGAGTTCTCCACCAGGGTGCGGTAGTTCTCCTCGGATTCGGCGAGCTCCTGCGTCCGCTCCGCCACCACCTGCTCCAGGCGATCGGCGAGGGCGTGCTGCTGCGTCTGGACCCGGCCCCGCGCGATGGCGTAGCGGATGCTGCGCATCAGCTGCTGGGTGTCGAGCTGTCCCTTGACCAGGTAGTCCTGGGCGGCGTGCTTGACCGCCTCGGCGCCCAGGTCCTCGTTGGCGGTGCCCGTCAGCACGATCACCGGGACGTGGGGAACCTTGTCGTGGAGATCATCGAAGGTGTCGATGCCGTTGCTGTCGGGGAGCCCCAGGTCGAGCAGGATCAGGTCGAAGTCCTCCTCTTCCAGGCGCGTCAGCGCCTTGGCGAGCCGCTCCGCCTGTCGCCACTCCATCCTCGGCGTGTCCACGCCACGGACCATCTCGTGGAGCAACCGGGCATCCCCGGGATTGTCCTCCACCAACAGGATCTTGATCGGCTGGTCGTCCATCGGCATCGCCCTTTTGGTCCAGCCGTGAATCCTAATCCTGTGAGCGGGTGACGTCCAGCGGGCACCGTTCACGAAAAAAGCTGTACCGAGGACGCCCAGCAAATCCTCGCCAACGATCCGCATTCCGGATCAATTGACGAGGTCTTCTACCCTGACCGCCTGATTCGATCCGAAATCCGGATCGTTCGGGGAAGTTTGCGGTTCTGTCGTACTCCTCGTCGGAGCACTCCACGACCTGCACCCGCGGGATCGGCTCGTCAAAGGAGAGCATCTGCTCGCCGAGCTCGATGATCTGGGCCACGCCGCGGCTCGTCTCGACGGTGTAGGACTCGGCGAGCTTCTCTTGCAGGAAGGTCTCGAGATCGTCTCGGTCCTCGAACTCCAGTGGCAGCGGCATCCAGTCGGGCCAGACCTGTGCCAGACCAGGTGCAGCCAAGGCTCCCAGGCGGTCCTCCCAATCCCTCTCCGGCGTCGCGCCGTGGCGTCGTGGCGTCGTGGCGTGATTCCCCCAAACTCGCAGCGGACCAGACCGAACCCGGCGGGATCCGGAAGGGCATCTGTCAGGACGTGACCGAGGTTGGGGCTCAGCGACCGCGACGGAGGAACCGGGGGATACGCAGGCGGCGTACGGCGATATCGGCGATGAACAGGATCAGGGCCGCCCAGAGCAGCCGCTCCCACGAGTCCACGCGGATGCGCCGCGTGTCCACGCCGTCCTCCAGCACCTGGGCGAAGTCGGGCTCCAGGAGCCCGCCGGTCTCGTCGGCCAGGCGCTGCAGCAGCGGGATGTTCAGGGTGCCGGCGCGGGTCTCGCGGGGCGGGACCGTACCGATGGATCGCTGCACTGCGCCGCCGGGGATGCTCCCGCCGGAGGCGTCCAGGGCGCCCTCACGGCGACCCACCGGCGCCACCGACGCCAGGTAGCCGCCGACCTCGTTCGCGTCCACGGAGGCGGCGTACCGCCCGGGTCCGCTGGGCTGGAGATCCACGGTGCTGCGCAGGCCGCCGGGTGTGGTGACGACCCCCTCGACCACCAGGTTGTTGCGGGGGTTCTTCAGCGCGTCGAGGATGGAGTACTCCAGGCGCAGCTCGTCGCCGACGATCTCGCCGCTGAGGCTCACCTCGGGCGCGGGCTGGGGGGTCAGGGTCTCGCGCACCACCGTGCGCCACAGCGTATGGCGCTGGTCCCAGTCCGCCCAGGCCGTGGACCACTCGCCGCCGAAGTCGGACGTGAACAGGGTGACGATGCCGCGGCCGTGCCGCCAGCTCACCAGCACCGGCTCGCCGCGCTCGGTGGCCAGCGCGAGCTCGCTGGTGGTCTTTTGCAGGCTGCGGATGTAGCCCTCGAGGTCCGGGATGGTGTCGGTGTCGACCCCTTCCAGGAAGCGGCTCTCGTCCACTGCGTGGACCTCGAACTGCTGCTCGATCTTGTTGGTCCGCACCACGGTCATGGTCTCTTCGAGGAAGATCTGCGGGATCGAGCCGAAGTCGTCGGTGTAGTAGAAGCGGCCCTGGCCGATGGAGGCCACCGCGCTGAGCTCCTCCTGGTCCGACTCGCGGCCGATGGCCACCGTGGACAGGGTGAAGTCCCGCTTGGCCACGTTGTGCACGACCTCGCCGTCGCGCTTGAGCGTGGACACGGACTTGCCGTCCGTCAGCAGCAGCATGTGCTTGAGCTTGGCTTCCTCGTCGATCAGCGCCTCGTACCCCATCTGCAGCGCCGGGTAGATCGAGGTGCCGCCGTGGACCGTGAGCTCGGACAGCCGCCTCTTGATCGCGTCGAGGTCGTCGGCCGTGGTCATGGGCACGGCCCAGTGGGGCTGGTCGCTGAAGGGGACCACGCCCACGCGGCTGGTGGGCTCGAGCATGGCGATGGACTCGGCCACCGCGGTCAGGGCGATCTCGAACTTGGCCGCGCGGCCCATGGAGTCGGACCGGTCGATGCAGTACACCACGGCCAGCGGGGCGGCCTCCTTCTTTTCGGTCTTGGGGAACTTCACGGGCAGCAGGTCCTTGAGCTCGTCCTGGCCCTCGTCGGCCACGGCCAGCCCCTGGGGTCCGCCCACCATGAGCAGCCTGCCGCCGCGACGCACGAAGCTGCGCAGGTCCGTGGCCTTGTCCTGGGAGACATCGCCCAGCGCCGGGTCCAGCCACACCAGCAGGTCCGTGTCGTCCAGGGGCTGGTTCGCCGAGGGGCCGGTGGTCTCGTAGGCCATGGGCGGCCGCATCCCGGACAGGACCTTGCCGAACCGTCGCGTGGCCGCGGACTCGCCGGCCACGAGCACACTCGGCGGGCCCACCACCTCGATGGCGCCATACGCCACGTCGTCGAGGTCGAACAGGTCCCCCTCGACGGCCACCTCGGCGCGCAGCGGATACACGCCGGGCGTCTCGATGCGGAACCCCAGCAGCACCGGCGTCTCGCCCACGTCGATCTCGATCCCGGCGCGGGTGGCCACGACGCGGTCGCGCGCGTCGAGCAGGGTCACGTCCACGACGGCCGGGCCGTTGGCGTCGACCACCACCGTGGCCGAGATCTCCTCCCCCTGCTTCACCAGCGCGTTGCCCAGCTCCAGCCGCCTCGCCGCCACCGAGAGCTTGCCCTCGTCCGGCGGCACCGGGAAGATGCGCACCCCGCGCACGCCAGCCACGGCGGCGGCGCGATCCACCTGGCCCTCGGTGACCACCCCGTCGCTGAACAGCAGCAGCGCCCTGGACGAGGTGGGCTCGAAGGACTCCACGGCCAGCTCCACCGCCGGCCCGAGGTCGGTGGGGGTGGCCTCGTTCACCGCGGGCAGGGCCGCGTCCATCTCGTCGGGGTCCGCCACGCGGGTCAGGTCGTCCGACGCCACCACGATGCGCGCCGGCACGTCCCCCTTGCGCTCCCACCACTCGCGCAGGCGCTCGCGGTACACCTCCATGCGGCCACCCGACGACGACCCCGAACCGTCCACCACGAACACGAGGCTCAGATCGGGGTGCTCCTCGAAGCGGTGGGGCCCGGCCAGGGCAAGGACCAGCGCCAGGAAGGCGAAGCAGCGCACCAGGGTCGTGATGAACAGCCGCGCGCGGGCCCAGCCCACGGTCCCGTGCTCCCTCAGCAGGAAGAACAGCACCACCACGACCACGGCCCACAGGACCATGGGCCGGTCGAGCTGGTACTGGCTGAGGTCCCAGGAGCTCATCGGTTCACCAGCGCAAACTCACCCAGCAACAGCAGCAGCGCGGCCAGGCCGAGCCACACCCAGGGCGGCGCCCAGGGCTGGGAGATGGGTTCGGGTTCGGGGGCCGGCGGCACGGGCGGTGGGGCCGCCACCGTGGGGGTACCGCCCAGGTCCGACTCCACCGGGTCGAGCATGCTCACCGCCAGCAGCGCCGCGTCCTCGGCGCCCGCGACCACGTGGTAGCCGGTGCGGTCGAAGTGGTGGCGGAGGTGGCCGTCGCCCACCGGGCTGGATCGGACGCGGCGCCTCGGCTCGGCCTCCACGTCCGGCAGGGGCTCGATGATCAGGGCCGAGTCCGGGGACTCGGGCTGCAGCCACAACGGGTCGCGCGCCAGGTGCTGGGGACCGGCGGGCGGCGACGAAGCGCGCCCCTCACGCATCCACAGCACCGTGTTGAAGATCAGCTGGGGGAACGCCACTCGCAGGGGCAGGTCGCTGTCGGCGAAGTCGAAGCCGAACGCCACGTAGCGCACACCGCCGCGCTCCCGGGCCAGGGCGATGGGGCCGGTGGGCGTGTTGATCAGGCGCACGTCGTTGCGGCCCGGCTCGAACTGCCCGCTCACGGCCACGTGCAGGTCCCGCAGCACCAGGTTGGCGAACAGGGGGTGGCCCAGGTTCCAGCCCGTGGTCGTCGGTGTCTCCACCTGGCGCACCAGCGAGAACCCGGCCACGGCCACGCGCGGGTTGATGAAGAAGCTGTTCACCCGCGGCGGATCGTCGGGCACGAACGAGTCGTAGAACACCACGTCGTACCGCCCGCTCGCGGCCTGGGACCGCCGGAACTCGTCCGGGGTGACCTTGTCCAGCTTCAGCCCCGGGATCAGCCCCAGGGCCACCTCCATGTACTGGTTGCCGCGGGAGACCAGCAGCACGCGCGCCGGCCTCAGCCCGGGCAGGAAGGCGTAGGCGCGGTTGTCCAGGGCCAGGGCATCGGGCGGCCCATCCTCGCCGAAGGTCACGTCCTGCAGCACCACCTCCACCCGGTCCTCGTCCGGCGGGTAGAAGTGGTAGATGCGGTCGAGGGTGCCGCCGGCGGGCAGGTCGTAGGTGGCGCGCCCGAGCACCCGGGTGGGGGTCTCCACGCTCACCGTCACCTGCGCGTCGAGGGGGGCATAACTCTGCACGCGGACGAACGCCTCGATCTGCGCGGGCAACCCGTCGGTGGCGCGCAGGTCGAAGGCGGTCACGGCCAGGTTGGGGCGCGGCTCGCCCACCGGCTCGGCCAGCACCGCACACCCCTCGGGAGGGGTCATCGCCGGGACCTCGCTGTCGGCGAAGATGCGCACCTCGGACGGCGGCTGCGCGTCCGCCAGCACCTCCTGGGTGCGTCGCAGGGCGCCGGACAGGTCGGCCCGCCCGGGGCGCACGCGCAGGGAGCGGATGCCCAGGCCCAGGCGCTGCACGTCATCGGTCAGGGGGACGGCCACGGTGGCCGTCGCGTCGGCACGGACGATGGCCATGCGCTCGCCGTCGGCGAGGTCGGCCACCATCTCCTGGAGCCGCCGCTTGACCCCGTCCAGGCGGCTCGCGTCCCCCTCCATCGCCCCCATGGACGCGGACAGGTCCACGACCACCACCCGGTCGCGCGGACGCGTGATGCCCTCCACGTCCACCGGCTCCGGCTCCTCGACCACCGGCTCGGGCCGCCCCAGCGCGCCCACGACCGCCGCCAGGATCAGCAGCTGCAGCAGCAGCGCGATGATCTCCTTGATCAGCGGGTCGATGCGCCTGGGGATCACCTGCTTCCACAGCACGTGGGACGGCACGGCGAGCACCTGGGGCCGCGGGCGCAGGAAGAACAGCACCAGCAGCACGCCGGCGCCGACCAGGGCGGCGGTGATCAGGGTCTGGGTGGGCAGTCCCGTCCAGGTCACGCCATCACCCCAGCAACCGCCCGGTACGGAACGTCCGCAGCACCAGCTCCTCGAAGGGGCTGTCCGTGCGGGCGTGGGCGTAGAACATGTTGTAGCGGCGGCAGTACGACGCCAGCTCCTTGCCGTGGTCCATGAATGCCTGGCGGTAACGCTTGAGCAGCGCCGGCGTCAGCCGCACGCGCATGCCGCGGCCGCTCTCCGCGTCGCGCAGCAGCCAGTCGCCGCCGGACAGCTCCGGGGCCACCTCCTCGGGGGTGCTCATGTGGACCAGGGCCAGCTCGAAGTGGGCGGCGCGCAGCATGTCCAGCCCCTCACGCCAGCCCCCCTCCATGAGGAAGTCGCTGATGATCACCACCACCCCGCGGGTGCGGGCGACGCCGGCGAACCCGTGGGCCGCGCGGGTCAGGTCGCTCACGCCGGTCTCCTCCTGGTCGGCGAGGTAGCGGTAGACGTTGACCGCGTGGGCCTTGTTCCGCGGCGGGTGCAGGGGCGGCAGGATGTTGGCACCGAAGGGGAACAGGTGGACCCGGTCCAGGTGGGCCAGGGCCACGTAGGACAGGGCCGAGGCCACGCGGCAGGAGAACTCCGTCTTGGACGGGGTGCCGAACCGCATGGACGGGCTCACGTCCACCAGCAGATACAGGTTGAGCTCCGTGTCCTCCTCGGCCAGGCGGATCATGAAGCGGTCGAGGCGGCCGAACAGGTTCCAGTCGATGTCCTTGAAGTCGTCGCCGGGCGTGTACGGCCGGTGATCGGCGAAGTCGATACCCGAGCCGAGCTTGCGCGATCGCGTCAGGGCGGCGAAGCGGCCCTGGTGCTGATGCCGCGCGACGATCCTCAGGTACTCGAGCTTTCTGAGGAAATCCGGGCTCAGGGGGTTGGTGCGCTCTTCGGTCACTTCACCTCAGGGAGGTCCTTGATGATCTGGTCGATGATGGTGTCGGTGTCCACGCGCTCGGCCTCACCCTCGAAGTTGAGGATCAGCCGGTGGCGCAGGCAGGGCCGGGCCACGTTGCGCACGTCCTCGGCGCTGACGTTGAAGCGCCCGTCCAGCAGCGCGGTGATCTTGCCCACCAGCAGCAACGCCTGCGCGCCGCGCGGGCTGGCCCCGTAGCGCACGTAGCGGCGGGTGACCTCGGGTGAGTCGGCCTTCTCCGGGTGGGTGGCCAGCACCAGGCGGATGGCGTAGTCCTGCACCACCGGCGCCACGGGCACGGAGCGCACCAGCGCGCGCATGGCCAGGATCGTGGGGCCGTCCACGGCGGGCGCGGCCTGCGGGTTGTCCGTGGAGATGGTGCGGTCGAGGATGGCCTTCATCTCCGCCGCGTCCGGGAAGTCCACCTTGAGCTTCATCAGGAAGCGGTCGAGCTGCGCCTCGGGCAGCGGGTAGGTGCCCTCCATCTCCAGGGGGTTCTGGGTGGCCACCACGAAGAAGGGCTGGGGCAGGGCGTGGGTCTCGCCCACGATGCTCACCTGCCGCTCCTGCATGGCCTCGAGCATGGCGCTCTGGGTCTTGGGGGTGGCGCGGTTGATCTCGTCGGCGAGGATGACGTGGTTGAACACCGGGCCCCGCTGCAGCTCGAAGTAGCGCCGGCCGTCCGCGTCCT
>CAZLEO010000070.1:0-35091 GCA_964558555.1 uncultured Rickettsiales bacterium | reverse complement strand
TGGCGGCCACCAACCGGCCCGACGTGCTCGACCCGGCCCTGCTGCGGCCCGGCCGGTTCGACCGCCAGGTGATCGTGCCCCTGCCCGACGTCAACGGTCGCGAGGGGATCCTCGAGGTCCACACGCGCAAGGTCGTCACCGCCGACGACGTGGAGCTGTCCAAGATCGCCCGCGGCACGCCGGGTTTCAGCGGCGCCGACCTGCGCAACCTGGCCAACGAGGCCGCCCTGCTCGCCGCCCGCGAGGGTATGACCGAGGTGAGCCATCGCCACTTCGAGCAGGCCAAGGACAAGGTGATGATGGGTACGGAGCGCCGCTCGCTGATGCTCAGCGAGGACGAGAAGCGCGACATCGCCTACCACGAGGCGGGCCACGCCATCGTCGCGGAGGTGCTGCCCGGCGCCGATCCGGTGCACAAGGTCACCATCATCCCGCGCGGCCGCGCCCTGGGCCTGACCCAGCAGCTGCCCGTGGACGAACGCCACAACTACGACCGGCAGTACCTGCTGTCCTCCATCACCATCCTCATGGGCGGTCGCGCCGCCGAGGAGATCGCCCTGGAGCGGTTCACCACGGGCGCGGGCAACGACATCAGCCGGGCCACCGAGATGGCTCGCAAGATGGTCTGCGAGTGGGGCATGAGCGAGAAGCTGGGGCCGCTGTCCTTCGGTGCTCGAGAGGAGCAGATCTTCCTGGGCCGCGAGATCCAGCGGAAACAGGACTACAGCGAGCAGACCGCCGTGGAGATCGACCAGGAGATCAACGGCATCGTCAACGGCGCGTACACCAAGGCGCGCGAGATCCTGCGCGAACGCATGGACGCGCTGCACGCCCTCGCCGACGCCCTGCTGCTCAAGGAGTCCCTCGACGGCAGCGACGTCGAGGCCATCCTCCACGGCGGCGAGCAGGAGCCCGTGCCCGCCACCTGAACCGGCGCAACCGTGTCCCTCACCCCCGTCGCACCCCTGGAGCTGCCCTGGAGCGGTGGCGTGGTGCGCAGCGGCCCTGCGCCGCTGGTGATGGGCATTCTCAACATCACCCCGGACTCGTTCTCCGACGGCGGGCTGTACCGCGACCGTGAGGCGGCGGTGGAGCGCGCGCGGGCCATGGTGGCGTCCGGCGCGGACGTGCTGGACGTGGGCGGCGAGTCCACCCGCCCCGGCTCGGAGCCCGTGTCCCCTGGCGAGCAGATCGCCCGCGTCGTGCCCGTCATCACCGGCCTGGGCGACCTCGGCGTGCCCATCTCGGTGGACACCGCCAGCGCCGAGGTGGCCCGCGCCGCCCTGGACGCGGGGGCCGACTGGATCAACGACGTGACGGCCCTGAGCGACCCGGCGATGGGACCTCTGGCCGCCCGGCGCGGTTGTCCGGTGGTGCTGATGCACATGCGGGGCGCTCCCCGCACCATGCAGCTCGACGTGCAGTACACCGACGTGGTGTCCGAGGTGGTAGACTACCTGCGCGACCGCGGGCGGTACGCCGAATCCCTGGGGATCCGGCGGTCGAACGTGCTCCTGGACCCTGGCATCGGGTTCGGCAAGGACCCGGGCCACAACCTGGAGCTGCTGCGGGCCGTCCCCCGCCTCGTCGAGACGGGGTACGCCGTGCTGGTCGGTGCCTCGCGCAAGTCGTTCCTGGGTGCCTGCTTCGGCCTGGAACCCGGCGAACGGCTCGAGGGTTCGGTGGCCGCCGCGTTGGCCGCCGCCGCCGGCGGGGCGCACGTGGTGAGGGTGCACGACGTGAAGTCCACGCGTCACGCGGTGGACGTCTTCTGCGGCATCGCCGCAGCTCGAGGGCTGTAGGGCGGGCGGAGACCGGGATGACCGAGCTGTTCGGAACCTTCCGATGGGTCGACCTGCTCGATGTCCTCATCCTCTACTACATCTTCTATCGGGCGCTGCTGATCCTGAAGGGTACGCGGGCCTTCCAGGTCCTGTTCGGGCTCGTGCTCATCTCGTTTTTGTACTTCCTCAGCGAGTGGCTCGAGCTCGTCACCATCAACTGGATCCTCAAGGAGCTGTTCGGTTACCTCGTCCTGGCCATCGTGATCATCTTCCAGTCGGACATCCGCCGGGGACTGGCGCGCATGGGCGTGCCGTTCATGGGCGCGGTGCAAAAGCAGGAAGAGGTCCAGCTGTTCGAGGAGATCGCGCGCGCGTGTTTCAGCCTGGCCGAGCGAGGGGAGGGGGCCCTGGTGGCCGTGGAGCGCGAGGCCGACCTGATCTCCATCTGCGGCGAGGGCACCCGGATCGACGCGGAGGTGACCGCGGCCCTGCTCGTGTCCATCTTCAACAAGCAGGCGCCCATCCACGACGGCGCGGTGATCATCCGCAAGGGCCGCGTGGAGATGGCGGGCGCCTTCCTGCCCCTGTCCGCCAACCCGGACCTGGACCGTTACATGGGCACCCGCCACCGGGCGGCCATCGGCCTGACCGAGGAGGCGGACGCGCTGGTGTTCCTCGTCAGCGAGGAGTTCCAGACCGTGTCGCTGGTGGTGGCGGGCAAGGTGCATACCGTGGCCGACACCGACGCCCTGCGCCTGGCGGTGAACACGGCCACGCGCCAGGAGGAGGAGGAAGAGGAGGAGGAGTCGATCCCCACCCACCCCTCCATGGAGTTCGCCGCGCTGACGTCCCAGCAGCCCACCGAGTCCGGTGAGGAGGTGCACACCCTGGAGGAGGAGCCATGAGCGGGAAGACGCCGGCTCGTCCCTCACGCCCCCCCAACCCGTTCTGGCGGGAGGTGCGCCGCGTCCTGCGCGACGCCTTGCGGCAGAACCTCAACCTCAAGATCATCGCCGCGGCCCTCGCCGTGGTCGCCTGGCTGCTGGTGCAGGGGCGTCCCACGGCCGAGGAGTACGCCACCATCCGCCTCGACTACGTGTGGCCCGACGAGCTGGTGCTCGACGGCGATCCCGTGGATCAGGTGCTGGTCAAGGCGGTGGGGCCGCGGGCCAACCTGCGGGAGATGACCCACCGGGATCTGCGTTACCGCATCGATCTGAGCGACTCGGCCGCGGGTGAGACGACCCTCAACTTCACCGGCATGCTGGTGCAGGATCTGCCGTCCAACCTCTCCATCACCACCATCAGCCCGGCGTCGCTGACGTTCCGCTTCGACGAGCGCCTCACCAAGGCGCTGGAGGTGAAGGTACCCACGAGGGGCGAGCCGGCCTTCGGTTTCGAGATCCAGGAGATCGTCATCGAGCCCAACCTCATCACCCTGTCCGGCGCCCGCCCCGACCTCGAGTCCCTCGAGGAGGTCCGCACCAAGCCGCTGGACCTGGCGGGTCGCGACCGCAACTTCGCCGAGATCCTCGCGCTGGACCTGGGCACGCTGCGCGCCCGCCCCGAGCACGACGCCGAGGTCTCGGTGTACGTGCGCCTGGACCAGGTGGTGGAGGAGCGGGAGATGGAGGTGCCCATCACGCTGCCGGTGGAGCTCGAGGGCGTGGTCGTCGAACCCGCCCACGCCACCGTGACCCTGCACGGGCCGGCGCGGGAGCTGCACCGTGTCATGGCGTCCGCCATCCGCGTCTACGTGGACGACCCCGAGCTGGCCTTCCGCGGCGGCAAGGTTCGCGTCGAGTACGCGCCGATGGGGCAGGGCGAGGGCGAGCCGCGAGTCCGGCTCCAGGCGGAGGGCCTGCCCGACTCCGTCCAGGTGCAGACCCTGCAACCGTCCATCTTCACGTTGACGAGGAGCGGGCGTTGACCCGTAGGCGGTACTTCGGCACCGACGGGATTCGCGGTGTGGCCGGTCGGCCGCCGCTGACCCCGGGCCTGGTGATGCGCCTGGGCCGCGCCCTGGCGGGCCTGAAGCCCGGGACGGTGGTCATCGGCCGGGACACCCGGCTGTCCTCACCGGCGCTGCGCGACGCCCTGTCCGCGGGCCTGCTGTTCGGGGGCGCGGACGTGGTGGACCTCGGCGTCCTGCCCACGCCGGGGGTGGCCTGCGAGGTGCTGCGCCGCGGCGCGGCCGCCGGCATCGCCGTCACCGCCAGCCACAACCCCTTCACCGACAACGGGATCAAGGTCTTCGGCCCCGACGGCACCAAGCTCGACGACGACGACGAGCTGCGCCTCGAACACGACCTCGACCGCGCCGACCTGGACGCGCCGTGCGGGATGGGTCGCTTCCTCGAGGATGCAGCCGGCGCCCGACAGGCCTACGCCGACAGCCTCGCGCCCGCGGCCCCCTGGGGCGAGGGTCTGCACGTGGCCGTGGACGCCGCCCACGGCGCCGCGTCCTTCCTGGCCGGCCCGGCGCTCGAGGCCACGGGTGCCCGCGTCACGACGCTGTACTGCGAGCCCGACGGCACCAACATCAACGTGGACTGCGGCGCCGTCCATCCCGGGCACCTGTGCGAGCGGATCGCGGCGGGCGAGGCGCAGCTGGGCGTGGCCCTGGACGGGGACGCGGACCGCTGTGTGATGGTCGGAGAGGACGGCGGGCTCATCGACGGCGACGTCCTCATCGCCCTGCTGGCCCTGCACCGGGGCCTCGACCGGGTGGTGGGCACGGTGATGACCAACGAGGGTGTGGCCCGACACCTGCGCGAGCGGGGCGTGGCCGTGACCCGCGCCGCCGTGGGCGATCGAAACGTGCTGCTGGCCATGCGCGCCGAGGGCGCGCTGCTCGGCGGCGAGTCCAGCGGCCACGTGATCCAGCTGGACCGCAGCCCGACCGGCGACGGCCTCGCCACGGCCCTGGCCGCCCTGGAGCTGCGGCACGCCGCCGGCCGCCGCCTGTGCGAGCTCGCCGCCGAGATCCCGCGCTTCCCCTCGACGCTGCGGGCGGTGCGGGTGCGCGAGAAGGTCCCACTGGACCGGCTCCCGGCGATGACCGCGGCCGTGGCCGCGGCCGAGGGCGAGCTGGCCGAGCGCGGCCGCGTGCTCGTGCGCTACTCTGGCACCGAGCCGGTGATGCGCGTATTCGTGGAGGGCGCCGACGCGCCCCTGGTGGAGTCCCTCTGCGACCGACTGGCCGAGACCGCCCGCGAGCAGCTGGGCGACGAGGAGGATTGAGATGGCCCTTCTGGGTGTGAACATCGACCACGTGGCCACCGTGCGTCAGGCGCGCGGCGCGGTGTACCCCGAGCCCGTGATCGCCGCCGGCATCGCCGAGATGGCCGGCGCCGACCAGATCACGGTGCACATCCGCGGAGACCGCCGCCACATACAGGACCGCGATCTGGAGATCCTGGTGCAGACCGTCCAGACGCGTCTGAACGTGGAGATGGCCGCCAGCGACGAGATGGTGGACGTGGTGGGCGCCATCCGGCCGCAGCAGGTCTCGCTGGTCCCCGAACGCCCCGACGAGATCACCACCGAGGGCGGCCTCGACGTGGTCACCCACGCCGACGAGGTGCGCCGCGCGGCCGAGGCCCTCGGGGCGAGGGGTATCCTCATCAGCGCGTTCATCGATCCCGACGTCGAGCAGATCGCCGCGACCGCGGACCTCGGCATCGACCACATCGAGTTCAACACCGCCGCATACGCCGAGACCCGCGACGAGGCGGTGGCCGCGACCGAGCTGAAGCGCCTGCTCACCGCCGTGGACGCGGCCGTGGCGCGCGGCCAGCACGTGGCCGCCGGGCACGGACTGCACTACCACAACGTGCAGCCCCTGGCGGCCAACCCGCACATCGAGGAGTTCAACATCGGCCACGCCATCGTGGCGCGCGCGGTGTTCTCCGGCCTGGCCGAGGCCGTGCGGGAGATGAAGCGGCTGGTGGGATGAGCGTCCTCGGCATCGGCGTGGACGTGGTGGATCTCGTCCGCTTCCGCCGCACCCTCGACGACCTCGGCGAACGCTTCGTCGAGCGCATCTTCACCCCCGAAGAGGCCCGCTACGCCGCCCGCAGCGAGCGGCGGTACGCCGAGCGCCTGGCCGTCCGCTTCGCCGCGAAGGAGGCCTTTGGCAAGGCCACCGGGCGCGGCATGACCGAGGCCACCCGCTGGCGCGAGATCGAGGTGGTGCACGACCCCCGCGGACGGCCCGAGCTGTCGTTGCACGGGGAGACGCGGCGCTTCGCGAGGAGCCTGGGTGTCACCGGCATCCACCTCTCGCTGAGCCACGACGGCCCGGTCGCCGAGGCCTTCGTGGTCCTCGAAGGCGGGAGCGAGGACGCCGCCGGGGGGACCGTGGCAACGGAGGACGAGACGTGATCGAGCTGCTGACCGCCACCCAGATGGCCGACCTGGATCGGCAGACCATCCAGCAGGTGGGCATCCCGGGCATGGTGCTGATGGAGAATGCCGCCGACGGCTGCGCCCGCGCCATCGTCGATCGCTGGCCCGACCGCGTCGGGCGCGGGGTCGTGGTGGTGGCCGGCCCGGGCAACAACGGCGGCGACGGCCACGTGATCGCCCGCAAGCTGGCCAACCGCGGCATCCCCGTGAAGGTGCTGTTGCTGGCAGCTCCCGACCGCGTCAAGGGTGACGCGCGCACCAACCTCGACCTGCTGCCGTCCTTTGGTGTGGAGGTCGTCCAGCTGCTCGACGACGAGGCCGTCACGGCGGCCCGGTCCCACCTGGCCCACTGCGGCGTCGTGGTGGACGCCCTGTTCGGGACGGGCCTCGAGCGCCCCCTGACGGGCCGCTTCGGCGCCATGGCCGAGGACGTCAACGCGGCGGGCAAGCCGGTGATGGCGGTGGACATCGCCAGCGGCGTCAACGCGTCCACCGGGGAGGTGCTGGGCTGCGCCGTGGCCGCTGATCTCTGTGTGACCTTCTGCCGCCCCAAGCGCGGCCACTACCTGTTCCCGGGAGCGGCGTGCTGCGGCGACGTGGAGGTGGTGGACATCGGCGTACCCGAGGCCCGCGTCGAGGCCGCGGCCGTGGGCACCCACCTGCTGGGGCCCGGCGCCCTCGCCCGGATGCTCGCGACGCGAGCCCGCCAGACGCACAAGGGCACCTACGGACACCTGCTCGTCCTCGCCGGCTGCGCGGACATGCCGGGGGCGGCGGCGCTGGCCGCGAACGCCGCGCTGATCGGCGGCGTCGGCCTGGTCACCCTGGCGGTGCCCGCAGGCGTTCGCCGGCTGCTGCGGGGCCTGGTACCCGAGGTCATCGTCACCACGTTGCCGTCCGAGGACGGCGGATTCGCCGAGGCGGCCGCAGACGCGCTGGAGGACCTCCTCCCGGGCAAGACCGCGGTGGCGGTGGGACCTGGTGTGGGGCGCGCAGCCGGGACCGCGGCATTCGTACGTCGCGTGGTGGACGAGGTGGAGCTCCCCGCCGTGGTGGACGCCGACGGGCTGCGGGCCCTGGTGGGCCGGGCCGGCGCTGCACCGGCGCCCCGCGTGCTCACGCCCCACCCCGGGGAGATGGCCGCGCTGCTGGCCCTGACCAACGCCGAGGTGGAGGCGGATCGGCCCGGCGCCGCGGCGCGCGCCGCTCGCGAGCAGGGGGCGGTGGTGGTCCTCAAGGGCGCCAGCAGCGTGCTGGCGTCCCCGGACGGTGAGCTGCTGGTCAACCCCACGGGCAATCCGGGCATGGCCTCGGCGGGCACAGGCGACGTGCTGACCGGACTCGTCGGTTCGCTGCTCGCCCAGCCCCGCCAGCTGGCGGGCGATCCCCTCGGCGCGGCCGCGGCCGGGGTCTACCTGCACGGCCTGGCCGGCGACCTCGCCGCCGCCGAGGTGGGCGAGGCCTCGCTGCTGGCGTCCCACATCACCGACGCCGTGCCCCACGCCCTGGCCGCCGCGGCCGAAGGGGAGGTCCCGGAGGCCTTCCGGTGGCGCTGACCCTCGATCTCCCGGGCCCCGCCGACACGCGCTGGCTCGGTCGCACCCTCGGCGAGATCGCCGAGGCTGGCACCGTCGTGCGGCTGCTGGGCCCCCTGGGCGCGGGCAAGACGGCCCTGGTGCAGGGCCTGGCCCTCGGGCTGGGTCTGGGGGAGGACGCGGGCGTGCGCAGCCCCTCGTTCGCCCTGGTGCGAACCCACGAGGGGGGACGACTGCCCCTGGTCCACGTGGATCTGTACCGGCTCGGCGATCCGGACGAGCTCGCCGATCTGGGCCTCGACGAGGTCCTCGCCGGCCCCGCCGTCACGGCCGTCGAGTGGGCCGATCGCTTCGACGACGCGCTGCCCCCGGGGGGCTGGGAGATTCACCTCGACTACACCGATGACGGATCCCGGCGCGCCGTGCTCGACGGAGACGCGGGGATGCTCCGGGCGGTGGCGGACGCAACTGCCCGACGTTCTGTGGAAAACTCGGAATGACCCGGCTGAATTCGAGCCATTTCCGGCCTTGAACCGCGCCGACGGGTCCGCAAGTCCCCGTCATCCCTCGGTTGTACCGCTGTCAAGCGCTTTTCGGGTTCGGCACAAAAAGAAAGTCCCGTCCAAAACCGCCGTATGTGGTGAATGTTCCGGTACTTTTCCACACCCTGTGCATTGTTGGATATCGACCATTGAATCCGGCCCCGTGCAGCGATAGCCTCCAGAGGCTCATTGACAGCAGGTATCGCGGATTTTCCCCCCGGGCAGCCCCCGCCCGCCAAGGCAACCGAACTCGTCGGCGGCTGTTGGGCAGCAACGGGCGGAGGGTGGGTTCCGGGCCACCGGGCACGCCACTTCCGGACAAGGGTAGAGCGGGCGACCGGGCTTGACCGGCTCGGGTGGAATCGGCAGCGCGCTGGAAGGGGAGGGGAATTCGACCTGCGCAGGGGAGGGCTACGGCCCTCCCCTTCTTTGTTCTTCCACCGCACCTGTGGATATCTCGAACACCACCAGCTCCCGATCCTCGTAGACCGGATCGCCCAGACAGCTGCCCAGGAACGCCCGCAGGGAGCAGTCCCGGGGATAGTTCATCTCCAGGCGCGGCTCCCAGCGCATCCGGTGGTGCAGGATCACGTACCGCAGCCCCATGTCCGCGAGGTGCTCGCGCGCCCTCTCCACGTCCGACAGGTACAGGGTGCGGTAGTGGTCGTGGATGTCCACGAAGGTCAGGTTCACCCGGTCCGGCAGGTGCTCCTTTTGCAGGTTGTACGACCGCAGCAAGATCGGGTTGCCCTTGAGCAGCCGGATGTTGGGGATCCCACTCTCGCCGAAGTACCGCGGCACGCTGCCGTTGAACATGGGCTTGCCGTGCACGGTCTGGAAGTACAGGTAGCGGCTGTCGATGATGCCGAAGTCCAGCGGGAAGGCGATGACCCCGAACTCGCCCGGCTCCTCGGCCAGCCGCTCGTAGAACGGACTGGGCTCGGCGCGGGGCACGCTGCGCACCGACCACTTGAACAGCAGCTCGCCGTACGCGCCCACGAGGATCAGCGCCGCCATCATCGCCGCGGTGCGGCGGCGGTCCAGCTGCAGCAGCCGCATCGCGCCGAACCCGGCGGCCACCGCCGAGGTGAGCAGGGCGAAGTTGAAGATGCGGTGGGGGAAGTGGATGTTGTCGAAGAAAGGCAGGAACTGGTACGCGTACCGGAAGGGCAGCGGGTAGGTGGTCGGGCTCCCCCCCTTGGGCACGTACACGTACGTCGGCCCCAGGCACAGCGCGAAGAACACCACCGCGGCGACCACCCACGGCAGGGCCCGCCGCGGCGCGAACATCAACGCGAAGGCCAGCAGCACGAACAGGACGTAGTAGGTGTCCGCGTCCTCCTTGTTGTACTCGTGCGTGTCGAGCAGGTCGCCGTTGTCGACGCGGTTGTTCGGCAGGTATCGCTTGACCGGATAGCTGTTGAGCATGGGCAGGGCCAGGCCGCCCACGTCGTCGAGCTCGTGTTCGAGGAAGAACGAGGCGGCGTACTGCTGGTTCTGCTCGCGCTTGGCCGCGAGGAACGACAGGACCAGCGGCAGCATCAGCAGCAGGATCACCCCGCACATCAGCGCCAGGGACCGCACCTTGGCCCACGTCAGCGACCGCACCGCCGCGAGCGTCAGCACCGCGCTGAGGATCACGAGGTTGTGCATCACCGTGAGGTTGGTCACCCCCGCCAGCCAGCACAGCGCCGCCGCCCCCAGGGCGTCTTGCCAGCGCCCCAGCCGCAGCACGCGGCACAGCATGGTCAGGTACAGGCACACCCACAACCACAGGCCGCTCTCGAGGTTGCCCGTGTTCACCGACCACGCCGTGGCGCCGGCGAAGCACAGCAGCAGACCGCTGACGAATCCGGCCACCCGGCTGCCGGTGAGGCTGGATACCAGCACGAAGCCGCCCACGCCGTTGCCCAGGAACACCAGCAGCACCACCAGCAGGTACGTCACGGGTGCGGGGAAGACCAGCGCCAGCGCACCGCCGAGGAGCTTGAGGAACGGGTCCCCCTGCACCGTGAGGGTGTCGAGCCCGTCCGGGAAGAACTCGGCGTCGGTGTGGTACAGCACCGGATCACCCAGATAGAACCGCTTGAACTCCCACAGGTTCCAGTAGTGGACGTTCCAGTCCACCAGCGACCAGCTGACCGCCTCGAAGTCGCCTCCGGGGTCTTCGCGCAGGGGGTTGAAGCCGATGGTCGCGAAGGCCACGGCAAGCAGCCCGGCGTACAGCGCCAGGGCGACGCCCGTCGCGCGCAGTCCGCGCCGCCAGGGGATGCGCGGGTCCTCGGTGGGTGGTTCGTTCTCGCTCAAGTCGACCTCGACGTGCCCATGATCGCCACAACACAGGCCGCCTGCAAACCCGCGGGGTCGGATGCCGGCGTTGACACGGTCCCATGTCGCGCCTACCGTGCGCCCCGATGCCTACCGTGGCCCTGCACACCCTCGGTTGTCGCACCAACCAGGCCGAGCTGGACGGAATGCGGCGCGCCCTCGCGCAGACCGGGGAGGAGATCGCCATCGTCCCCTGGGGCGAGGAGGCCGATGTGTACCTGCTGCACACCTGCACGGTGACCGCCCGGGCAGACCGCCAGTGCCGGCAGAAGATCCACCAGGCGCGGCGCCGCGCGCCAGGGGCGCGGATCGTGGTGACCGGGTGCTACGCGGAGATGGCGCGGGAGACCCTCGAGGGGATCGAGGGTGTGACGGCGGTGTTGGGGATGGGGGAGCGAGGGAGGATCGTCGCGGAGGTTCTGGGAGCTGTCGCGGAACCTGCCCGTGCCCGTGCCCGCGTGCCGTCGCGTGCGCGTGCTCTTCTGAAAGTACAGGAAGGCTGCGACTCGCAGTGTGCGTACTGCATCGTTCCGATGGCGCGAGGCCGGTCGAGGAGCCACGGCGCGGACGAGGTGGTCGAGGAGGCGCGGTCGCTGGCAGGGGAGGGGTACGAGGAGATCGTGGTGTGCGGCACGCACATAGGCCGCTGGGGCGCCGACCTCGAAGCGCGGGGATCGCTGGTGGACCTGGTGGGCCGGCTGCTGGCCGAGGTGGACGGGGTGCGGCTGCGGCTGTCCTCCCTCGACCCCCACGAGCTGTCGGACGAGCTGCTGTCGCTGATGGCCGCCGAGGATCGGATCTGCCGCCACCTGCACCTGTCGCTGCAGCACACGCGGCCGGCCGTGCTGCGGGCGATGAACCGCCCCCGGGGCGGCCTCGATGCGGTGTACGCCGCGGCCGAGGCAATGCCCGGGGTGGCCGTTGGCGCGGATGTGATCGCCGGGTTCCCCGGAGAGACGGCAAAACACTCGGCGGCGCTTCTGGCCGATCTCGCCAGGGCTCCCCTGGCGTACCTGCACGTGTTCGGCTTCAGCCCGCGGCAGGGTACCGAGGCGGCGCGTCGACCCGACGACGTGGGCAAGGACGAGCGCGCTGGGCGGGTGGCCGTCCTGCGGCAGCTGTCCGAAGGGCAGCTCCGGCCGCGGTATCTGGAGTCCCGGGTCGGGCTCGACGCGGAGGTGATCGTGGAGGGGCGACGGGGCGAGCGGCTCAAGGGGGTGTCCTCCGAGTACACGACCGTGCTGTTCGAGGGGCCGGAAGAGATCGTGGGACGCCTCGCCTCGGTGCGCTGTGTTGCGGTCCAGGGGCCGGCGCTGGAGGGGATGCTACTATGAGCCCGATGACGCGCCCCGAACGCCTGCTGTCCCTGTCCGGACCCCTGGGTCACCGGTTCTCCGACCCCGGCCTGCTCGAGAACGCGCTGACCCACCGGAGCTTCGCCAACGAGGTCCGCGAGCCGGCGGTCCGCGACAACGAGCGCCTGGAGTTCCTCGGGGACGCGGTGATCGACCTGTTCGTGTCCGAGAAGCTCTACGCTGCTCGGCCGGACTGGACGGAAGGGGAGCTGAGCCGGGCGCGGGCGTCGCTGGTCAACGAAAAGGCGCTGGCCGATCTGGCGCGCAAGCTGGGTCTGGGAGACCTGCTGCGCCTGGGCAAGGGCGAGGGCAGGACCGGCGGCAGGCACAAGGACTCCATCCTCTGCGGCGCCATGGAGGCCGTCGTCGGGTCCGTGTACCTCGACGGCGGGATCGAGGCGGCCTGGACCTCCCTGGACGGGCTGCTGGACACGCGGATGTCGGGGGCAGCCGGCGTGCGTCGCCTCGGCGGTGACGCCAAGACGGCCCTGCAGGAGGCCCTCGCGGGCGGTTCGGCGCCGCCCCCGAGGTACGCCGTACGCGCCGAGCAGGGCCCGCCCCACCAGCGCACCTTCACCGTGGCCGTGACGCGCGACGGGGACCTGCTGGCGCTGGGGTCGGGATCGAGCAAGAAGCAGGCCGAGCAGCGCGCGGCCGCCGCGGCGCTGATCCACCTCAGGCGCATGGAGAGCTGATGGTCGGGCGTCATCCCAGGGTTCGGGGGCGGGCCCACGCGGTCGCACCGCCACGGGTGGTACCGCTGCAGATCCCCCACGGGGCGTGCGGCCCCGGATGCCCCCTGTGCCCGCCCGATCCCGACCCGGCCGAGACCGCGGCGTTGATGCTCCAGCCGTCGGACGTGGCGCGAGCCATGCTGCGGTACGCCGGCGATCCGGACGGGCCGAACACCTCGGGCCGACGCACCCTGCTGGCCTTCTACGGCACGCCGCTGCCCGCGCTGCCCCACGCGCTGCGCGCGCCCCTGCTGGACGCAGCCGAACGGCAGTTCCGCTCCGGACGGGTGGACGGCATCCGGCTGTGCTGCGACGCCGATCGCCTCTCCCGGGCGCCCCTGGGAGAGTGGCGCGCCCGGGGCGTGCGGTCCGTGGAGGTCCCCCTGCTGTCCGCCGATCCGCGCGTGCTGCGCGAGTGGGGCGCCGAGGATCACCCGGACCTGATGCGCGACCTGATGCCGCGGGTGGGGTTCGACATCCCCGAGTGGGGGGCGCAGCTGATGCCCGGGCTGCCCGGCGACAGCCACGAGCGCGCCGTGCGCACGGCCGAGATCGTGGCCGCCCTGGAGCCCTCCTACGTGCGCATCGCCCCGGCCCTGGCGCTGCAGGGGACGCGGCTGGAGACCTTCTGGCGCAGCGGTGTGTGGGATCCCATGACCCTGGATCAGGCGGTGGGCACCTGCTCGGCCATGCTGGGCGTGTTCCGCGACGCGGGCATCCCGGTGGCCCGGCTGGGCATGCAGCCCCAGTTCGACCTGGTCCGCGGCCCCGACGTGCTCGAGGGGCCGTACCACCCCTCGCTGCGCCAGCTGGTGGAGTCGCGGCTCTTCCGCAGGATGATCTTCGAGCAGGCCGGGTTCCAGATCCACCGGGGCCGCATCACCCTGCGGTTCCACCCGGCGGACGAGTCCTACGTGCGCGGCCCCATGAACCGCACCCTCAACGAACTGCGCAGACGCCTCGGGTTCGGCCGGGTGGAGCTGGTCCCGGACGAGGACCTGCCCCGCGGCCGCCTCGAGGTGGAGGTTCACCCATGACCGACGAGCATCGATCGGGCGTCGTCGCGGTGGTCGGCCGCCCCAACGTGGGCAAGTCGACGCTGATCAACCGCCTGCTGGGCTTCAAGGTCAGCATCGTCAGCCCGCGTCCCCAGACCACCCGCAACCGGGTGATGGGCATCTACAACGGGCCGGGCATGCAGGTGGCCTTCGTGGACACGCCCGGCATCTGGAAGGGCCTCGAGGGGCGGCCGCTACACGACCGCATGCGCGGCGAGGCGACCAAGGCCCTGTCCGGCGTGGACGCGGCCGTGTGGCTGATCGATCCACGGCGCGAGGCCGACCCGTCGCGCAACGCGTGGATGTTCGAGCTGCTCCAGCTGCCCACCATCCTGGCCATCAACAAGATCGATCTGGACGATCGGCGCATCCTGCTGCCCATCCTCGACGCGTACGGGCGCACCGAGCACTTCACGGCCATGGTGCCCATCAGCGCACGCAAGGGGGACGGCCTCGACGCGCTGATGGGGGAGGTGGCCGCCACGTTGCCGGTGTCGCCGCCGTTGTTCCCCGACGACATGATCACCGACTGCTCCGAGCGGTTCCTCTGCGCCGAGATCGTCCGCGAGAAGGTCTTCCGCCGCACCGGCCAGGAGATCCCCTACGCGGCGGCCGTGGAGATCGAGAAGTTCGACGAGCGCGAGGACGCGCCGGACCAGCCGGTGCGCATCTTCGCGCGGGTCCTGGTGGAGAAGGACAGTCAACGCAAGATCGTGGTGGGAAAGGGTGGCAAGATGATCGCCGCCATCGGGACCGCCGCGCGCCGCGACATAGAGCGGCTGCTGGGCCGCCGGGCCTACCTGGAGCTGCACGTGAGTGTGGCCAAGGACTGGTCCCGCCGCCCGGGATCCGTGGAACGCCTCGGGCATTTCGAGGACTGAGGACGCCGAGATGAAACCCGTCGTCAGCATCGTCGGCCGCCCCAACGTGGGCAAGTCGAGCCTGTTCAACCGCATCCTGGGCCGCACCAAGGCCCTGGTGCAGGACACCCCCGGCGTGACCCGGGACCGCAACTACGCGGTGGCCGAGTACGGCGGGCGCTCGTTCATCCTGGTGGACACGGGCGGCTACGAGGACGAGGAGATCGCCCCGGACGAGCGCAAGGTGCTCGCCCGCATCATCCGCGACGCCGCCACCGAGGCGGTGGAGGAGGCCGACGTGGTCGTGGTCCTCTTCGACGGCAAGGACGGGCTCAACCCGGTGGACGGCGATCTCGTGGACGCGGTGCGCCGGTCGGGCAAGCCCGTGGTCCACGCGGTCAACAAGGTCGACCACCCGAAGCACCTCGAGCGTATGTACGAGTTCTACGAGCTCGGCGTCGAGGACGCGATCCCGGTGTCCGCCGCCCACGGCCTGGGCGTGGACGAGCTGATGGACGCGGTGATCGCCGAGCTGCCAGAGGAGCGCCAGGGTCCGGACGCGCCCGAGCCGTGGGAGGAGGAGGGCCGCAAGCCCCGCCGCAAGCGCCGCCGGCTGTCCGATCAGATGCCCGAGGAGTGGGTGACCGGACCGGACAGGGGAGGGGAGCCCGCCACGGACAGGGCAGGGGAGGGGGCCGACCTCGAGGACGAGGACGAGTTCGTGCTGCGCATCGCCGTGCTCGGCCGGCCCAACGCCGGCAAGTCCACCCTGGTCAACCGGCTGCTGGGGTACAAGCGGTCCATCGTCAGCGAGGTCGCCGGCACCACCCGCGACTCCATCGACACCTACATGGAGGTGGACGGGCGGCGGATGATCCTCATCGACACCGCTGGCGTGCGCCGCCGCGCCCGCGTGTCCGAGCGCGTCGAGCAGATGACGGTCAAGCGCGCGCTGAAGATGGTGGAGGCCGCACACGTGGTGCTGCTGATGCTCGACGCCACCGAGGGGGTCACCGATCAGGACGCGCGCCTGGGGGAGCTCGCGCGCGTGAGGGGCCGCGCGCTGATCCTCGTGGCGAACAAGTGGGATGAGATGAAGGGCCGCAAGGGGGCCATCGAGGAGCTGCGTGACTCCGTCGCCCGGCAGATGCCCCACCTGTCCTTCGCCCCCGTGGTGCACATGAGCGCGCTGACCGGCAAGGGGGTCCAGCGGCTCTGGCCCGCCCTGGACAAGGTGGACGCCGCCCACGCCAGGCGCATCGAGACCGGCCCTCTCAACCGCTGGCTCGAGCAATCCATGGCCGCCCAGTCGCCCCCGCTGCACCACCACCGGGCCATCCGCATGTACTACGCGACCCAGGTGGCGATCCGCCCGCCGCGCGTCGTGGTGTTCTGCAACATGCCCGACGGCGTGCCCACCCATTACCAGCGGTACCTCGTCAATCGCATGCGCGCCGACTTCGACCTCGACGGCACTCCCGTGGTGATGACCTTCCGCAAGCGTTGACGGCGCAAGGCCCCGCCGATATAAGATTCCGATCCTCCGATCCCGCCGCCGGGATCCGCCCTGGAGCTGACATGGTCTACGCCAAGAAGAAGAAGCCGGTCCGCCGCAAGGACACCACCCCCGAGCCGCAGAAGCCCGAAGAGATCATCGGCGCGGTCGACAAGGCGGTCAACGCCATCGCCATGCAGTGGAAGCCCATCTCCGCTGTGGTGATCGGCGTGGCCGTGATCCTCGGGGCCATCTCCCTGTACAACTCACTCCAGGCCAACGCGGAGGACGCGGCTGCGGCCATGCTGTACGACGCCGAGATGGAGCTGCCGGATCCCGCCGGGTTCGCCATCTCGCCCGCCGACGCCCTCGACGCCGACCAGCGCGGAGAGGATCTTCGCGCCGTGGTGCCCGAGTTCGACAAGGTCATCGCCGAGCACGGCAGCACCGTCAGCGCCGACATCGCCAGCCTCGAGGCGGGCCACGCCCTGTTCGAGGCCGGCGACGTGGAGGCTGCGGCCGAGCGCTACGCCCAGGCCGAGGGCTCCAAGTCCCGCCTGGTGCGGCTGCTGGCCGTGAGCGCCCACGCCACCGCCCTGGAGACGCTGGAGAAGCACGACGAGGCCGCGACCAAGTTCCGCGCGCTCGCCGACGAGGGCTCCGGCGCCATCAAGGAGTACGCCTTCGTGGACCTGGTCCGGGTCCAGGAGGCCGCCGGCAACACCGAGGCCGCCATGGCCACGTGCCGCGAGTTCGAGACCGAGCTGCCCGACTCCCCGCTGCTCGGCGACATCCAGGACCGCATCCGCGCCCTGGGAGGGGACGTCGAGGAGATCATCCCCGACACCACGTCCACGGAGACCCTGTGAGGCCCACCCTCACGACCCTGCTCCTCCTCGCCATCCTGACCTCCACGGGCTGCGCCTACCTTCGCGGCGTCGGCGGTCCGCGGGAGTTCGACCCCATCGCCGAGCCCGATACCGGGGAGCCGGTCGCGCCAGAGCCGGGCGCCCGCTACGAGGGCGCGCTGCGCCTCCCCGTGGTCGAGGAGTGGTCCTGGACCATGCCCGATCCCGGCCTGTGGGACCTCAGCCGCTTCGAGCGCGGCCAGCCCGCCGTCCACGCCGACCGCGTGTTCGTGGGCAACAGCCGCCAGGCCGGTCTCACCGTGCTGGACCGCGACAGCGGCGCGCCGCTGTTCGTCGTCGAGACCATGAATCCCGTTCAGTCCGCCGCCCAGTTCATCGGCGACCGCGTCCTCGTCGCCGACACCGGCGGCTACGTCTATCTCCTCGACTGGGACGGCCACATCCTGTGGCGCTACCACGCCGGAGGCCCCATCTACACCTCGCCACTGATCCTCGGCGAGCAGGTCCTCGTCGGTACCAGCACCGATCTGCTGATCTCGCTGTCCGTCGAGACCGGCCAGTGGCGCTGGAGCTTCCGCCCCGAAGAGGTCATGGTCCGCTCCGAGCTGAGCGTGCTCGGCTCGTCCCGTCCCACCGTCCACGCCGGCAAGCTCTACATGGGCCTCAGTGACGGTCGCATCGTCTGTCTCGACGCCCACAACGGGCTGCTGCAGTGGGAGATGCAGATCGGCGAGGGCCGCTTCCTCGACGTGGACTCCCCGACGGTGGTCACCGAGGACGGCCTGCTCATCGTCGGCAGCTACTCCGGGCCCATCGTCGCGCTCGATCTCGAGACCCGCGCCAGGGCCTGGCAGCTCGAGCACGGCGTCGTCGGCAACCTGCTGTACCAGTACGACCGGCTGTACTTCGCCGACACCGAGGGCGCGCTCCACTGCGTCGTCGCCACCGACGGCACCGAGGAGTGGTCGTTCAAGCCCAAGGCCACCAAGGAGCTGATGAACTCCCCGGTGGGCTCCGGCCGGACCCTCATGGTGACGCTGAACAACGGCCAGATGTTCGCGGTGGACGGGTTCTCGGGTGAGGTGCTGTGGCGGAACGAGCCGCGGAAGAGCTTGTTGGGCGCCGGCATGTCGCCGACCATCGACGGCCGGCAGGTGCTGCTCGTGACGGGGGATGGGGTTCTGAGGAGCTTCAGGGCGCCGCCGGGGTTCTACGACACGCTGGAAGAGGAGCCGGCTCATCGACAGAGCCGGCACCTGACCTGGTAGCCCCACCTCCAACGTCCGATAACGTATATTATGTCAACTCGCCTGGGGCGAGTTGACATAATATTCCAGGCTTATGTCACACTGCGCGTGACATAAGCCTGGTGGGGAATGCTGCTGGTTCTCGTGAATTCCCTCGTTCCGACGGTTCCCGTCCGCGTGCGGCCCACGGAACGTCTTCTTCGGCGCTCCGCGCCGTTTCTTTCAACCTTCAACCTTCAACCTTCAACCCCGCATTGACACCCACCGCCCTCGCAGCTATAAATCTCCGCGCTCCGGGCACGGCCCGGGCTCTTTTACAGTCCGGGGGATTAGCTCAGTTGGGAGAGCGCGGCGTTCGCAATGCCGAGGTCAGGGGTTCGACTCCCCTATCCTCCACCAATCGCAATCAAGCAGCCGGTCATCGACCGGCTGTTTTGCGTTTGGCGGTTGAAGACGCGCAGGCGGACGCGTCCAACACGCCGGTGCTGGCCCACGCGGACGATCCGGAGATGCTCGAGGCGTTGCTGGCCGGGTGGTAGCCCCTACCCCCTTCGACGCGCGATCAGCACCCCGATCAACCCGATCATCGCCGCCCACGCCGGCCCGGACCGGAGGGCCCCCGCCGAACACGCCCCAGCCTCGTTCACGCTGGCCACGTCATAGGCATACGGGCTGCCCGCCATACACCCCGACCCCGTGTACTCGTCGTCATCCTCGATCGGCACGTCGTCGTCATCGTCGTCGTCACCCTGAGGCTCGGTCTGCTCGATGACGTCGACGTTCCAGGTGTACTCGACGGAGTTGGAGTTGTTGCCGGCCCAGGAGATGCCGAGGACGATCTCGTCGTAGAGCGTGCCGAAGTCGATGACCTCGACCTCGGCGGTGCCGTCGCCCTTGACCTCGACGCGCTGGGTGCGCTGCAGATCGTCGGCGATGCGGTGCTTGCCGAGCCCGATGACCCAGTCGTTCTGGCCGCCGCCGTCGAACTCGAAGCGGAACTTGGTGTAGGGCTGGTCGAGGGAGTCGTCGGCCTGGAAGCCGACGAAGTTGGTGCCGTAGCGCTCGGGCGCCTGGACGTCGACCTCGGAGGAGTCGAAGGGATAGGAATCGGTGGAACCGACGTACACCGGCGCGCCGAAGAGGCTCCCGTCCTCGAAGGCCTCCATGGTGGCGGCGCGGGCGGTGAAGTGGGCGAAGGCGTCGTCGAAGGTGGACTCGTGGTCGGCCTGCAAGATGGAGTCGAGGGACTCGGGGATGGAGGAGATGCCGGAGTTCTCCCAGGTCTTGCGCAGGGCGTCGGCGCCGTCGATCTCGAACTCCTCGACGTAGGTGGGGAAGATGAACATCCCGTACTCGCGGATGCCGTTGGAGGTCTCGATGGAGACGTGGGGCTCGCTGGTGTACTCGCTGAGGAACCACACGAAGCCGTTGATGTCGGGATAGGTGAGGTCCTCGGACCAGGTGGCGGTGGCCTCCCACCACCAGTCGTCGAGCCAGGCGCCGTAGCCGAATTGAACGGCGTGGTAGAGCTCGTGGGGGCCGACGTCGGCGGAGAACTCCCAGGAGCCGATGTCCTGGGACAGGACTATGTAGGCGCCGGAGTGGTCGGTGCAGGTGGTGGTGTAGCCGCCGGACCAGCCGATGGTGGGCATGCCGCCGCCGCTGTTGCCGATGAAGATGGGGAGCTTCCAGCCGGTGCCGACGCCGTAGGGCTCCTGGTGGCCGTAGTCGTCGACGAAGACGCCTCGGGCGGCCTCGAGGGCTTCGAGGAGGTCGTCGACGCCGCCGCCGGAGAAGTTGGGACCCCACTTGACGACGAAGTGGTCGCTCTCCTGCTCGTTGTTGGCGGTCTGGTTGCACGAGGCGGTGGGGTTCATGGTGTCGGAGTCGTCGGTGCCGACGGCGTGGACGACGAGCTGCTGGAGCTCGGAGGTGTAGCGGTCGTAGTTGCGCAGGACGGGGAGCACGTGGGGGGTGCCGCAGGCCCAGCCGTGATCGTCCTGCTGGGCGGTGAACTGGTCGTGGGCGGCGTCGCGCAGGTGTAGCGGCAGGCGGTCGGGGTCGGTGAAGGCGAGGAGTCGGTAGACGTCGGCGGTGTCGGCGTCGATGGCGCCGGCCCGGATGTCGAGGTCGAGGGCCTGGTCGAGGGGGCCGGCGAAGGCGGGCAGGGCGAACAGGATCAGCAGCAGCGTGGGGACGATGGCGTGGGGTCGCATCCCTGGTACCTCGCGTCGGTCAGCAGAAAAAGCCATGGGCCCCCTACCCTCTCCCGCCACGAACAGTCTACATTCAGGCAGCGCACTGTCCACCGCTGCGCCTGACGCAGGGCAATTATTGATGTCGAATCGACAGGACAAGAAGGTCTCTGGGAAGGATTCGCCGCACGGCGAGCGGGACATCCCGACGGGGCGGGTGCGGCGGTTCTTCAAGATGGGGCGGCTGAGCTCGACGGTGTCGTCGAGCTACCTGGGCAACCGGATCAAGGGGGCGTTCCTGGACGAGGAGAAGCGGGAGAAGGAGCTGCTGAAGACCCACCTGAAGAACGCGGCGCGCATGGCCGAGACCATGGGGCACCTCAAGGGCGCGGTGATGAAGGTGGGGCAGATGATCTCCATGGGGGACGACGAGCTGATGCCCCCGGAGGCGACGGAGATCCTCAAGGTGCTGCAGGCGCACGCGCCGTACCTGCCGTACCACCGGATCAAGGACCGGGTGGAGGCGGAGCTCGAGGCGAGCGTCGACGACGTGTTCGAGGAGTTCGAGGCGGAGCCGATGGCGGCGGCGTCGCTGGGCCAGGTGCACAGGGCGGTGCTCGAGGACGGCACCGAGGTGGCGATCAAGGTCCAGTACCCGGACATCGACAAGACGATCCACTCGGACCTGGCGAACCTCAAGGCGATGCTGTCGGCGTCGGGGGTGTTCGGTCGGCACTTCGACCTGGATCCGTACTTCTGCGAGCTGGAGGAGATGCTGGTCCAGGAGCTGGACTACGTGCAGGAGGCGGTGAACCTCGAGGAGATGCGGCGGCTGTTCGGGGACGAGGAACACATCACGATCCCGCGGTACATCCCGCAGTGCTCGACGGAGCGGGTGCTGACCATGGAGATGGCGCACGGGATGAGCCTGGACGAGTTCCTGGCCGGGGAGCCGTCCCAGGAGGTGCGGGACCGGGCGGGCTGGTGCCTGGTGAAGCTGATCTGGCTGGGATTCCTCAAGTACCGGGTGCTGCACGCAGACCCGCAGGCGGGAAACTTCCTGTTCGGGGAGGACGGCAGCGTGGTGCTGCTGGACTACGGGTGCATCAAGCGATTCGAGGAGCCGTTCATCGCAGACTACTGCCGGGCGCTGCGGGCGCACCTGGGGATGGACAGCGAGGCGGTGATCGAGGCGTACATCGACGTGGGGTACATGCGGCGGGACGGTGGACCGCGGACGCGTCAGGCACTGTGGGAGATCGCGGACATCTACGCGCGGCCGATCTCGACGGACCGGGTGTACACGTTCGGGTCGGAGGCGCTGGCGGAGCGGGGCAAGGAGTACGCGATGACGCACCCGGCGTGCTTCAACCTGCGGCCGCCGCAGGCGTCGATCTACCTGCACAGGACGCTGGTGGGGGCGTACTTCGTGCTTTGCCGGATGGGGGCGAGCGGGAACTACTTCCGGGCGCTGCTGGAGGTCCTGGACGACGTCCAGGGGCGCTAGGCGAGTCTTCGATAGACACCCACGACGATGCCGAGGATGTTGACCTCGCGGAAGTCCGCGGCGTTGACGTAGATGGGCTCCATGGTCTCGTTGGCGGGCTGCAGGCGGATGCGGAAGCCGATGCCGTCGACCACGGGCTCGCGGTAGAAGCGCTTGACCGTGGCCTCGTCGTCCACCATGACCACGGCGATGTCGCCGTCGTTCACCTGCAGCTGCTTGCGCACGAAGATGTAGTCGCCGTCGAAGATCCCGTCGTCGATCATGGACTCGCCGGTGACGCGCAGCGCGAAGATGCGGCCGGCGCCAGGCAGCAGGAAGCTGTCCACGCGCAGGGTCTCCTCGCGGTTCTCCTCGGCGAGCAGGGGCTGGCCGGCGGCGACGCGGCCGTAGACCCCCACCTCCACCATGTTCTCGTCGGCGTCGGAGTCGTCGTGACCGATGGGCAGGGCCTTTTCGGTGAGCACGAGGGAGCGCGCGAGGCTGCCGGCGCCGACGCGGGTGAGGTAGCCCTTGCGGATGAGGGCCTTGACGTGGTCGCTGACGCCGTTGGTGGAGCGGATGCCCATGGCCGCGCCGATCTCGCGGTAGGTGGGCGGCACCCCGTTGTCGTCGATCCAGCTGCGGAAGAACTCGAGGATGGCACGCTGGCGGGCCGACAGGTCGTCGCCCCAGCGGCCGCCGCGATGCACGGTGAAATCGGTCATGGTCCACCTCCAGCAAGGTCCAGCTTCAACACGCAGACCAGCATACTGAACATCTGTATCTACTGCAACTTTGTTCAGTTACTGCGGGACCGTCAATCGGAGCGGAAGAGGCGGCGGGCGAGGACCTTGACGCCGACGCCGGCGACGAGGGGGGCGAGGAGGATGCCGAGGAGCCAGTAGGGGAAGGGGGTGGCGGCGCTGTCGGGGGTCCCCTCCCCTGCCTCGGTCCCCTCCCCCGCGGGTGGACCCTTGACCAGGGTCGCGGCGATGTCGCGGAAGATGGGATCGCGGGACCAGGCGCCCTCCTGCTGGAACACGTCCTTGCCCGAAGCGGCGGCGCCCATACCCTCGAGGCTTGATGTGACGACGCGGAGGCCGGGGTCGGCGAAGATCCAGCCGGAGTAGTAGGCGGCCTCGCGGAGGTTGTTGTCGTTGGTCACGAGGATGTCGACGGGGTCCTCGGTGAGGGTGTACGGGACGGTGCCGCGGATGTGGTAGACGAAGAAGCGGCCGTTGCCCACGCCGTTGGGCACGTCGGGGACGGGCTGCCAGTCCACGTCGAGGACGTCGTCGCCGAGGATGACCACGAGGCCGTCGCCGTACTCGGCGAGGCGCTGGTCGGCGAACTCGCGGTCCTGCTCGGGGCCGATCTCGCCCACGCCGGCGTACTTGCGGGCGAACTGGAGCATGATCTCCTGGGCGGGGATCTCGGTGGAATATTCCAGGTCGATGGAGGTGTCGTGGAGGCGCAGCACCAGGCGGTGGGCGTAGTACTCGTCGCCGAAGGGGTGGGCCGAGGCAATGGGCTGGACGAGGCCCAGCAGGGCGCCGACGAGGGCCGCCAGGGCGATGCGGGGCAGTGGCCGGTACAGGGGCTGCATGCTACTATCGTGCCTCACGCCGTGGCTGTGTACCACGGGAAGGAAGTTCCTGTAAAGCCTTGAAATCACAGTAGTTATCATCTCATGGTCTATCCATCGTCCAATCCACTCGGCGGGGGTGGCGGCTTCGGAGCGCGGCTGACGCGCACGGGCTGGGTGCTCGTGATCGTCTACGGGGTCGTCTACGGCGTCGCGCTGTTCCTCGAGGCGTGGTGGGACGTGGCGGTGTACGACCTGTTCTCGCTCAAGGCGCTGGGGGACCCGTCGCACAACATCCTGCACCAGCCGTGGCGGCTGGTGACCCACCACCTGCTGCACCCGCACGTGTCGCCCATGGTCACGGCGGCGGGCCTGATCATCGTGCTGTTGATCGCGGCGCTGGTGGACGTGATGGGGAGCCGGTTCGGCCGGGGCAAGCAGGGCCTGTTCTTCGTGCTGGCCATGCTGGGCATCCTGCTGCTGCTGACGTTCAGCCCGGCGCTGTCGCACGCGCTCATCGGCTACCCGACGACGCTGCTGATGCTGTACTTCTTCTCCGGATCGGTGGAGCGGTACTTCGGCACGCGGCGGTTCATCATCGCGTGGGTGCTCATGACCATCGGCGGCGTGATCGTCGGCCAGGCGTTCTCGCTGGTGTACGGCCTCGACGAGCCGTTCGTGGGGCCCATGCCCGCGACCATGTCGCTGATCGTGCTGTTCGGGCTGACCCACCGCGACGCCCAGATCATGCTGATGCTGATGCTGCCGGTGCGCGGCATCTGGGTGGCCGCGATCACGGCCCTGGTGGCCGGGCTGGCCCTGCTGGCCAAGTGGAACCCGGGCGCGGCGTACTGGTGCGGCGGCATCGCCGTGGCGTTCGTGTTCTACAAGGGCTGGCTCGATCTGCTGGACTTCAAGGTGCTGCGGCTCAAGCTCAAGGAGCGCCAGCTCAAGCGCAAGCTGGACAAGTTCACGGTCATCGAGGGCGGCCGCGGCAAGGACGATGACGACAACGGCCCCACCTTCCACTGACCCCCCTGCCCTGCTGTCGGACCGTGGGCGCGCGCTGAAGATCGCGCTGCTGGTCGTGGTCCTGGCCCTGGGGGGCTGGCACCTGGCGTGGCGCCTGGACGTGGCGCACTTCGACGTGGCCGAGATGATGGCCGAGCCGACGGCCCACCAGGGGGATCGGGTGATGCTCGCGGCCTTCCGGGTGGTCTCCATCGAGGGAGATCGGGCCGAGCTGTGGTCGCCGTGGTCCGAGGTCGACGCCTCGCCCGTGCCCGCGGACCTCGAGGAGGGGCAGCTGATCTCGATGACGGGCACGTTCCACGGGACACGGTCCGTGACGGCCGAGCAGTGGAAGGTCCACCGCCGCATGAAGTTCAAGAAGGCCATCGGCCTCGCGGCCATGGTGCTGGTGGTGGCGCTGGCGGTGGTGGATCTGCGGGCGTGGAGGCGCGGCCGTGCCTGATCTGTTCACCCACGCCAGCATCGGCCTGTTCGCCCGCAGCCGCGCGCCGCGCAGCCCGCTGGTGTGGTTCGTGATCGGGTCGTGCCTGCCCGACCTGGCGTCGCGCCTGCCGGGGCTGGGCCTGGCTGCGCTGGCGTGGCTGCTCGACCTGCAGTTCCCCCTGCCGGTGCTCGAGGCCACGGGGCTGTGCCACAACCCCATCCCCTACCTCGTGCTGTGCCTGCTGGTGGCCATGTGCCTGCCCGCCGCCCTGCGCTCCACCGCGCTGGTCAACCTCGCCGCGGGTGGCCTGCTCCACCTGGCCATCGACACCACGCAGACGCACCTCAACGGCGGGTACTACCTGCTGTATCCGTTCACGCTGCGGCGGTTCGAGCTGGGCTGGATCGAGTCGGACGCGTCGTTGTCGGTGATGCCGTACCTGGTGACCGGTGCGCTGGGGGTGCTGGGGTGGAGGCTGTGGCGGGTCAGTAGATCAGGTAGATCCCGGGGTGCGGACCCGGGAGCAGATTCGAGTGCTTGAGGGTCCACTTGCCGGTCCTGCCGGCGATGATCCGCATCTGCTTGCTGAACTTGACCTCCCCCGACGAAGTCCGGGCCTCGAACTCGTGGGCCCCCTCGGGAATCCCCTCGATGGTCTTGCTCTGACCTGATCCGAGGGTGGCCTTCTTGGTGCCGTCCACGTAGATGGTCAGGCTGACGTCGCTTTCGTTGACCACGGTGATGGCGCCCGTGCCGGCCCAGGCCGAGAGCGCGGGGAGCAGGACCACGGCGGCCACGAAACACAGGATGGTTGCCTGGATGAATCTCACGCTGGACCTCCGCTCGGTCGGGACCGGGTGCTGCTCTAGCTTGCCTCCATCCCTTCGACGGACGGGACAGCCTTCTATTCGACACCGGGTCACAGTTTTCAGGCTATCTCACGCGGGCACGCGCGGCCAGCGCGGCCAGGGTCCGTCGAGGATCTCGCCCGACCAATCACCCCGGAGTCGCAGCGCCTCGACCACGGTCGTGGTGTGGTCCGCCAGGGACTGGACGGGGGCGGCCTCGGCGCAGGTGGGGCGGGCGTCGCAGGTGGGCAGCATGCACGGCCGGCAGTTGCAGGGCGTGAGCACCCACACACCGCGACCGTACAGGTCGATCTCCTGGTGCGGGGTGGGCCCGAACCAGGCGACGACGGGCTTGCCCAGCCCCACGGCCATGTGCAACCCCAGCGAGTCTCCGGTGACCACCACGTCGCACGCGGCGACCATCTGCAGGCCGCGGCGCAGCCCCTCGTCGGTGGGCGAGAGGACGGGCGCGCGGACGGTTGCGGCCTCGGCGATGCGGGCGTTGCGGTCCGTGTCCTCGCACCCGCCCAGCAGGACGAGGCCGGCTTCGGGACACTGCGCGGCCACGGCGTCGATGAGGGCCGCCTGGACCGATGCGGGCAGGTGCTTGCTGGGGAACCCGGCCGAGGAGCCGGTGTTGAAGCCGACCACGACGGAATCGGTCAGGCCCTGTTCGTCGCGCCAGCGGTCAGCGTCGCGCTGCTCGGCGGCGTCGAGCCGGATGCGGTAGGGGTCGCGCGCGAACGGCAGGCCCATGGCCTCGCACAGCAGCTGGGGCTGGGACCTGCGGCTGGTGGTGAACTTGGCGCGGTCGTCCAGACCCAGCTCGTACAGCTCGCCGGCGTCGTCGTCCATCGGCACGATGGCGCCGTGGCGGTCCAGGCCGAAGCCGCGGCGCTCGTCTGCGCGCGCCACCATGGTCAGCGCGCCGCCACGCAAGCTCTTGTCCACGCCCAGCACGAGATCGAAGCGCAGCACGTGCAGCAGCGGAGGCACCCACGGCTCCAGCGGCAGTACGCGGTCGATCCCCTCCACGTGGTCCAGCAGCGGCACGGCGCGGGGTGAGGTGATCCAGGTGACGTGGGCGCCGGGCAGGGCGCGGTGCAGCGGGCCGAGCAGGGCCGTGGTGCGGACCACGTCGCCCAGGGCGTCGAGGTTGACCAGCAGCACGCGCGACGTGGGCCGGTCGTATCGCTCGCACCCCTCGCACTCGCCGAACCGGCAGGGCCGGTAGCCGTCGAAGTGGCGACAGTCGGTCTTGACCTTCAAGTGCGCACCTCCCGGTACACCGCCACGGTCTGCTCCACCATCCGCTCGACCGAGAACAGCCGGGCCACCCGATCGGCCGCGGCGCGCCCCATCCGGCGGCGCAGCGCCGCGTCCGCGGCGATCTCGTCGACGGCCTGCGCCAGGGCGTCGGGGTCCCGCGGAGGTACCAGGATACCGGTTCGCCGGTGCTCCACCACCTCGGGGATGCCGCCGGCGCGGGTGCCGACCACGGGCAGGCCGGCCAGGCCGGCGTCCATCAGCGCCGTGCCCAGCCCCTCCATGTGCGACGCAGCCAGGTAGACGTCGGCCGCGGCGAGCAGGTCGGGCACGTCGCCGCGCTGCCCCAGCAGGGTGACGCGTTCGGCGACCCCCTCGCCGTGGACGCACGCCTCGACGTCGCCGCGCAGCTCCCCCTCCCCTGCCACGGCCAGGTGGACGTCGGCGGCGCAGCGCGCCACGGCGCGCACGGCCGTGGGGTGGTCCTTGTGGTCCACCAGCGCCGCCGTGGTCAGCAGCAGCGCGGTGTCCGGGCCCAGCACCAGCTCCTCGCGCACGTCGGCCCTGGACCGGCGCGCCGGCGCCAGGGGGGCCACGGCGCTGGGCACGACGCGGATGCGGCCGGGGTCGACGCCGCCGTCCTGCAGCACGCGGGACACGGCGTCGGAGATGGCGATGAAGCGGGCGACGCGGGGCCCGTACTTGAAGCGGTTCAGCGGCGGGCGACCGATGGAGAAGTCCACGCGCCGCGAGGCCACCAGGGGCGGGCCGCCGGCCACGGTGAGCGCCGCGACCGCGGTGCCCAGGGCGTGGGAGGCGTGGGCGTGGACGAGGTCCACCTCGCCAAGGACGCGGGCCAGGCCGGCCATGGCGCGGGGATCCCACGGCGCGGCGGCGTCCAGGGCGACCACGTCGAACCCCTCACCCGCGCAGGCCGCTGCGAGGTCGGAGCCGGCCCGGACGGCCACCCGGCACGAGTGCCCGGCGTCGATGAGGCCGCGGCACAGCAGCATCAGCTGGCGCTGGCCGCCCCGGAGGCCCCGCTCGGTGTCCACGTGGAGGATGCGCATCAGGGGCTCAGGCGGCCTCGGAGCCGGCCCAGCGGCGGTGGTGCCACAGCCACTGGTCGGGGTGGCGGGCGATGGCCGTCTCCACCGAGGTGATCACCTGGCGGGTGAGCTCGTCCACCTGCGCGGGGATGGGCCGCGCGTCGCGGGCCGGCCAGACGGCCGGGGCGATCTGGACGCGGTGGCGCAGGCCGCGGACGCGGTGGATGGTCACGACCACCAGGGGCGCGCGGGCGCGCAGCGCGATGCAGGCGGCGGTCCGCGAGTGCAGCGCGGAGCGGCCGAGGAACGGGGATCGCAGGGCGCGGCCGCGGGGGCGCTGATCCACGGTGATGCCCAGCACCTGGCCGCGCCGCAGGGCGCCGAGCATGGCCGACAGCTGCTCCGGGCCCTCCACGAGCACCTGGGTGCCGCTGCGCGTGCGCTGGCGGTTCACCCAGCCGTGGGAGCTGCGGCTGGACAGGGGGCGGGTCATCATGGCGGTGTCGAAGCCCAGGCGACGGGACACGGAGCTGAGCAGCTCCCAGTTGCCCAGGTGGGCCGAGGCCACGACCACGCCCCGTCCGGCTGCGGCGGCCTCGCGCAGGTGGTGGGCTCCCTCGACCTGGACCAGCCCGAAGAAGCGCTCGTCGTCCAGGGAGACCAGGCGGGGCAGCTCGAGCACGTTCAGGGCCAGGCCGCGGCAGCACCGGCGCACGAGATCCCGGCGGCCCGCCTCGCCCGGATCCACCGCGCTGGCCGTGAGGTTGTCCAGGGCCACGTCCCGACGCACCCGTACCAGGAAGAACCACAGGTCCCCCAGCAGGGCCGACGCCGTGCACAGCAGCGGCGCGGGCAGGTGCGAGAGCAGGGCCAGTATCCAGCGCGTCACGGTGCAGCGGCTTCCTTCACGAGGTCTTCGACGAGGTCTTCACCCAGGTCCCAGTGCAGACACGTCTCTACCACGAACCAGTCCATCCGGGGGCGCCAGGTGGCCGGCAATCGCACGGCGTCCTTGAGGGAGGTGACCACGATCCCGGCGCCGCTGCCCAGGGCCCGTCGCTCGGCCGCCTCGAGCTCGTCGGGCTCGAAGCGGTGGTGGTCGGCGGCGAGCCCGGTGTGGACCACCTCACATCCGAGCCCGATCTGGACCGACGCGGCGAGGGAATCGGGGCGTCCCAGGGCGCAGACCACCGAGGCGTACCGCCCGGCCAGGGCCTCGGCCGCCACCGGCTCGGCGGGGTCGTAGGACCACAGCCGAGCGGGCCGCTTGTGGCACAGCGCGGCCGGCCCGTCGTACTTCATGGCCTGCTTTAGTTCATCGAGTCTATCCTCTTTGTTTTCCAGGGAAAGATCGGCAACCGCAACCACAACGTCGGCGCGGGACGAGGCGCGGATCCCCTCCCGCAGCAGTCCGGGAGCGAAGCGTCCGGCGGTGCCCTCCAGCGGCACGGCCAGTACGTCGAGATCGCGGTGCAGGCGGTGGTGGGAGAACGCGTCGTCGAGCACGAAGCGCTGTACGTCGTGTCGTCGCCGCACGGCGGCTGCGGACGCCTCGCGATCGGCGCCGATCCCCACGGGGATCCCGGGACACAGGGCCGCGACCATGGCCGGTTCGTCCCCCAGCCGCTCCGACCACGCCTGGGCTGGCGCGACCTCGTCGCCCACGACCAGCGGCCGACGCCAGGGGACCGCCTCGGCGTCCTCGCACAGCGCCACGGCGGGGCGGCCCGCCCCCTTGTACCCCCTCGTCAGCAGCGCGCTGCCCGGGGCCAGCAGGTCCAGCGCCAGGGGGGTCTTGCCCGCGCCGCCGAAGTGCAGCGCGCCCACGGACACGGTGAACCGATCCAGGGAGGAGCGACGCACCAGCCCGCTGAGGAAGGCGCCGCGGTGCAGGGCGGCGCCAGCGCGGTACGGCAGGTCCACCAGCCGGGCCAGGGGTCCGTCGATCACAGCAGGCCTCCGCCGCGCATCCACGTCAGCGTGGCGCTGCGTCCGTCGAGTTCGGTCACGAGGTGCTCCACGTCCACGGGGTCGTCGCCCCAGGCCGGGACCTCGCCCCGGAACGGCAGGAGCACCCGCGCGCCCTTGAGGCGCTGCGCCTCGTCCTCCTGGTGCTCCAGCAACGGGCCCGCGAGCAGCCGGCTGCCCGCCACGAGGGGCTCGAGCAGGTCGTGGGCCCGCGGGCCGCGCAGGCTGCCGCCCACCAGGGTCCAGCGCGCCGCCTGGTAGACGTCGGCGAGCTCGCCCACGGAGTCGAGGATCAGCACGTCCTCGGCGTCGAAGCGGTCGGGGTTCTCGCTGCGCCGCACCGGGTGCATGCCGTGATCGACCACCACGCGCTCCACCTGCGCCAGCCGGTTCAGGTGGCGCGGCGCCAGCAACAGCGGCCACGCGCCGGTGAGCAGCAGGGCTGCCTCCTCCCCCTCGTGGGTGCAGCCGCCGACGATCCAGGATCGGCCCGGCACCAGGGAGCGCAGGAGCTCCACCACCGGGGCGGCCGGATCGGGCGGCCCGGGCAGCTTGATGCGGCCGCAGTGGCGGATCTTCGCCTCGGGCACGCCCAGCTTGAGCAGGCGCGCGGCCGTGGCCGTGTCCGCGGTGGCGAACCGCTTGACGTGATTGCCTATCAGCCCGAACCAGGTGCGTCCGGGGGCCGTGCAGCAGCGCCGGAAGGTGCGCTCGGACATGCGCGCGCCCACCACCCCCACGCCGACCCCCTCGTCCCGCGCCGCGGCGAGCATGCCGGGCCACAGCTCCGACTCCACCAGCCACAGGGCCCGGGGTTCGAGCTTGCGCAGCAGCACGCGCGAGGAGAGGCGGTCCACCGGGCCGGGCCCGCGGCCGTGGCCGTAGCCGCGGTCCCGGGCCCGCTGCAGGCCCTCGGGGGTGCCGCTGGTGAGGTACACCGACGGGCCGTCCTCGCCGAGCTGGCTCAGCAGGCTGCCCGCGGCCGTGATCTCCCCCATGGACGCCCCGTGCACCCACAGGTCCGACGGCGCCACGGACCAGCGCGGCGACGTGGAGCCGAGCCGGAAGCCCAGCACCTGCAGGGGGCGCAGAACGGGGCTCATCGACCCACCAGCCCCTCGGCGCGCTCCGTGGCCAGGTCCAGCTGGCGCTGCAGCTCGGCGATGCCGGCCTCCTTGCCCTCGACGGTGTTCTCCACCGCGACCGGCTCGCCGTACACCATCCAGGCCGACGTGAAGGGCCACGGGATCTGCAGCTTGTCCCACGATCCGAGCATGAGGCGGTGCTTCATGGCCGCGCTGATGGGGACCAGGTAGGCGCCGGTCTTGGCCGCCAGGGTCGCCGCGCCCTCCTTGGCCTGCTGGCGCGGCCCCCGCGGGCCGTCCACGGCGAGGCCGCCGATGACGGACGATTCGTCGTCCATCAACATCCGCTTCATCTCCAGCAGCGCGGCCACGCCGCGCCGGGAGCTGCTGCCCCGCACGGTGGTGTAGCCGTAGTGCTCGACCACCTTCTTTTGCAGCGTGCCGTCCGCGGAGAGGCTGACCATGATCACCACGGCCTCGCCCTCGTGCATCTTCAGCATCACCGCCTGGCGGCCGTGCCAGAAGCTGTAGATGAGACGCTCGCCGCGCTCGAGCAGCGCGTCCACCGCGTCGCGGCCCTGCACCTTGCACCGCACGGTCATGGTGAGCATCCGCACGCCAAAGGCGATCAGGGCGCCGAGGACGCGCTTGCCCAGGGGATCCACGTCAGACCTCGCCCACCTGGCGGGCCAGCAAGCGGCTGTACTCGCCACCCCGGCCCAGCAGATCGTCGTGGGTGCCCTGCTCGAGGATGCGGCCGTCGCGCAGCACCACGATGCGATCCGCGTTGCGCACCGTGGACAGGCGGTGGGCCACCACCAGGGTGGTCTTGCCGCGCATCAGCTCCTCCAGGGCGGCCTGCACCTGGGCCTCGGACGCCGAATCCAGGTTGGACGTGGCCTCGTCGAGGATGAGGATGGGCGCGTCTCGGAGGATCGCCCGGGCGATGGCGATGCGCTGGCGCTGGCCGCCGGAGAGGCGCACCCCGCGCTCGCCGATGACCGTGTCGTAGCCCTGGGGCAGATCGGAGATGAAGTCGTGGGCGCTGGCCGCGCGCGCGGCGCGCTGCACGTCCGCGTCGCTCGGGGCGTCCTCGGCGTACCGGATGTTCTCGGCGACCGTGTCGTCGAACAGGAACGTCTCCTGGGTCACCACGGCCGTGTGCCTGCGCATCGACGCCACGGTCAGCTCCCGCAGGTCCTTGCCGTCGATGCGCACCGCGCCTTGCGTGGGATCGGCGAAGCGCAGCAGCAGGTTGGCCAGCGTGGTCTTGCCCGCGCCGCTCTCCCCCACCACGGCCACCACCTCCCCCGCCGGGATGGTCAGATCCACACCCTGCAGCACCGTGCGCTCGCCGTCGTAGGAGAATCCCAACCCCTCGAAGGTCACCGTGCACGCGTCCGCGGCCAGGGGTTCGGCGTCCGGCAGGTCGCGGATGGACGGTTCGGTGTCCATCACCTCGAACACCCGCTCGCACGCGCCCATGGCCTGCTGGTACAGCGCCACGAGCTGGGCCAGCCCCTTGAGGGGTTCGTTCATCAGCGACAGGGAGATCAGGAACGCCACCAGCGACCCGGGCGTGGACGTCCCGCCCAGCACCTGCAACCCGCCGATGTACAGCACGATCGCCACCGCCGCGGCCGTGGCCAGCTCCACCGTGGGCCCGCCGCCGATCTCGTACATCACCTTGCGCAACTGCATGCGGAACTGGTTGGCGCTGAGCCGCTCGAACCGCTCCACCTCCCGCGCCTCGCCGCCGAACGCCTGCACCACCCGCATGCCCGACAGGTTCTCCTGCAGGGCCCCCGACATCTCCCCCAGGGCGCCGAGGTACTTGCGCGTGTACTTGCGCACGCCGCGTCCGAAGCGATGGATCAGCACGTAGACCACCGGCAGCAGGGCCACCGCCACCAGCGTCAGCTTCCACTCCTGGTAGAACGCCGCGGCCAGGAGAGCCACCAGCGTCAGCGGCCGCTGCACCGCCGTCACCGCCGCGGCCACGGCCCAGTGGGCGCCGGTGGAGTCGTGGGTGACCCGGGTCATCAGGTCGCCCACCTTCTGCCGGTGCAGCCAGTCCAGCGACAGCCGCTGGAAGTGGGCGAACAGGTCCCCGCGCATCCGCCGCGTCACCGTCAGCCCCACCCGCTTGGTGATCATGCCCCGGAAGAACGCGCAGCCGCTGTGCAGCCCGAACACCGCCAGCAGCGCCACCGGCAGCAACTTCAGCGCCACGCGGTCCTTGGCGATCAGCACGTCGTCGAGCACGAACTCCACCAGGAACACCGCACCGCCGCGCGCCGCAGCCACCCCCACCATCAGCGCGCCCGCCAGGCCGAGCAGCGGCAGGTGGGGACGGATGTACCCCCAGAGCCGGCGGCGGATGGAGGCGGAGTCGGGCGTGGACATGGGGTCAAGGTACCGGATTTTGAGGCCGGGATTGCGGATTTTGGCCGGTCTGGCGCATATTCAGCGCAACAAATCACATGTGTCGATACTCAATCCTCGCTTTTATCTCTCCATGTGGACATTGCGCAGGTCTTGTGCTTAACATGTGTAAATCCTCCGAGGAGGGCGCAAAACGATGACGGAAAAGGAAATCTCCCCGGCCGAAACGCACATTTTTGTCGGAAGACCCGACCCGGACGGAAAAATCGCGTTCGTCCAGCTCCACCTCGTCGATATCGACGAAAGCGCCGAATTTCTGGCCGACATCGTCGCCGAGAATCCAGGCGTCACCATGCGGCCCGTGGACGATATCATCGAAGCCCTCGGGCTCACTCCCTCGGCCCGAAGGTCCCGGCGCGGCGACGCAGGCCCCGACGAGAACGCGCCGAAGCCGAACCGTGAGCCGGTCCTCCCCTATCTGGAGAAGATCGCGCAAGAGGGACCGCCCGGGATCTGGACCGCCAGGCAGCTCGCCGAACGGTGCAAGGCCCTCGGATGGAAGTCCACCAGCGCCCGCGCGTCGAGCTCGGTGGTGCGGCGCATGGATGAGCTGAAATCGAAGAGTGGATACGTCGTAGAGAAGATCGGTGGAGGGCGATCTGCGAAGTGGAAGATCGCGTACAAACCAGACCAGTAACCCCTTTCAAAAAAACGTCACAAAAATCCCCCCAAATCAGCTTGAGCTGATACCATCTCATCAATGGCGCAAATAAAGTTCCCGCTGAGTTGGGTGGCCTAGAGTACATGCTGGCCGCCGGCGCTCACCACGCCGGCGGCAGCGCCAGATTTCCCCTCCCCTGAACGAGCTCCCTAGTCCCCTGCCCTCTTCGTCCACCACTGACACTTGCTCGGGTGCTTGCGCTCCAGCGCCGCGGCGATCTTCTTCGCCATCTTCTTGCCCAGGATCGGGATCTTGATATCGATCTCGCCCTGCTCGCGCATGGTGCACGAGCCGTCCGTCCCCGGCACCAGAGTCATCTTTCCCTCGGTCCGCACGATCTTGCCGTACTCGTGATCCTCGCGGTGCCAGTCGCACGTGCGCGCGTCGAGGTCGAAGTCCATGTGGATCGTCGACCGCAGCACGCCGCCTTGCTTGCGGTTGGGCTCCTCCTCGTACATCTCGATCTTCACCCGGCGGTCCGAGATGTCGGTGCGCGTGCAGCGTGACGTGGTGGCGCCGTACTCGGCGGAGATGGCCTCCTGCTCGGCCGGGATGATCATGAGCTGGAGCACGGCGTCGGCGTCGGCGTCGATGCGGTTGGACATGGAGAAGGTGATGGGCATGGGGAGGCTCCTGGAGGGCATTTTCGCGTAGGGCCGACCAGCGGAGCAACTTGTTCGGGGATGGGCTCGAGGCGGCTGTCCCCGGTTGCGGTGGATCGGGGTTTGGTTCTCGACACATGGGACGTGCGCTGGACTACCGCAGGTACGCAAGCCCCCGCCCCGAGCAGCCCCCCAAACGGGGACATGCGCAACTTGGTCACCCCGGAG
>CAZLEO010000069.1:0-35103 GCA_964558555.1 uncultured Rickettsiales bacterium | reverse complement strand
GGCCGCCACTTCGAGGTGATGAAGGACGGCGCCATCGTCTGCAACACCGGCCACTACGACTGCGAGATCAACATCGAGCAGCTCGAGCAGCTCGCGTCCTCCAAGCGCACCGTCCGCGACAACTGCGAGGAGTACCTCATGCCCGACGGCCGCCGCATCTACGTGCTGGCCCAGGGGCGCCTGGTCAACCTCGCGGCCGCCGAAGGCCACCCGTCCGAGGTCATGGACATGTCCTTCGCCAACCAGTTCCTCGCCCTGATCCGGATGACCGAGCACGGCAAGGGCTGGGACCCGGTCGTCTACGACGTCCCCGAGGAGCAGGACCAGGAGCTCGCGCGCATCAAGCTCGACACCATGGGCAAGGACATCGACACGCTCACCGCCGAGCAGATCGCCTACGAGGACGACTACCTCGCGGGGACCTGATCCTCGACCTCTCCCACACACGTCCCTCACATCTCCTCCCCCGCCTCTGGATTCCCGGTTCGATCAGGGTGATACTGATCGTGTGGGGATCAGTCCAACGATCGAGGGTCTCATGAAGCTGCGTATCTGTACGTTCTTGATAGGTTTTCTGGCTGCGATCGCCGCGAGCCCGGCCGGGGCTCGTGTCCTGGCCAGCTCCGACATCCAGGACCGCGTGGAGGGCACGGACGAGAATCCGGTGTTCCTGCAGGACATGGTCGCGGCGGACTTCAACGACGACGGCGCGATGGACCTGGCCATCTCCTCGTGGGGGCCGGACGGGAGCACCGCGGTGGTCGTCGTGTCCGGTGCGCACCTACCGTGGAAGATCATGGAGGCGACCGAGGAGATGGCCTTCGTGGCCATGGGCCAGCCGGAGCCCGACGACGAGTTCGGCGCGTCGCTTGCCGCCGGGGACGTGACCGGGGACGGGATCCCGGACCTGGTCGTGGGGGCTCCGGGATCGACCAACCCGGGATACGGTGGGGCGGACCTCTACAACGCCGGCCGCATCTACATCTTCGCCGGCGGGGACATCTCCGACTGGAAGGGCTCTCCCTTCAGCATCATCATGGGCGACCAGGCCGAGGCCCGCCTGGGCGAGAAAGTGGCCGTCGGCCCGCTGCTGGGGATCCCGAACAAGCACGAGGTGGTCGGCTGCGCGCCCGGCTTCGAGTCGATCGCCCACATCGGCGAGGTGGGGGGGCTGCTCGTCTGGAGTGACCTGCCGGGCAACGCGGGCATGGACGGCGCGGCGATCAAGCTGGTTCAGGACGGGCTCGTCTGTTCGGACCTCGCCGTGGGCCCGCACCTGGTCGGGGACGGGGCAGCGGACATCTTCGTGGGCGACGCCACGGCGGAGATGGGCGCCGGGGTCCTGTACGTCGTCGACGCCGTGGAGACGGCGGTGGACGGACTGCTGCTGTCGGACAATCTGGCGTTGACCGTCCGCCCGTCCGACGATGTGGCCGGCCTTGGAGCTGCGGTGGTGATCGCCAGCGACCTCGGCCTCGGCGGCAGCGGGCCCGAGGTGGCCGTGGGGGCCCCGGATTCCCGCGACGGCAGCGGGGGAGTCGTGCTGCTGGATCTGGAGGGGCTGAGCCCCGACATCAACCAGCTGGACACGTCTGCGGCCATCGGCCGGATCGTCAGTGACACCCCCTACCACCAGGTGGGCGGCAGCCTCGCGGTCACCGACGGCTTCGGAGGTCTGCCCAACAGCCAGCTCTGGATCGGCGCCTGGGACTCCAACGCCCAGGTGGACGGCGGCGGCGGCATGGGCCTGTTCGATCAGAACATCGCCCTCGCCGGTGGGTCGGAGTTCAAGTACACGGACCTGCCCGGCCGCGTGGATGGCACGGTGGATGGGGGGCACTTCGGCAAGCTGATCGTGTCGGGCGACCTCGACGGCGACGGTCATCCCGACGTGATCGTGGTGGAGCCGGACAGCCACAACGGCGCCCTGTACATCCTGCGGTCCATGCGCTTCCACAACGCCGACGCCGACGGCTTCCTGGACATGCTGGGCGACTGCGACGACGGCAACGACCAGATCCAGCCCTACGCCGAGGAGCTGTGCGACGGCCTCGACAACGACTGCGACGAAGAGCTGATGGACGAGGAGATGGACCAGGACGGGGACGGGTGGTTCCCCTGCGACGGTGACTGCGACGACGACAACGGCGACGTACACCCCGACAGGCACGAGGACTGCGAGGACGGGGTCGACAACGACTGCGACGGCGCCGTCGACGGCGACGACGAGGAATGCGGCGGCACCCCAGGGGACGACGACGATTTCATCCCAGGGGACGACGACGACGCGGTCGGCGACGACGACGACGTGGCAGGCGACGACGACGTCGCGCCGGCCGGGTTCCACTGCATGTGCGAGACCGCGGCGTCTGGGGCCCCGGCCGGGACGTGGTTGCTGCTGTCCCTGCTGGCGCTGCTCATCCGCCGCCGATGACCCGCCTGACGTCCTTCGAGCACGACGCCGACGAGGGGTTCGAGGCCGAGGCGGCCACCCTCGCCGAGATCTGGGAGCTGTGCGCCCGCGGACTGCTGGCCGTGATGACCGATCCCGACACGGTCCGACGCGCGGAGGTGGCCCGCGTCGAGGTGGACGGCCTGGACCTGCCCGACCTGCTCGTGGAGTGCCTGGCCGAGCTGCTGTACCGCTTCGAGGTGGACGGCCTGCTGACCGCCGGCGTGGACGAGGTGGAGATCGTCGAGACGGGCGACGGCGTCCGCGCCCGCTTCCGCCTCCTGGGAGAACCCCACGACCCCGATCGCCACCCCGACGGCGCCGGGATCAAGGCCGTGACCCACCACGGCGCCCTTCTGGAGCGCGCCGACGGCGGCTGGCGCGCTAGAATCCTGCTGGACCTGTAGGAGAGACCGTGTCCCTCGAACGCCTCGATGGCAACCGCTGGCGGATCCGCCGCCACGGCAAGATGCGCACCGACGCCGTCGTGTACGCGTCGCGCGCCCTGGTGGACGCCCTGACCGGCGACCAGTGCTTGCAGCAGCTGGCCAACGTGGCCACCCTGCCTGGCATCGTCGGCAACGCCCTGGCCATGCCGGACATCCACGGCGGCTACGGGTTCCCCATCGGCGGCGTCGCCGCCTTCGACATGGACACCGGCATCGTCAGCCCCGGCGGGGTGGGGTACGACATCAACTGCGGCGTGCGCCTGATGCGCACCGATCTGGTGGCCGACGAGGTGCGGTCCGAGCTCGACCGGCTCCTGTACGCCCTGGCCACCGCCGTGCCCGCCGGCCTCGGCAGCCGCCAGGGCGGCGTCCCCCTGGACAAGCGGGACCTGGACAAGGTGCTGACCCAGGGCGCGCGCTTCGCGGTCAAGCAGGGGTTCGGCGCCAAGGCCGACCTGGACCGCATCGAGTCCCGCGGCCGCATCCCCGACGCCTACCCCGACGACGTGTCGTCCCGCGCCAAGGACCGTGGCCGCGGCCAGCTGGGCACCCTGGGATCGGGCAACCACTTCGTCGAGGTGGGCGAGGTGGACCGCATCCTCGACGAGGGCGCGGCGCAGACCCTGGGCCTGGAGCTGGGCGCCATCACCGTGTCCATCCACACCGGCAGCCGCGGCCTGGGCCACCAGGTGGCCACCGACGCCATCCGCGCCATGATCAAGGCCTCCCAGCGCCACGGCATCGAGCTGCCCGACCGCCAGCTCTGCTGCGCCCCCGTGGCCAGCGAGGAGGGCGAGCAGTACCTCTCGGCCATGGCCTGCGGCGCCAATTTCGCCTTCGCCAACCGCCAGGTCATCGCCGGCCACGTGGGCGAGGCCCTGCGGCGCGTGTTCAAGCAGGCCCCACACCGCCTCGGCCTGCGCACCGTCTACGACGTGGCCCACAACATCGCCAAGATCGAGCGCCACACCGTCGACGGCGAGTCCCGCGAGCTGTGCGTCCACCGCAAGGGCGCCACCCGCGCCTTCCCCCCCGGCCACCCCGAGGTGCCCCGGGACCTGCGCAAGGTGGGCCAGCCCGTCCTCGTCCCCGGCGACATGGGCCGCTGCTCGTACGTGCTCGCCGGCCTCGAAGGCGCCATGGACGCCAGCTTCGGCTCCACCTGCCACGGGGCAGGCCGCCTCATGAGCCGATCCAAGGCCAAGAAACGCGCCCGCGGCCGCGACCTGAACGCCGAGCTCGCCCAGCGCGGTGTCCTCGCCCGCGCCGCCGGCCGCCTCACCCTCGCAGAGGAGATGCCCGAGGCCTACAAGGACGTCGAGGAGGTCGTCCGCGTCGTCCACGCCGCCGGCCTCGCCCGCCCCGTCGCCCGCCTCCGCCCCCTCGCCGTGGTCAAGGGATGAAACGCCTCCGCATCCACAACGCCTCCCGCGACGTCGTCCTCGCCGACGCCGCCCTGCTGGCTGACGGCCCGCTCACGCGCATGCGCGGCCTGCTCGGCCGCCCCTGCCCCGGGGAGCGCGAAGGGCTGGTGCTGGCGCCGTGCAACGAGATCCACACCTTCTTCATGGGGTACGCCATCGACGTGGCCTTCGTGCGCAGGGACGGTGAGGTGGTCAAGGTGCTGCGCGAGTTGCCGCCATGGCGGATGACCCTGCCGTGTTTGGGGGCGTTCTGGACCGTGGAGCTGGCGCCGGCGACACAGAAGATCAAGAGCGCCCTGCTGGGGGGCCTGGGGGAGACCGAGGTGGGGGACCGGCTGGAGTTTCTGAGGGTGGATTGATGGGCGGGGGACGAAAATGCCAACTAACTCCCGAGATGATTCTCATCTCGCCGACAAGTTGGCGCCAGGCCGTCCCGGTTCTTGACGACTGGCCGCCGGGCCCCTTTTTGCCCTCCAAACCACGAGCCACCCCGCAAGCCACACTCTTCCAGCGACGGGCGGTGGGCAGCCCGCCACCCGCCCTCGATTCCCGGCCTCGACCCACATCCCCACTGATGAACTTCATCCGGGAGGGCCCCATGCCACCTAGATTCCTCGCCCTGTTGTGCTGCCTCGCCATCGGCTGCACGGACCACGACCTCGCCGACGACGACGCGGTGGTGGGGGACCTGGACTGGGACGCCCACACCGAGTGGTGGCTGCCGGGGGCGTTCGATCCGGCGACGTCGCCGAACAGCGACTGCGACGACCGGGACGAGGCGGTGTACCCGGGGAGCGGGTGCTGATCAGGAGCCGAAGCAGATGAGTCCGGTGATGCCCGTCGTCATCGGGATCTCCCAGAGCTCGAACCCGGTGTCCACGTCGAAGACCACCACGCGATCCTCGGGCCAGGAGGCGTTGAGGACGAGCAGCTCGCCATCGATGACCGCCATACCCTGGACCCAGGTGTCGTAGTCCTCGACCCAGATGTCGTCGATGGGGTCTCCGGTGAGGATGTCGGTGCCCTCGATGACGTCGGTGGAATGCCAGGCGTAGTAGACCGTGTCCTCGTACACGGTCATGCGGGACTTGGAGCCGTCCAGGTACCACTCCTGGCCGGTCTCGCACTGGGCGTCGAGGAAGGTCTCGAAGTACCACATGCGGTCCGTGCCGTGCTGCAGCTTGCCGTCCTCCTCCGTGAGCAGGCCGCCGTCGTAGGAGGCGACCGCCTGGCAGTAGGCGAGCGATCGTTCCACCTCGCCGTCCACGAGTGATGCCTTGTCCAGCGTGTCGTACGGACCGCTGCAGCCGTACAGGTGCTCACCCATCCACGCAATCGACGTGCCGACCCCGCCTTGCAGCGTGACCCCCGGATTCGGCGCGCACAGGTCGCCGCTCTCGAGGCCCAGCAGCCGCACTTCCCAGCTGGTCGTGGTGAGGCACCAGTAGTCCTCGGACTGGATGTCCTCACAGACGCCGTCGAGAAGCGTCAGGTCGGGATCCTTGAGCGGTTCGCCCTCCTGGGTACAGTCGACCCACGGCTCTTCGGTGTCGGGTTCGCAGGTCGGCGCGAGCGTGAAGTACCCGGGATCGTAGCAGCCGTGGAAGGAGGTGAGCTCGAGTCCGGTCATGGCCTCGAGTGAGGGGATCAGTTCCCGGGTGTCGTGGTCGAACCAGTCGTAGGCCGAGCTCCACAGTCTGTTTCCCTGGTCGGCGCTGAACATCGACACCTGTACGCCAGCGGGAGCCTCGATCTCGGGCTGGTAGTACCCGTTGACGATGATCTCCTGGAGCGCACCGGGGACCGACTCGTCCACGAGCCACCGCACGGGCTCGTACGAGTTCAGGGCGAGCACGGTCGGGTGGTCGAGCTCGATGTGGACCTCCAGATCCTCCAGCGTGTGGTGTTCGTGGTCGTACACCTCGTAGACGCCGACGTAGCGCAGCGCCGTGGCCCCGGCGGCGAGGGGAGCCTGATGGTCCGAGAGCTGACCTTCGGAACAGGTCGTCACCACCTCGATCGGCCCATACGGATTCGGTTCGCACGGCCCGGTGTCGTCGTCGTCCCCCGGATCGACGTCGTCGTCCGACACATCGTCGTCGGCAGCATCGTCGTCATCCGAGGTGACGTCGTCGTCTCCCGGGTTGATCTCGTCCACGGTCCCGTCACACCCCGACACGAGCCCGATCAGGCCGAGCACACACATCCATCCGGAGAAGGTCTTCATGGGATACCCCCCTTTCTGCCCATAGCGTCTCACACAGAAGGGGAGGGGGCCAAACATATTGCGGGCCCCGGCACGGGCTCAGGGATCCACCACCAGGTGCTCCCGCACGATCCGTGTGGTGTCCTCCGACGTGTGGAAGACGAAGATCTCGCCGTCGTGGCGGCGCCAGATGGACGGCATGTCGTTGCCGCAGCCGTAGGGGGACTGGGCGGACAGCCCGAAGGGGTTGGAGGGGTGGCGCTCCCACTGGACCCAGTTCTGGGTGCGGGCCATGCCCCAGCCGTAGCGGTTGTAGGCCTCGCATGTGAAGTCGGTGTCGGCGCCCTCGTAGACCATGTAGATCCAGCCGTCCTCCTCGATGAGGCGGCCCATGGAGACCTGGCCGGCGTCCCAGCCGCTGGCGGCGTTGGGGAAGACGGGGTTGTAGGCGTTCTTGGTGAGGTTGGTCATCGACGTGCCGGAGGCGACGCCGAGGTCCATGTGGTCGCCGCCGAGGGCAAAGCCGGCGTAGGTGACGTGGATCATGCCGTAGGCGTCGACGAGCATGCCCGGGGTGGCGGTGGCGCCCTGATCCCAGTCGCCGCTGCCGCCGTGGTCGATGAGCTGGCCGCGGACGGTCCAGGTGAGGCCGTCGGCGGACTCGGCCCAGTAGACGGCGGCCACGTGGGACTCCTCGTAGACCATGGTCCAGGTGCCGTTCACCTCGAACACGGCAGGGGCCACCGAGAAGATGTGGCCCGCCTCCGGGCCGACCACCTGGCCGAGGAACTCGGCGTAGGAGTCGCCGCCGTCGTGGGAGATGGACAGGCAGATGGAGGCGTCGGCGCCGCCCTGCCCGAAACAGCGGTGGTACAGGTAGACGGTCTGGGCGCCGATGTCGGGGCGGTTGACCGCGAAGGCCTCGCGGTGACCCGACGTGGGATCGGTCACCGGCACGGGGTCCTGGTCCGCCTCGAAGTGCGCGTCGCCGGCCCACAGGGCGGCCAGCGGCCCCACCGAGGTGGCGTCGTCGTCGTCCGGCCCGGCGTCGTCGTCGTCGTCCCCGGTGACGTCGTCGTCCCCGGCCGAGCTGTCGTCATCCCCAACGTCGTCGTCCCCGGCCGTGCCGTTGCACGAGATCAGCAGCGCAGTCAGGAATCCCACCAGCAGCAGGCGAACGATGTCCATGATCCGGATCTCCCCTCGAGCTTCATGCGCTCACACGTGCGCATTGCGTGCGCGTCCAACAGACGTATTTTCTTGACTTGGTTCTTGCATACATACCACGCTAAGAAGACCGGAGAAGACCCATTTGAACGGCGGTGGGAGCAGGAGGGGGTCCTCTTCGGGAGTTGGAGGGAAGACCATGATCGATCGCCCCGCACCCCTCACCCCGGCCCGCGTCACGCTCCTGTGCTCGTTTCTGCTGCTGATCTTCTCCTTCGTCGGGCCAGGGGCGGGCGGGGCCCGGCCCGGCTGCTTCGGCGCCGACGACGCCGGCGCCGGCGACGACGACTGCGACGGCGACGCCGACGGCGACGTGGACGGGGACGACGACGACGACGACGACGACGGGGACGACGACGACGCGGAGGAGGCGTTCAAGATCGCCGGGATGGCGTACATCGTGCCCATCTATCGAGCCTACGACGAGAACAACATCTGGGCCCGCTACGAGCTGGAGTGGACCGACATCCACCCCAATGGCTACATGTACGGGCTGATGTACATCGGGGTCACGCCCGGCTTCGAGAACACCCAGGAGAACTTCATCGGCGTCGTGCCGCCCTCCGTGCCCGCGGATCCCAAGAACACCGGCACCGCCTTCCTGTTCGAGATGGACGAGTGGCCGCTGCCCGAGGTGGCGGTGATGGGCATCGCCGACACCTACATGGACGGGATCATCAGCCCCCTGGACCACATGGCCTTCCACCCCAACCTGCTCGACACCACGGGCGCGCCCGAGAAGGGCGCCGACGTCTACATCGACATGGAGTTCGTGTGGGAGAACGGCCAGTGGGTGCCCGTGATCCCAGGTGGCGGCGGCGGCGGTGGTGGTGGCGGCGGCTGGGGTGACGACGACGACGGCGGTGGTGGCGGCTGGGGTGACGACGACGACGGCGGCGGCGGTGGCTGGGGCGACGACGACGACGGTGGCGGCGGCGGTTGTGACGACGACGACGACGGTGGTGGCGGCGGCTGGGGCGACGACGACGACGGTGGCGGCGGCGGTGGTGACGACGACGACGGTGGCGGCGGCGGTGGTGACGACGACGACGACGGCGCGTGCGACGACGGCGACGTGGACCTCTCCGGCCACATCTTCCTGCACGACAGCCCCTACGAGACCCGCGACGCCCGCTCCCTCGTGGCCGTGTACGACCAGGTCCTCGACGGACCGTGGTGGACCACGCTGCCGGGCTCCCTCGACGGCAAGGCCCAGGGCACCATGCTTCCCTGGGAGCTGGAGGTCAGCTGCTACTACGTCGCGAACATCTACGGCGCCTGGGACCACAACGACAACATGCTCTTCGAGCCCATGGACGACTGGGGCGTCACCGTCACCGAGGTCGACGGCGCCGAGATCAACCCGTGGTACCTCGCCGGCGTCGACTACGAGGACCTGATGATCCAGGTGCCCTACGCCCTGGCTCCGACGCCGCGCCCCTACATCCTCATCAACGGCGAGATCACCACCGACGGCACCTTCGAGTTCGCCGACATGCCGCCGGGATCCATGCTCTACGTCCTCGCCTCCCGTTATTACCTGCCGCTCCTGCACCAGTTCCCCATCCACGTGCTGCAGGGCGAGGACAAGATCTGGACGCAGGATCTGGTCATCGAGGTCCACCTGCAGGGCGACGCCATCCCCTACCAGGTCTGGGCCCCCTCCAACAGCTCCATGATCCTCCACGCCGCCATCGACACCGACGGCGACGGCTACGTCGAGTCCATGTACGTCATCGACGGCCCCGACGGGGCCTACCCCACCAACGTGGGGGACACGATGATGACGCTGGACCTGGTGATGACGACGACGCCCTGATCCTCCCTCCCTTCGTCCGTCCTCGCGTGTGCGCACGGCGTGCGCGTCAACAGGGTTGTTTTCTTGACTTGCTCGTGACAACAAACCACACTAATAAGGTAGGAGATGACCGCCTGAAAAGGAGGTGGGAGCGGTAGATACGGTCTCTTCTGCAGTGGAGGGAAGACCATGATCGGCCGCCCTGCGCCCATCTCCGCCACCCGCCTCGCATCCCTGTCCTCGGTCCTGCTGCTGCTCTTCTCGTCCTTCCTGGCGTGCGCCGAGGCCGACCGGCACGGCATCTTCGGTGACGACGACGACGTCGCGGACGACGACGACCACGGCGGCGTGGGGTTCGGCGACGACGACGACGTGGCCGACGACGACGACGACGATGACGACGACGACGCCCAGGAGCCGTTCAAGATCGCGGGGATGGTGTACGTCGTGCCCATCTACCGGGCCTACGACGAGAACGACATCTGGGTCCGGTACGAGCTGGAGTGGACCGACGTCCACCCGGGCGGATATCCCTACGGCCTGGTGTACGTCGGCGCGACGCCGGGGTTCGACAACACCCAGGAGAACCTCGTCGGCGACGTTCCGCCCGCCCTGCCCGCCGATCCCAAGAACACGGGCACCCCGTACCTGCTCGAGATGAACCCGTGGCCGCTGCCCGAGGTGGCGGTCATGGGCGTCGCCGACACCTACACGGACGGCATCATCAGCCCCATGGACGCGATGGCCTTCCACCCCGATCCCATCGATACCACCGGTTCACCCGTCAAGGACGCGGACATCTACATCGACGTGGAGTTCCACATGGATGACGGCGTGTGGGTGCCCGGTGGCGGCGGCGGCGGCGGCGGCGGGTGGGGCGGCGAACCCGGGTGTCCGGGCGTGGATCTCTCGGGCCACATCTTCCTGCACGACAGCCTCTACACCACGCGCGACGCCCGCTCGCTCGTGGCCATCTACGATGAGAATCTCATCGGTCCCTGGTGGACCACGCTGCCGGGCTCCCTCGACGGCAAGGCCCAGGACACCATGCTGGAGTGGGATCTCACGATCCCCTGCGACTACACCGCCTACATCTACGGCGCGTGGGATCACAACGACAACATGCTGTTCGAGCCCACGGACGAGTGGGGCGTCACCGTCACCGGGCTCGACGGCTCCGAGATCAATCCGTGGTACGTCACCGACGTGGGCTTCGACGGCCTGCTCGTCCAGGTGCCCTTCGCCCTGGCCCCGACGCCGCGGCCGTACATCATGATCAACGGCGTGATCACCACCGACGGTACCTTCGAGTTCGCCGATCTACCGGCGGGCTCCGTCCTCTACGTCCTCGCCTCGAGGTACTACCTGCCTTCCCTGCACGAGTTCCCCATCCACGTGCTGCAGGGCGAGGACAAGATCTGGACCCAGGATCTGGTCATCGACGTCCACCTGCAGGGCGACTCCATCCCGTACCAGGTCTGGGCACCGTCCGACAGCTCCATGATCCTCCACGCCGCCATCGACACCGACGGCGACGGCTACGTCGAGTCCATGTACGTCATCGACGGCCCCGAGGGCGCCTTCCCCACCAACGTGGGCGACACCATGATGACGGTGAACCTGGTCATGACCACGTCGCCCTAGGCCCCCCTCCCGTATACTGTCTCCGCACACCTGCTCCTGTGGAGGCTCCCCGTGTTCGTCCGTGTCCAGGAAGTGACGTCCAAGGCCGACCTGGAGGAGGTGTTCCGCTTCCGCTACCGCGTCTACGTCGAGGAGCTGCACAAGCCGCTGCCGTCGGCGGACCCCCAGCGGCGCATGGTCACCGACGAGCTGGACGCCGGCGCGCGCGTCCTGGTGGCGGTGGACGACGCGGCGGGCACCATCGTGGGCACGGTGCGGACCCTGTTCGGCGCGCAGCGGCCGCTCCCGGCCCCGCTGGTGAGCCATCTCAAGCTCGGCCCCATGGTGGGCGCGCTGGGTATGGACAAGATCAGCTACTCCAGCACGTTCATGGTGGACCCCGCGTATCGGGGGTTGACCATCGCGTCACAGCTGGTGATGCACATGGTGCAGCTGGGGTACGAGCTGGACGCGCTGGTGGACGTGTGCGTGGCCGAGCTGGCGCTGGTCAAACCCTACTACCAGCTGGGCTACCGGCCCTTCGAGGTCCCGTTCCGACCTCACCAGCACGCGGGGCTGCGGGTACCGCTGGTGTGGACGGCGCGGGACCGGGACTACCTGCGGGACGTGGACAGCCCCTTCGGGTACCTGGTCTCCGGGGAGCTGGACGACCATGGCGTGACCGCCCAGGAGCTGGCGCAGGTCTACCCGGAGTTCAGCAGCCCGCGGGTGACGCCGCGGCGGCTGCGCGAGTTCTGGTCCGCATTCGCTCACTCGAGCCCGGCGTACCGCGCCCCGTCGGTGTTCACGGACATCGAGCAAGACGTCGTGGACAAGGTGCTCGGAGGGCTGCCGACGCTCAAGATCGCCGCCGGGGAGCGCCTGTACCGGCGCGGCGAGCGCGAGAAGGGCATGGCGCTGCTGCTGTCGGGCAAGCTGGGGGTGACCCTGGACGACACGCCCGATCCGTTCCTGTTCTCGGTGCTCGTACCGGGCGAGGTGTGCGGCGAGATGGCGGGCCACCGGCCCGACGGCCGCAGCGCGTTCCTGGTGGCGGTGGAGGACTCGGAGGTGATGCTGCTGCCGTCGGATCTGGCCGAGAAGGTGGAGCGCAAGCACCCCGGCCTGGGCATCCGCGTGCGCAACAACCTCATGTCGGTGCTCACCTGGCGCCTCGACGCCATGAACCACCGGGTGGTGGGCCTCAATCGAGGCAACCCGGAGCGTATCCCCCTCGACCCGCGCCCGCTGGGGCCCGATCTCACCGAGAGCGTGGATCAGACCAGCTCGTACTCCATCGGGGCGCTCGACGACACCGTGTCCGAGCTCGAGCGGCTGGAGAAGCAGGCGTCCATCGCCCAGCAGCTCGAGGCGGTGTGGTTCAAGCGCGTCGGGTGCACCGACGGCGACCGCATCCTGGATCTGGGCTCGGGCCCGGGGGTCACCACGACGCTGCTGGCACGCACGTTCCCGACGTCGGTGGTCACGGGCGTCGATCCGGACGACAGGCTGCGCCGCCGGGCGCGGTCACGGGCCGACCAGCTGGGGATGGGCGAGCGGTGCACCTTCCTCGAGGGCACTGGGGACTCCATCCCCGTCGAGGACGGGGCGGTGGATTTCGCGTACGCGCGCTTCCTCACCCAGCACCTGTCCGATCCCCAGCGCACCATGGCCGAGCTGCGGCGCGTCATCGCCCCCGGTGGGACGGTCGCGCTGCTCGACGTGGACGACGCCGGGGTCGTGATCCACCCCGAACCCGCCGGGCTGGCGTCGTTCCAGGCGCGGGTGGCGGCCGCCCAGGCGCAGCTCGGCGGCGATCGCCACGTGGGCCGCAAGCTGGTGTCCTACCTGGACGAGGCCGGCTTCGAGGGCGCCCGCACCGAGGTGTTCCCCCTGTCGTCCCACCACCTGCCGTTCGGCGACCTGGTGGACATCGCGTTCTCGTTCAAGGCCCAGACCCTGCGCCGCACCGGCGCCTGGGAGGAGTCCGACGAGGCGCTGCTGGCGGAGCTCTCCCACGCCGGCCGCGGCAGCTGGCTGTACATCCCTGTGTTCCTGGGACACGCGCGGGTTCCGCGCTGAGGTCGGGTCAGCGGACCCAGACGTCGAAGGGCTCGGCCGTGGTCCCCCGGCTGTAGATCTGCCCCGACCCTCCCACCTCCATCACGTTGATGTAGTAGGAGAAGCCCTCGGCGATATCGCCGCCGATGCGCAGGTTGCCGGTGTACAGCTCGTCGCCGCGGTAGCGCAGCTCCATGGTGCGCCAGTTGTCGCCGTGCGGGTTGCAGTAGGTGACGAACACCTCGTAGGTCAGGTCCCCCACCACGCGGACCTCGAAGCGGGCTGGGTCGCCCTCGGGGACCTCGCGCAGGGCGCGGTGCTTGATGGAGGGCGGCGCGGCCGTGGCCTTGGTGACCATGGGTTCGTCGGGCCCGGGCGCTTCGGCCGCGGTGGCGGGCTCCGAGACCTCCTCGGCCGTGGGCGGCCCGGCCACCTCGAACACGCGGACCTCGTTCGTCGGCTCTCCGGCGACCTCCTCCACCGCGATCTCGTCGCCGTCCTCGATGAGGATCTCCTCGTCCTCCTCGCCGATGATCACCTCGGGGGGCGCGAACCCGGTCGGCGCCACGGGGGGGGCGGGTTCGCTGCCCAGCAGCTCCCAGGCGAGCAGCAGGCCGGCCAGGACCACGCCCACGCCCAGCCCCAGCACCCCCAGGATGACCAGGGGCAGGAGGCGGCTCTTGCGGCGCGGCGGCGCCGGCGGATCCGCGGCCATGGCCGCCCGGATGGCCTCGCGCATCTCCAGGGCCGAGGCGTACCGCGCCGCCGGGTCGGCGGCCATCGCGCGCACGAGCACGGGCCGCAGCCGCGGCGGCAGGTCGCTGGGGCTGAGGATCTGGGGCAGGTTGCCCAGCAGCATGTACGCCATGGTGGCGCCCACGGCGAACAGGTCGGCGCGCGCCGTCACCGTCTCGCCGCGGGACTGCTCCGGGGCCATGAACTTCATCGTGCCGACCACCGAACTCTCGGTGGTGCGGTCGTCGTCGCCGGCGTCGGTCATGGCGATGCCGAAGTCCATCACCTTGACCCGGCGGCGGGGGTCGAGCATCACGTTGCCGGGCTTGATGTCCCGGTGGATCACGTCCTCGGCGTGGATCACGTCCAGCGCGTCGAGCACCTCGCACGCCACCGCGGCCACGTCCGCCTCGGGCAGCGCCCCGTCGTCGGACACCTGCTCGTACAGGGTCCGCCCCTCCACGTACTCCATGATGATCCGCAGCCCCGACTCGGTGGCCGCGAAGTCGTACACGTGGACGATGTTGGGGTGGTTGAGGCGCGCGAGGATGCGGGCCTCGTTGACGAAGCGGATGGTGAAGGTCTCGGCGTCCTCGTCGTCGAACGGCAGCATGACCTTGACCGCGACCTGGCGGTCGAGCTGCCGGTCGCGGGCCAGGTACACCGCGGACATGCCGCCCTCGCCGATCTGACGGATGAGGTCGTACCGCTTGGACAGGAAGTCGTCGGACTGGAAGACCGTCGAGGCCAGGGTCGTGGGGGCCGAGCCTTCCGGGGTGCCGGGGGCGTGTAGCGGCTTGCTCGTCTGCCCTGCGCTCAACTAGGCCTCACTCCGCGTCGGGCGAGCAGGACGCACGCCCGCCCTGGACGCCGGGCACATTGTAGCCGATACGTGAGGACAGCGGCGCCGCTATCCGATCGTGGGCGCCGCCGGGGTGAGGGATCCCACCCCGTCCGCGGGCCGCAGGGCAAACGTCACCTCCGGGCCCGCGGTGCGGGACGCGGAGAAGCTAGGGCGACGGCGATACGTCGACGTTCTGCAGCTCGGCGTTGGTGCCGCGGAAGAGCTGCTTGATGTTGTCGCGGAAGATTCCGAGCACGATCAGGACCGCGATGGCGATGAACACCACGATCAGGATGTACTCCGTCATTCCCTGCCCGGCCTCGTCCCGGTGAAGTCTCCTCAGTGCCTCCATGTGTCGTCCTCCAGCCGGATATCCGGCGATGCAATCAGATGATGGGCAACGAGATCCAGATGGCCTGCATCTCGTAGTACTGCAGCGCCGATCTCACCAGCGCGTCCAGCACGATCAACAGGCCGACCATGGCCACCGCCACGACCAGGATGTATTCCACCATGGCCTGGCCCGATTCCGCGTCGCGGATGAGGGCGGGGGCTGTCGTGGAACGTTGCCAGGTCACCTGTGATACCTTGCCTTACTATGCGTGCGAAGAAAGCATAGCACAGGCGTGGCGCAAGCCCCGTGCAGCTTTTTCGAGTTCACCGTGGAGTTCAGTATTGGCTTTCGACGTGGCCGAACAGGTGCTGCTCTACGGGGTGATGATCCTCTGCGCCGCGAGTGACCTGGCCACCGGCAAGATCTACAACCAGATCACCTACCCTGCGGTCGTCCTCGGGCTCGTGCTGGCCGGCGTGTCCGGCGGCGTCGAGGAGCTGGGCTGGCACGCGGCTGGGTTCTCCATCGGCTTCATCCCGTTCTTCATCCTCTTCCTGTTCAAGGGCATGGGCGGCGGTGACGTGAAGCTGATGGCCGCGGCCGGCGCCATCATGGGTTATCCGCTGATCGTCGCAGGCCTGTTCCACACCATCCTCGTCGGCGGCGTGGTCGCCGTGTCGGTCATGCTGTGGAAGGGCGTGCTGTGGCGCGGCCTGCGCAACGCCTTGTGGACGATGATCACCTGGGCGCTGCCAGTGCAGACCCGCAAGCTGGATCCCGCCAACAGCCAGAAGATCCCCTTCGGCATCGCCATCGCCCTGGGGACCCTCTGGGCCTCCCTGGAGAGCCTGACCCTGTTCAGGTTCGAGTGGTGATGACCGCGCCGACGCGAGTGGAGCTCGCCTGGGTCCTGGACGCCTGTCGCCGGGAGGGCCTGGAGATCCCGTCCGCCGTCGCCGTGCACGTGGTGGCCGAGACCATCAAGGACCTGGACTACTCGCCGGGCAGCCCCCTGGACAGCGGGCTGTGGGGCCGGGTGGTCCACGGCGACATCCGCCCGGGGCGCATCGAGGTGGACACCGCCGGGGCCGTCTCCCTGGCTCCCCCGTCGCGGCAGTGGGGCCGGGAGATGGAACAGCTGCGCTACGCCGCCCCCGAGGTGGCCGGTGGCGAAGGGGCAGGCCCCCGCTCCGACGTGTTCGCCCTCGGCGCGTTGCTGTACCAGCTGCTGTCGGGGCAACCCGTGTACACCCACGACAGCCCGGGCGATCTCGCCGTGGCGCTGTCCGATGGTTTCGATCCGGCCTCCCGCGTGCCCGAAGCCGCCGCTGCGCTGGGCGACCTCTCGCCGCTGGTCGCCCGCGCCCTGGCCGCGGAGCCGGGGGCGCGCTACGCGTCCGCAGACGTGCTGCTGGAGGAGCTGGTCGGGTTCCTGCGGCGGCGGGATGGGCCGCCCGCGGCCGAGGACCTCGCGGCGCTGGTGCGCCGGGTGTGCGAGGTGGCCCCGCCGCCCTCGCCGGCGCCGGCGCCCGCCCGAGACCCCTTCGACGAGCCGTCCCTCCCTGGCGTGGCCGCCGCGTTCGATGCGGTCTCCCGGGACGACGCCCCTGACGGGGCCGAGGACGACTGGGCGCCGCTGCACCCGAGCTGGGATGCGGTCGCCGAGGGCATGGAGGACCTGCCCGATCCGCGCGCCTCCCTCGATCACCCGTGGTCCGAGGACGACGAGGACGACGACGAGGCAGGGGTCACCCTGCCCACGCTGGAGATGGCGCCCAGCGCCACCCCCACCTACGCCGTGCCCGACACCAACCCCTCGTGGGGTGGTGACGAGTCCATGCCGCTGGCCCCTTGGGAGCGGGACGCGTCCTCCCTGGAGTCCAGCGGCGAGCTCGAGCCGCGGGGCGGCCTGGACGAGGCGTCGCTGGACCGGCGCGCCCGCGAGGCGCGCTCCGCCGACTCCGAAGACGTGGACATGGAGATCTTCGATCCCAGCGTCATCGACCTGCATGAGACGTCCGACGGCCCGGACGAACCCGCCCCGTCGGCACCCACTCCGGCCCCGGTCGGCGGTGGCGCGTTCCTCTTCGCCGGCGGCAAGGCGCTGGGGCCGTTGAGCCTGCTGGAGATGGAGCAGCAGCTGGTCCGGCTGCGGGACCCCTGCGCCCTCGTGGCGTTCGAGAAGGGCGCGTGGCGCCCCCTGTCCGAATGCGCCTCCCTGTTGCCTCGTCGGCCCACCCGCGTCGAGCGGCGCAGCTTTCACCTGTTCGAGCTGGGCCCCCTGCTGTTCGAACTCGCCAACCGCCCCCGCGTGGTGCGGGTCAGCCTGTGGCACGAGGACGACGCGGCCGTACTCGAGGTGGCCGACGGGCAGGTCTTCGAGGCCCACGCAGCCTCGGTCCCGGCCATGGCCCGACAGCTGCTGCGCGAGGAGGACCTGCTCAGCACCGAGGACCTCGACACCGTCGAGATCGTCGAGGACGACCGCAAGACCCTGGACGCCCTGCGCCATCGCGGCCTGCTCACCGCCGGCCAGGTGGCCCGCCTGATGCGCCGCCGCGCCCGTCGCACCCTCGCCGCGCCGTTCGACTGGCCCCACGGTGAGCTGGTGATCCACGACACCCGCCGCGCCCCCCGCGCCGGCGCCCCCGGCGTGGACCTCGCCCAGGCCGTCGCCTTCGTGGTCCGCAGCCATGGAGATCCCGCCCTCATCGAGGGGCTGTTCTACCAGGTGCGCGACAAGGAGGCCGTCCTCGCCCCCTCCTCCCTGCATCACCAGCTCCCCCTGATGCCCGGCGAGGAGCGCCTCCTCGCCGAGCTCCCCGACCGCTCCCAGGTCTCCGACGCCCTCGGTTCCTACTGGGAGGAAGGTCGTGAGGAGGCCTTCTCCGCGCTGTTCCTCTGCGTCGAGCTCGGCCTCATCTCCCTGGAATGACCCTACCGTCGACCGTCGACAACCGACCGTCGACGGCGAGGCCACCGGCCGAGCCCTCCCTAATGAACCCCATGGTGAAGGGGTTTCAGGAAAGCGTAAAAAGTACCCACGGATCGCGCCCCATCCTTATAAGATGATCGCGGGAATATGGGCGCATACATGCCAGCAATGAAGAAGGTCTCGATCACGTTCGTGGTGGCCGCCGGGGTGTGCTTCCTGGCCATCCGACTGTTCGCACCGACGGCGGAGTCTCAGCTGACCGGTCCCATGGATCTCGCTCCCGGGATGACGGCGGAGGTGAGCTTCACCGGCGCACCGACCGGCCTGGCCGTGGGGATCTCCCTGGGGGTGGGCCTGCTGGTGGTGCTCGTCGGGCATATGGTCAACCTGCTGGGGCGAGCCGACTCCCCCCTGCGCGGCCTCAAGCGGCTACGCCGCGCCGAGGCGGGCCAGGCGATCACCGAATTCGTCATCGTGTTCTGGGCCCTGTGGCTGGCCACCTTCGGTGTGGCCCAGATGGGGCTGATGTACAACGGCAAGGGCGTGACGTTGTACGCGGCCTACGCCGCGGCCCGCAGCGCCATCGTGTGGATCCCGCAGGACATCGACGGCGGCGATCCAGCGGGCCGGATCACCATGAGCACCGGCGAGGACAAGTTCTCCAACATCAAGGCCTCTGCGGCCATCGCCTGCGTGCCCATCTCGCGCCGGGCCAGCCGCGTGCTGGCCGGCCTTCCGGTCGTCGGCCCCGTGGTCAACGACATCATGACCGCCATCGGCAGCTTCCTGGCGCTGATCCCGGGGGCGCCGCTGGCCATGGACTACGCGGACCGCTACGCCTACGCCTACGCCCTGACCAACGTCACCTTCGTCCAGCAGGGCCCGGGCGGGGTGAGCGAGGTGGGTGGCGCGGGTGACACCGTGGACTTCCCGCCCCACGCGGACATCACCACGATGGTCTCGCACTGCTTCCACCTGCAGATCCCGGCGGCGGCGCAGATCATCGACCACTACGACAACCTTCCGCCCGACTTCGCCATCATGGAGGGCGCGCCGGGCAATTACATCGACATCAACGCCACCTGCACCCTGACCCTGGAGACGCCGTGATCTTCCGACGTTCCATCGAGCGGGTCGTGCGCCGCCTGCACCGCGACGACGGCGGGCAGTCCATGGCGTTCGTCGCCCTCACCGGCTTCCTGATCTGCGCCTTCGTCATCCTGATGCTGAACAACGGGCGCAACCTCAGCCACAAGGTCACCTGCCAGAACGCCGTGGACGCGGCGGCGGTCAGCGCGGCCACCTGGCAGGCCCGTGGCATGAACCTCATCGCCATGACCAACATCATGCAGAGCATGCTGCTGGCCGAGGCCATCTTCATCGCCGCCATCCCCTGGGCCACGGCCGAGGCGGCGCAGGTCGCCAGCGACGGCGTGGCCTGCTACTGCAACATCTTCTGCTCACCCGATCCCGGGAAGTGCTTCCAGTCGATCAAGGAGGTCTGGAACACGGCATTCGTGGAGGTGATGATCCTCATCGAGATATGGAGTCTGATGGACTTCGTCTTCGAGAGGATGGGCCAGCTCTCGGAGGTGGCCGACACCATACGCGAGGGCTTCCAGGCCATGGCCATGACCGATGGCTCGACCATCGGTCAGACCAACGGGCTGGACTACGCATTCGTCTGGCCCAACGAGATGCCGCTGCAGGAGGGGGAGTACCACGACCTGTGCGACACCATGGCCAACGGCAGCGCCGGGGGCTACGAGGCGTGGTGGAACCCGGCGGTGACCGGGGTGATGTTGATGTTCGCCATCACCGCGTACCAGAGCGAGGCGTACGGGCCGGCCTACGCGTCGTACCCCCACTGGGCCCAGGGCCCGCTGGGCAGCCCGACCCAGTCCATGCCGTTCCACATGCTCATGGGCAAGATGGCGCCGCTGTCGCAGGCCAACACCTTCTTCAACATGTCGGTGGACGCGGCCTACGGCGTGGAGTGCGTGGCGGGCGCCTCGACGTTCAACATCTACACCGACACCAGCCAGTCCGTGCCGCTGCTGCTCGAGGACGACTTCGACGAGTCGGCCAAGTACGTGGCCGTGGGGTACGACTCCACCGAGCAGGGCCAGGCCGTGCTGCTGTCGAGCCACTTCCAGAACACCTACAACGAGGCGTTCGGGACCATCGTCCTGGCGCAGGCCGAGGTGGTGAACATCGAGGAAGCGTCCATGTTCACGCCCCGGTGGCACGCGCGGCTATCGCCGGTGACCGAGCTGGGCGAGATGCCGCTGCTGGTCACGTCGTACCTGTACGGCACGGACGGGTTGCCATGGCCCGACGGGACGGCCGCGGCCAAGATCTCGGTCTTCTTCGCCATGTTCCGCGACCTCACCCAGACGATGATCACCCACTGACAGGAGGCGAGGGCACGTGAGATTCCCGATTCGACGACTGCACCGCGACCTCCGGGGCCAGGCGCTGGTGGAGTTCGCCGTGACCCTACCCATCTGGCTGCTGCTGATGCTGGGGGTCATCTACTTCGGCAAGGCGTTCTACAAGGAGCAGCAGGTCCAGATCGCCGCGCGCTACGTGGCGTGGAAGACCGGCCGGCACGACGAGACCCACAACCTCGGCACGGCCGTGGCACAGGCGAACAACGTGTACAGCCTGGACGGGGCCAGCATCTCCGGCAGCTTCACCAACGGATCGTTGCAGCTGCTCAGCGGGGACAACTTCAACCCCACCATCTTCACGAGCCTGCCGGACCCGGGCGGACTGCCCAACCCGATGAGCTTCTTCAACTACAGCCAGATCGCCACCATGGTGGCGTCCGGCATCGCCCAGGTGGACGACCGCTACCAGGCTCGCGTCGATCAGCCGATGGGCACGTCGCTGTTACCGTTCCTGGGCAACTACACCATCACTCGACGACACGAGGTGCTGATCGGCAACTGGGACTACGAGGAGATCGAGGGGGACGTGGTCCTGTTCGGTTACGAGGCCTACCTGGACGCATGGGCATACGATGAGATCTACGGACTCTGCAGCTGGTGCATCTGAGCGCCGAGGAGGGCGGATGAGGCGCGTCCTGGACCGCACCTGGCGCGTGGCTGCCATCGCGTGCTTTGCCGCGGCGGTGTTCTGGTTCGGCCACAGCAACTCGCCGCTGGCGCCCCCCGCGCAGGCCACCGTGTACCAGAACCTGGGCGGCGGATTCGCCGGCGTACCGTCCGTGTGGGAGCTGCAGGTGGACCCTGGCGCCGTCCAGACAGCCGAGCTCAACGGCAACCGCATCTACTACACGGTGGAGGACGACTGGCGGTCCGTGGACGAGATCCTGGACTACTACCAGAACCTGTACTCCGGCAAGCCGGTGGACCTGATGCCGGAGGGCAAGCAGCATCCCCCGATCGAGGGGATGAACTGGGACGCCCTGATGGCCGACGCCAACCTCCTGGCGACCCAGCGATCCATCCGCCAGGGCAACGACTACTGGGGCGTGTTCGGCACCCTCGTCCTGCCGGATCCCGAGGACCCGGGCTTCATCGACGAGATGAACCGCCGCGCGGAATCCTTCGTGCAGTCCGGCAGGATCACCGATCTGGGCGAGGCCAAGTTCGTGTACGCCCTGAGGCCGCCGGGAGCGCTGGACACCACGGTGATGACGGGCTGGCCGGCTCACGACTTCGACGTGCGCGACGTGCAGACGGACGGACAGACCGACGCGGCCGGTGTCGATCCCCCCGACGTACCCCGAATGGGCGGCGACGTGAGGCTGTTGTCCTTCGTCCAGGAGCGGCCCGAGATGGCCGTCTACATGGCCCAATATCAGACCCGTATGGGCGAAGGCGCCGTCCTGGACTTCTATTCTACCCACCTCCCGCAGTACGATTGGGCGGAAGACCCCAGGGTCGGGTCCGTGAACGCGTCAGGTTCCTCCTCGCGATTGTTCGTGCGGGGGCGCCAACAGTGCCACGTCACGGTCAGCGAGGATCTCGGGTCCGCCACCACCGTCGCATCGGTGGTCGTGACCGGACCGCCCGGCACCCTCGCTCCCTGAGTCGAAGCGAAGACCTGGAGCTTCGAGTCAGGAGCGATTTCCTGGAGCTTCTGGATTATTGCTGCCCGCGCCCGCGCGTGCGGACCTGCAACGTGGAGGTCTCGTGGCCGAAAGTACGGACAAGTCCAAGGGAATGCCCTCCAACCGGCGGAAGATCCTGTTCGTGTCGTTCGGATTGGCCGTGCTCGCGGTGCTGCTGCTGTACATCTACACGCAGCAGCTCGCCGCCAAGTACGGCGTGGCCGGGGAGAAGGTCTCGCTGGTGGCGGCCAAGTACGACATCCCCGAGGACAAGCCCATCACGCACGACATGCTGATGCAGCTCGAGGTCCCGGAGTCCTACGTGCACCCGCAGTCGGTGTACCTCAACGAGTGGGAGCGCATCACGGGCCAGCGCACCGGACACACCATCCGCGCCGGCCAGGTGTTGCTGTGGACGGACTTCGCCGACCCGCGCACCGACGTGAAGCTGGATCAGGTGGTCAAGGAAGGGTGGCGCGCCCTGGCGATCCCCGTGGACCGGACCAGCTCCCTGGGAGGGCTGCTCGCCCCCAACGACCATGTGGACATCCTGGGCACCTTCATGAAGCCCGAGACCCGCTCGTGGATCACCTTGACCCTGCTGCAGAACGTCACCGTGCTCGCGGTGGGGGCCCAGCTCGGCAGCGACATGCGGTCCATCGACGACGAGACCAAGAGCCGCGGGTTCCAGACCGTGACGGTGCTGGTCACGCCGGAGGAGGCGGAGCTGCTGACGTTTTCCATCGACAAGGGCAAGATCTCCCTGACGTTGCGCAACGAGAATGACATCACCACCGAAGTGGCCCTGCCGCCCAAGGACTTCAAGGACATCTTCGGCGAGAAGAAGCGCAACACCATCCAGAAGAAGCGCAACGACAACATCACCATCATCCGCTGAGGTCCACGTGAAGCACCGAGCCACACTACTGGTCGCCCTGGCCGTCCTGCTCATCGCCAGCCTCGCGCAGGCGCGTGAGGAAGAGCGGCTGAGCATGAAGATCGGGGACACGCACGTGATCACCGTGACCGAGCACACCACGGTCATCCCCGGCAACGAGAAGATCGTCAAGGTGCTGTCCAAGGGCAACAACATCGTGCTCAAGGCCATCGCCGCGGGGTACTCCACGGTCACGGTGGGCGGCACCGTCTACAAGATCACCGTGTACACCGAGGACAGCCTCGAGGAGCTCAAGGACCTCGTGGAGGACCTGCTCATCGACGTGGAGGGCATCAACGTGTCCCTGGCGGCGGGGCGCGTGCTCATCGACGGCGAGGTCTACACCGACGTGGACCGCAAGCGAGTCGAGGACATCACCTCGGCGTTCGAACTGGTGGCGTCCCTGGTGCGGGTCGATCCCAAGATCGTCGAGCTCAAGCCCATGTTCCGCGTGGCCTTCGACCTGGTAGAGGTGGACCGCGAGAAGGCCAAGGAGTACGGCATGAACCTCTCGGGGAACATGGCCGAGATGGTCTTCGACTGGGTGGACGTGATCCGCAACGGCCCCACGGTCAATCTCGACTCGATGATCAACTTCGACGCCACCCAGGCGTTCACCCGCGTCTGGGAGAGCCACGAGGCCACGGTGGTCAACGGCGAGACCTGTACCTACCGCTACGGCGGGCTGCTGCTGCTGCCCATCGCCACGGCGAACTCGGTGGGGGTCGCGGAGAAGGACTACGGCATCACCGTCGAGGTCACCCCGCGGGTGGACCGCCGCGACAACGTGGAGATGGCCGTCGACTACATGGTCCGCGACATCATCGAGAAGGGCTCGAACTTCTACGACTTCTCCGAGAAGGGGCAGGAAACGACGGTGCTGCTCAAGGAGGGCCAGAGCCTCGCGCTGGCCGGCGTGGTGAGCCACCAGACGGTGCGGGAGGTCAGGGGGCTGCCGTGGATCTCGGAGGTGCCCCTGCTCGGCGCCTTCTTCAGCACCCGCGAGCTGGCGCGGTCCGACACCGACAGCGTCATCTTCGTCACCCCGTACCTGATCGAGCCCGACGGCCAGGAGAACCAGGACCTCATCGACCGCAACATCGAGCGCTACCGCGAGATGCGCCTGTGGCCGTGATGGATCGCGACGGAGGAACGACCGGAAACCGGCGATGCTGAGAATCCGCTTCCCAGGACCCGACGGCCACCCGCAGGAGCGGGTCTACGACGTCTCCCCGGTGCGCGTCGGGCGCGATCCCGACGCCAACGAGGTGGTGCTCGCCTCGCCCGCGGTGTCGCGCCAGCACGCCCGCATCTTCTTCAACGAGGAGGAGGCGTCGCTGATCGACGCCAGCGTCAACGGCACCTGGGTCAACGGTCAGCCCATCGACTCCTACGTGATGCTCAAGGAGGGCGACGACATCGTCCTCGGCGACGTGCGCATCTCCGCCAGCCTGGTGTCCGCGGACGCCCGCGTGGGCGGCCCGTCCATCGCCGAGGAGCGCGCCCAGGATCCGGTCCTGCAGACCAAGCGCGAGCTGCACGACACGCTGCTGCAGCACCTGGATCTGAAGCGGCTGGACATCGAGGCCCTGGGGGACCAGGAGGTGTTCCGCCAGGCCAAGGAGGCCCTCGAGGACATCATCCGTCTGGGCGACGTGCCCGTCCCCGGCCACGTGGATCGCGATCTGGTGGTCAAGGAGGTGCTCGACGAGGCCCTCGGCCTGGGCCCGCTGGAGGACTTCCTCGCCGACGACGACATCACCGAGATCATGGTCGTGACCAAGGACCTGATCTACATCGAGCGCAAGGGGGCCATCACCCTCAGCGACAAGACGTTCACCACCGACGACGCCATCCGCGCGGTCATCGAGCGGATCGTCACCCCCCTGGGGCGGCGCATCGACGAGTCGTCACCGCTGGTGGACGCGCGCCTCAAGGACGGCAGCCGCGTCAACGCCATCATCCCGCCGTTGGCCATCCGCGGGCCCTGCATCACCATCCGCAAGTTCCGCAAGAACCCGCTGACCATGGCCGATCTGATCGCGTTCAACACCATGACCGATCAGATCGCCCGCTTCCTGCAGCGCGCCGTGCGCGGCCGCCGCAACGTCATGGTCAGCGGCGGCACCGGCAGCGGCAAGACCACGCTGCTCAACGTGCTGAGCACGTTCATCCCGGAAAAGGAGCGCATCGTCACCATCGAGGACAGCGCCGAGCTGCGCCTGGACCAGGAGCACGTGGTCAGCCTCGAGGCCCGGCCGCCCAACATCGAGGGCCGCGGCGAGTTCACCATCCGTGATCTGGTCAAGAACGCCCTGCGCATGCGTCCCGACCGCATCATCGTCGGAGAGTGTCGCGGCGGCGAGGCCCTGGACATGCTCCAGGCCATGAACACGGGCCACGACGGCTCCCTGACCACGGGCCACGCCAACTCGCCCACGGACATGCTGGCGCGCCTGGAGACCATGGTGCTGATGAGCGGCATGGAGCTGCCCATCGCCGCCGTGCGCCACCAGATCGTCTCGGCCCTGGACCTCGTGGTGCACCAGGAACGCCTCAGCGACGGCAGCCGGCGCATCACCCAGGTGTCCGAGATCTCGCGCCTGGACGACCACGGCCGGTACGTGGTCGAGGACATCTTCTCGTTCCGCCGCAAGGGGCTGGACGAGGACGGCGCGGTGCTGGGCGAGACCTGCACCACGGGCTACATCCCCACGTTCATCCCGGATCTGGTCTCCCGGGGCATCATCGCCGACGGGGAGTTCCTCTAGTGCTGACCTCCACGCCGTTTCTGATCCTCGTGGTGATGGGCTTCCTGTTCACCATGCTCTGTGTCGTGCTGCTCAACGGCCCCTGGCTCACCGAGAAGCTCGACCAGTTCTACGATCGGTACGTGTCGTGGGTCGCCATCCAGATGGACGACCTGTACATGGACTACTCGCCGCGCAAGATCTTCTGGGCGCACATGACCGGCGTGGTGCTGATCTTCCTGTCCGTGTCCTACTTCGTCGGCTGGATCGGCGGAGGGGTCACGGCCGCGGCGTCCTACTTCATTCCCGCGTTCCTGCTGCGTCGCGCGCGCGCCAAGCGCATGGAGAAGTTCGACCTGCAGCTCATCGACGCGCTGCAGTCCATGGCCAACTCCATGCGCGCTGGATTGGTGCTGACCCAGGCCATGGGCGTGGTGTCCGACTCCATGGAGCCCCCCATCAACCAGGAGTTCCGGCTCATGCTCAAGGAGCACAAGCTGGGTCTGACCCTGGAGGAGGCGCTGGTCAAGATGAGCGACCGGCTCAAGAGCCGGTTCTTCGACATGGTGATGACGGGCATCCTGATCACCCGGGTCCACGGCGGCAACGTCCCCCAGGTGTTCGAGGACACCTCGGAGGCGATCCGCGAGATCTTCCGCCTCGAGGAGAAGATCAAGACGATGACCTCCCAGGGCAAGATGCAGGGGTGGGTCATCGGCGGCATGCCCATGGCGTTCGCGTTTGCCGTGTACCTCATCGACCAGGACTACATCGGCGAGCTGTTCGCCGATCCCAAGGGTTACGTCATCATCTTCCTCATCCTGGGCTTCGAGGCGGTCGGGGTGTTCATGATCCGCAGGATCCTGGCGGCGGACATCTGATGCTGTTCTTCTACGGCCTGTTCTGCGCGTTCGTACTCTTCTGGGCGGTGTACTTCCTCGTGAAGGCGTTCGCCCCGACGGAGGACTACGAGGAAGGCGCGCCGCGCAAGGGCTTCGTGGCCTTCAAGCGCGAGAAGCTGGCCAAGGAGAGCCCCGCCTACGTGATGCTGCGGGTGCTGATCTTCATCCCCACCTACTACATCGAGGGCATGAACCTGCCCAAGTGGCGGGCCAACCTCACGGTGCGCCTCGCCCGGGCCGGGTATCCCGGCGGTCTGACCCCGGACGAGTTCATGGCCTGCTGCGTGGTGGCGGGGATCTTCGGGTTGATGTTCGGCATGGCGTTCACCGCGGTGGGCCTCAACGAGGTCAACCCGCTGCTGGCCATCATCCCGGGCATGCTCAGCGCCTACATGCCGTTTTTGTACCTCGAGGACATGATCGTGCGGCGCCTCACCGCGATCAACCGGCACCTGCCGTTCGTCCTCGACCTGCTGTCGTTGAGCCTGGGCGCCGGCCTGGACTTCAACTCCGCGCTGGAGTCCGTGGTCAACAAGGAGAGCCAGACCGGGCCGCTGATCGAGGAGCTGCACTACGTCCGCCAGGAGATCAAGCTGGGGGTGACGCGCAAGGACGCGCTGAACAACCTCAAGGACCGCGTGCAGTCCGAGTACCTCACCTCGGTGGTCGGCGCCGTGGTGCAGGCCGAAGCCATGGGGACGCCCCTGTCGCGTATCCTGCAGGTCCAGGCGCAGGCGAACCGCCTCAAGCGGACCCAGCGGGCGGAGAAGATCGCGGCAGAGGCGACCATCAAGATCCTGTTCCCGCTGCTGTTGATCCTGGTGGCGGTGTTCCTGACCATGTTCGGACCGCTCATCGTCCGGTACATGAACGGGGAGCTGATGTGACCGAAGCGAGAGCGACTCACCCCGTCAAGGTGCAGATCCTGGATGCGTCCGGGAAGGGCCCCATGGTCACCTTCCGGCTGCCCGTGGTGCGCATCGGCCGCGATCCGGGCTGCGAGATCTGCCTGACCGATCCCGCCGTGTCCCGGGTCCACTGCGCCATCCACCGCCAGGGGCAGCGCGCCATCCTGGTGGTCGGGCACAGCCGCAACCCCACCTTCGTCAACGGCATGAAGGCCACGAACGTGGAGCTCCGGCCGGGCGACACCCTGTCGGTGTGCGACAGCAAGTTCCGCTTCGACCCGCCGGCCGACGGCAAGGACGCGGAAGGACCGACCCTCGATCACCTGGACAGCCGCCGCGAGGACGAGCCCGCCGAGATCGACGTGGGCGAGCCCGACCTCGAGCCGCTGACGCCGGCCGCGATCAAGCCGGGTGGCCAGCCCGGGCCGGGGGCGATGCAGGCGGTGCTGGTGGGTGAATCCGAGGACGACTCCGAGGACGTGCTCGAGCTCGACCTGGGCCGGCCCGACGAGGAAAAGACGCGGGTCATGTCGCGCGACCAGATCAAGCCCCCGGCGGCCAAGGGGCCGCCCAGGCCGATGCCCCCCGGCGGCAAGGCCGAGGTGGTGGCCCGCACCGGGCCCGGCCGCTCCGACGACGAGCACACCCGAATCCTGCCGCGCGGGGGCCAGAAGAAGGCCCCGGCCCAGGGCGGCCAGGCCGTGATCCTGGGCACCGGCGGCGCGGCACCGGAGCAGCCGCCGGCGCCCGAACCCATGTCCGTGGCCATCCAGGACACTGGCGAGCAGCCGGCCACCCCCAGGAAGGTCAAGAAGAAGAAGAAGGGGCCACTGCAGAACAACGCCGTGCGGGCCGCGCTGCTGGTGCTGATGCTGCTGATGGCCCTCGCCGCGTGGAAGGACGCCATCTTCGGCGGCGAGGAGACCGCGCCCACGACCCGCCGCGCCGTGGGCATCGAGGTGCCGGATCTGGTGGTCGACCGCGGCAGTCGCACGGACAACCAGCTGGTGGCGGACTCCAAGAAGGCCTTCGACGTGGGCTGCAAGAAGATGGAGGAGCATCACCTGCAGGACGAGAACCTGACGGTGGCCATCCTCAAGCTCACCGAGGCCCAGACCACCCTGCAGCTGATGGGGACGCCGCCGCCGCTGCTGGCCGAGGTGGAGGGCAAGCTCAAGGAGGCCGAGGAGCTGCGCGAGCAGAAGTACCGCGACTCCCTGTTCCACTACCAGAAGCTCAAGCGGGCCGGGGACTACCGGCAGGGCCGCGAGGAGCTCGAGTTCATCATGCGACTCATCGCCGACGAGAGCGACCCGCGCTACCAGGACGCGGCGCGTGAGCTGCTGGCCATTGACGAATCGCTGAAGGATCGACGGAGATGAACGCGCAGATCACGGTGGCCACGTCCGACGGTCGGAGCTTCGTGCGTCCGATCGACAAGGACGAGTTCACCGTCGGCCGAGACAGCCGCAACCACCTGGTGCTGGGGGACCGGCAGGTCAGCAAGTTCCACTGCAAGATCCTGGCGCGCGGCGGCCAGTTCATCGTCCAGGACCTCGGCTCGTCCAACGGCACGCTGATCAACGGCATCCGCATGGGTGGCGAGGTGGTCGTCTCCACCGGCGATCGCCTGAGGCTGGGGCCCTACGAGCTGATCTTCGCCACCCACGGCGACGGCGCCGCCCCCGCGGCGGACCCACGCCCGCCCACGCCTCCGACCAACCCGCCGCCCTCGGTGGCGCCGGTGGCGCCGGTGGCGCCCCGGGACGACCTGCCCGAGCTCGACCTCGAGGATCCCCTCAGCGGGGGGGGCGGAGAAGCCAGCGCGCCTCCGACCCCGGGCGCACCCCGCGCCGTGCAGCTGGGCGAACCCGCTCCCACGCCGGCGCGAAACTTCACCCCGCCATCGCCCACTTCGGACAGCGGCGTGACCCCTGCGGCGAGCCGCGCCTACCTCGAGATCATCGACGGCGACGGCAAGGGGCACATGATCACCGTGGGCAACCGCGGCGTCAGCATCGGCGCGGGCAGCCGCAACCACCTCGTGCTCGACGACCCCTTCGTGTCCCGCTCGCACTGCCGCGTGGACATGGAGCGGGACGGCTACCTGGTGCGCGACACCGGGTCCACCAACGGCATCCGGGTCGACGGCCAGGACGTGGGCGAGGCTCCCCTCAACGACGGCACGCGGCTGCAGGTCGGCGGCGTGCTCATGGTGTTCCGCTGGCCGGACAAGGCCACGGACATCTCCGTGTCGGACCTCCCCGTGGCGCGGGCGCGGCCGGTGCCGGGCGAGACGCCCACATCCCCGGGAGCCCCGGTCCCCGGCGCGATGCAGCGGCCGGGTCGCACCACGTCCACCGTGCGCCAGATGGAGGCCTTGACCGAATCGGCCATCCAGAACATCGGCCCGCCCGAGACCAAGACGGCCCGGAAGGACACCACCAAGGGGGTGGTCTCCGTGGGCGGGCTGCGGTTCAAGAAGTGGCAGCTCGCCATCCTGGCGTTCACCGGCGCGCTGATCCTGCTCGCCGTGCTCGCCCAGGCGGCCATCTACATGATCGGTCCGCTGGGCAAGACCGAGGAGACCTCCACCGACACGCTGTACCAGGCGGGCGTCGAGGCCTACAAGTCCGGGGACTGGGACACCGCCGAGGCGTACTTCACCAAGATCCAGTCCGGCGACGACTACTACGAGGAAGCCTCCCAGTACCTCGAGAGCATCCGCGTCGAGGGGGAGAACGCCGACCGGGTGGACCGCATCTCCATCCTGATGAAGGAGTACGAGTACTCCCAGGAGTCGGGGTTCTTCGAGCGCGCGTACGAGATCTACAAGGAGATCCCGGCCAAGTCGCGCTACTACGAGGAGGCCGAGGGGCTGGTGTTGCCCGCCGCGGGTATCGAGACCGCGCGGCTGCTCGAGGAGGCCGCCGCGCACATGAGCAAGGGCGAGCTCGAGGAGGCCGCGCCGCTGCTGGACCGCGCCGAGGCGTACGCGCCCGAGTCCGAGGACCTGGCCGAGCTCCGTGAGATCCTGGCGGTGGACAGCCCCCGCAAGGTCCGCAAGTTGATGAAGGACCGGGCCAAGGGGATCGATCCCGACGCCGCGGCCGAGGCCGCAGCGGCCGATGACGGGCACACCCCCCGGGCCGCCACGCCGCGCAGCATCCAGACGGTGGACAAGGCCCTGGACACCTACCTCGGCGGCGACGTCTCCGAGGCGCGCACCATGCTCGAGCGGGCCATCGACAGCTCCGGGGACGCGGCGCAGAAGCTGGAGCTGCAGGACACCCTGGGTCGCATCGACCGCATCGAGCGGGCCTACTCGGCGGGCCGCAAGGCCATGGACGCCGGGGAGCTGGACACGGCCCTGGACCGGATGGAGACCGCGTACCGGGACGTCACCCGCATGGACAGCGGCGGCAAGAGCGAGCGCCGCAACGACGTCCGCAAGGGGCTGGCCGAATGCCGCTACCGGCGGGGTCGCGACGCCTTCGAGCGCGGCAAATACGCCAAGGCCAACTTCGAGTGGCGCGCCGGCCGCAAGGCCTGGCCGAGCCACTCCAAGATCGCCGACGGCCGCTCCGAACTCGAGGCCGTGGCCAAGGACATCTACAACGACGGGTACGTGGCGCAGAAGGAGGGGAGCGAACGCGGCCGGGACGAGGCGCGCCGCCTGTACGAGCGGGTGGTGGCCATCGCGCCCCAGGGCGACGGGTTCCAGTACTACGACAAGGCCGCGTCGAGGCTCGAGGAGCTATGACGAACCAGGTCACCCTCGAAGATATCTTCTCGCAGACCCTGCGCGAGCACCTGGCGCCGCTGCACTCGGCGCTGCACGACGCCGCCGTGTCCGACATCCTCGTCAACGGCGCGGAAGAGGTCTACATCGAGAAGCAGGGGCGGCTGTACCGCACGGAGATGCGGTTCACCGACGAGGCCGCCCTCGACGCCGCCGTGCGCAACATCGCCCAGTTCGTGGGCAAGACCGTCACCCCGGAGGAGCCCCTGCTGGACGCCCGCCTGCCAGACGGATCGCGCGTCACCGTGATCCTGCCGCCCGTGGCGCGCCAGGGTATCTACCTGGCCATCCGCAAGTTCCAGCGCGAGGTGATGCACGTCCAGAAGCTGATCCAGCTGGGCACGCTCAACCACGAGTCCGCCCAGTTCCTCACTGCCTGCGTGATGAGCTCGCGCAACATCATCGTCTGCGGCGGCACCGGATCAGGGAAGACGTCGCTGCTCAACGTCATCTCGGCGGCCATCCCGCAGGAACAGCGCATCCTCGTGCTCGAGGACAGCACCGAGCTGCAGCTGCAGCAGCCCCACGTCATCTCCCTGGAGACCCGCCCCCCCGACAAGTTCGAACGGGGCGAGGTCACCATGCGGATGCTGCTGCGCGCCTCCCTGCGCATGCGGCCCGACCGTATCGTCATCGGCGAGGTGCGCGGTCCCGAGGCCCTGGACCTGGTCCAGGCCATGACCTCGGGCCACCGCGGCTCCATGAGCACCACCCACGCCAACGCGCCCTTCGACTGCCTGGCGCGCCTCGAGACCCTGTGCATGATGAGCGACGTGGAGCTGCCGCTGCACGCGCTGCGGTCCCAGATCGCCTCGTCCATCGACATGATCGTGCAGATCGCGCGGTTCCCCGACGGCAGCCGCAAGGTCACCCACATCACCGAGGTCGTACCCCTGGACAACGACATGCAATACAGGATCCGTGACCTCTATCGCTATCGTGTCGTGGCCCGCGGCAACGAGGGTCCCATCGGCAAGCTCGAATGCCATGGGGTCCCGTCCTTTGCCGAGGACCTGCGTCTCCACGGATTTGGTTTACCCAAGACGATGGCCGCCCTCGCCGAGGCGGTCCGCCGGAAGGAGGATCTGAAAAAATGACCCGCCACTGTGTGTGGATGGCCCTGCTGCTGCTGGGCCTGTGGGCGATGGGCTGCAACGAGCCCTGCCAGACCTACTGTGACAACGTCACCGACTTCTACAACGGGTGCGTCGTGGACTCGGCGGACGCAGGTGACAACGATGTCACCTGGGACAAGCTGGGCTCGGACGACGCCAACGAGTACCACGCCAAGTGCCTCGATCGGTTCGAGCGCACGCTGGAGGTGGTGAAGATCGAGGACCGCAACGTGATCTACGACTGGTGCGCCGCGGCCAGCCTGGAGGTCGCGGCTGCGTCCCATTGCGATTCCTACGTCGAGCCCGATCGTCCGGACCTGCTCGCCAACGAGGAGGAGACGGAGGAGAGCTCGACCGACGAGACGGGCTTCTGAGCCGTCCGGGCGCCCCCCGGTCCGTCAGGGAGACTCGCCCGTCGGGTATCGCACCACCTCGATCCGCACCTCCACGACCCCCGCCTTGATCATGCCCAGCACCCGCGCAGCGCCGCGCGACAGGTCGATGATCCGCCCGTCCACGTAGGGGCCGCGGTCGTTCACCTTCACCCGCACGATGCGGCCGTTGTCCAGGTTGGTCACCTTCAGCCGCGTGCCAAAGGGCAAGGTCAGGTGGGCGGCCGTCCGCTTGCACGGCACGAATCGTTCGCCGCTGGCGGTCCGCTTGCCCGCGAATCCAGGGCCGTACCATGACGCCTGCCCCTGTTCGGTGTACCGCGGCGCGCACCCGGCCGCCGAACCGAGCGCCAACACGACCAGCAGCAACAGGGTTCTTTTCACTTGTGCTCCGCGCTCAGAGGCGCTATCAAGCTGTTTCAGCTCGCGCGGGCCCCAGTGTACCCTGTGCACAACACGGTCGCTGTGCTAGATTCGCGGGCTGTAGAGATTGAAGCGTGCCGGTACCGCCTGGGCCGGCGTAGGGGAAAACCTGGAATCAGTGGGAGAAGAAAGTAAATGAAGTACACCTACATGCTGCTGGCTGCGCTGCTGGGCTTCGGGCTGATCGCCTTTGGATGCCCGGGCGTCGAGGATGACGACTCTGCTGGCGACGACGACTCTGCTGGCGACGACGACGACGACGCCACCCCCGCCTACACCGGCGAGATCGACATGAACATGGCGCTGCTCTACGGCGAGTGCACCCCGACGGTCGAGTCCGTCAAGGGTGGCGACACCCCCGAGGGCTGGTTCGAGTTCGAGATCGAGCTCGAGGGCTGGGCCATGGACTGCTACATCAACTTCTGGGATGACGTCTCCGACTACTGCGAGGCCTGGGACCCGATCACGGGCGACCCCTGCGAGCCCTACGGCTACGTGCGCGGTGGCTGGCAGATGACCAACGACTCCTACGGCTGGGACCCGGCCTACGGTTTCTGGGACTACTGGACCGCCTACATCGAGTACATCATGGATCTGGGCCAGGCCGACGCGTCGGGCGAGTCCATCTTCATCTGCGAGAACGCTGGCAACAACTTCACCACCGAGTTCTGCTGCCAGGACGACTACACCGAGGCCGTCTACTGCGCCGAGTACCTCTGGTAATCGCGCCTGGATAGCTACGAATCCACGAAGCCGTCGGTCCCTTGTGGGGCCGGCGGCTTCGTCGTTTGGGCGTGACACCTCCGTGCGCGAGTGATAGTGCTGGATGTACTGCCGGCAACGGCACGGGGCACACCACCACATCGAGGGAGAACCACGAAGATGAAGTACACCTACATCCTGCTCGCGCTGCTGCTGGGTTTCGGGCTCGTCGCATTCGGTTGCGACCCCGTCGACGACGACGACTCGTCCATTGACGACGACGACGACATCACCGGCGACGACGACGACACCGAACAGCCCGCCTACGAGGGCGAGATCGACATGAACATGGCGCTGCTCTACGGCGAGTGCACCCCGACGGTCGAGTCCGTCAAGGGTGGCGACACCCCCGAGGGCTGGTTCGAGTTCGAGATCGAGCTCGAGGGCTGGGCCATGGACTGCTACATCAACTTCTGGGATGACGTCTCCGACTACTGCGAGGCCTGGGACCCGATCACGGGCGACCCCTGCGAGCCCTACGGCTACGTGCGCGGTGGCTGGCAGATGACCAACGACTCCTACGGCTGGGACCCGGCCTACGGTTTCTGGGACTACTGGACCGCCTACATCGAGTACATCATGGATCTCGGCCAGGCCGACGCGTCGGGCGAGTCCATCTTCATCTGCGAGAACGCCGGCAACAACTTCACCACCGAGTTCTGCTGCCAGGACGACTACACCGAGGCGGTGTACTGCGCCGAGTATCTCTGGTAGGGGCGTAGCGTCTCCTCAGTCGCATCCGCACCCGCGCCACTGCAACGGAGTACTGGTTCGAGGCGGCTGTCGCCGGATTGTGTCGGGGATCCGGGGGGGAAGCGTCGCGATCGGGGGGTAGGTGTGGACGACCGCTGGATCCGTCGCCTGGTCAGGTCTGGTTTTGCTTATTTACCGACCGCCGGGGTTCCGGATGCAGACGAATGTGCCGGGAAAGATGGCAAAAGCC